>NZ_JBQKLJ010000001.1:0-476215 GCF_052116285.1 Collinsella sp. Sow4_E3
GGGGGGCCGTTGGGCCGGGTGGGCCCACCCAAAAAAAAAACCCCCCAACCCAACCCCCCCCCCCCCCCACCCCCCACGACGGGGCAATTCATGATCGAGGACGTTTTCAGGGGAAGCCCCAAGGAGACCGGTGAGAGCAATGAGACAGGGCGCTACAGGTACTCGATTTGAGCGCCCTCGGTGTCGCACGTCAGAATGTGCGTGTCGCACTTGGGGAACTGCTCACGCAGCTTGACCTGCAGGAATTTTGCCACGATGGTGTCGTCGGTCACAGCCATAAGGGTAGAGCCCGAACCGCTGATCCAGATGGTCTTGGCGCCGCCGTTAAGGCAGGTGTCGCGCACGGCGTTGTAGTCGGGAATCAGGCGACGACGATAGGGCTCCTGGATGCGGTCGTCATTGGCGGCGGCAATCAGGTCGAGGTCGCCGGCCTCCAGGCCTCGCGTCATGCCGGCGATACGGCCCATTTGCCATACGGCGGTGGAGAGCGGAATCTCCTGCGGCACGACCTTGCGCGCCTCGCTCGTGTGAACCTCGTAGGGCGGAATCACGGTAATAAAACGCAAGCGATCGCTTACCTCGTAGCGCAGGCACTGGGGGAGCGAATCGGTCGGCGTAAAGGAGCAGACGGCGCCGCCCAGGATGGCGGGAGCGACGTTATCGGGATGGCCCTCGACCTCGGTGGCAATGCGGACGAGCTCAGCGCGGTCGACGGTGTGGCCTGTCAGTGCGGCGGCGGCCATAATGCCAGCGACGACGCAAGTGGAGCTGGAACCCAGGCCGCGAGCGACGGGTACATCGGTTTGAATGTCGATGGCAACGGGAAAAGCCGGCTCGCCCCATGCGGCCAGCGCATCGACAAAGCTGACGTAGACCAGGTTGTTCTCGTTTTGGAACTCCTCGGGGCAGCCCGTGATGGTGAGCTTGTCAGCGCGCTCGAAGGTGAAGTGCGAGTAGAGGCTGACGGCCATGCCGAGGGTGTCGTAGCCGATGCCTAGGTTGGCGCTGGTTGCTGGGACGGTGATTTTGATCATGTGGGTCCTCCTGGCGTGCCTGGCTGTTTAGTTCGCTGCTTGGGCAGTCCTGCGCAAGACGGAAAGCACATTAAGGGCTTTCCTTTGCGTGCGGAACTCGCGACGAACTCAACAGCCAGGCACGCTGTGGGCGTTCGTCATCATCCCGGGGGTTATCTGATAAAAGAAGGTGCGCCGGCTTTCGCCGGCGCTTAATAAGGGTTTTAGTTGGTAGCCATCTTTTTTGCTGCAGACTCGACGTAGCCTGCCATCTCATCGACGTCGCAGACGTCTTCGAAGCGGACGGGTTTGGACTCGAGCTCGGCGAGCTGTGCCGGTGCGGCCGTATTGGTGGCCTGCTCGAGCACGCGCATGGCCTCAAAGTCGTCCTCGGGAACGTTGAGACCCAGAGCATCGCAGCAGGCACGCGGGAACTTGTAGGGGCTGGCGGTCGAAAGCAGCACACGGGCCTTGGCCCCCTCGGCGGGAGCGACCTTTTCAAAGACGTGATAGCCGCAAGCGGTGTGCGGGTCGATCACGTAGCCGTTCGCATCCCAGCAGCTCTTGATGGCAGCGCGCACCTCGTCCTCGCTGGCCCAGCCGCAGCCAAAGACGCTCTGAATCTTTGCCAGCAGGTCGGCGGGAACCTCATAGCAACCAGTCTTTGCCAGCTGCTCCATAAGGCCTGCAACAAGCTCGCAGTCGCCATCGGACAGGAAGTAGAGCATGCGTTCCAGGTTGGAGCTGATGAGGATGTCCATCGACGGCGAGATGGTCGTGAAGAACGGACGGTTGCGGTCGTAGACGCCGGTGGTCAGGAAGTCAGCCAGCACGTTGTTCTTGTCGCTCGCGACGACGAGCTTGGCGACGGGCAAACCCATGCGCTTGGCATAGTAGCCGGCCAGAATATCGCCAAAGTTGCCGGTCGGTACGCAGAACTCCACGGCGTCGCCGGCCTCGATGGCGCCGGCACGCAACAGCTGCGCATAGGCGGCAAAGTAGTAGACGACCTGCGGCACCAGACGGCCGACGTTGATAGAGTTGGCACTCGAAAGCACCGTTCCGGCGGCCTCCAAGCGCTCGGCAAGCTCCTTATCGGCAAAGATGCGCTTGACGGCACTCTGGGCATCGTCGAAGTTGCCGCGAATGCCGCAGACGGCGACGTTATCGCCTTCCTGTGTGGACATCTGCAGATTCTGCACGCGGCTGACTTTGCCTTCGGGATAAAAGACGGTGATGCCCGTGCCCGGAGCGTCGGCAAAACCGGCGAGTGCGGCCTTGCCGGTGTCGCCCGACGTGGCGGTGACGATCATGATGCGCTCGGCGCCGCCGTCCTTGGCGGAAGTGCGGGCCATGAGGCGGGGGAGCATCTGCAGGGCGACGTCCTTAAAGGCACTCGTGGGGCCGCCAAAGAGCTCCATCACATAGGTCTGAGGGGCGTCAGCGCCCGGCGCAGCGTCGAGTTTGACGAGCGGCGTAACCTCTTCACTCGCGAACGTGCCGCGATATGCCTCATTCACACAGGCCGAAATTTCTTCGCCCGTGTAATCATTCAGTAACATTCCCAACACATCTTGAGCGATTTCAAAGTACGATTTATCTGCAAGCGAGCTGATATCGACCTGCTGGGTGCCGAGCTCGTCCGAGACAAACAAACCCCCGTCGGGAGCGATGCCGGTGCGGATTGCCACCTTACTTGAGCACGATAAAGTGCGTCCTCGTGTACTATGATAAGTTCCCATATAACACTGCTCCTCGGATGCCTTGGTCCCAATCGGTGAAACCATGGTATCAGAGCGCGCAAAACAGGTTCGCAGAGGCTTTTAGAAAGGTAACCTCCAGCCCATGATTAAGATTGCCAAGTTTGGCGGCTCGTCGGTCGCCGACGCCGAACACTTTAAGAAGATCAAGGCCATCGTCGATGCCGACCCGGCCCGCCGTTTTGTGGTGGTTTCCGCCTGCGGTCGCCGCTTTAAGGGCGACACCAAGGTGACCGACCTGCTCTACCTGGTTAACGCGCACGTTAAGTATCACGTGTCGTGTGAGGAGCTGCTCGAGGACATTGGCCAGCGCTATTTTGATATCGCTGACGAGCTGGAGCTCACCTATCCCATCCGTGAGGAGTTCGCGGCCTTTGCCGAGCGCGCCCGCTCGGGCGGCTACTCCACCGAGGAGCTTGTGAGCCGCGGCGAGTACTTCACCGCTCGCCTGATGGCCGAGTACCTGGGCCTGCCGTTCCTGGACGCCGCGACGGTTGTGGCGTTCCATCACGACGGTACGCTCAGCATGAACCGCACCTCCGAGCTGGTGCAGGAGTACGGGCAGCAGGGCGGCTTTGTTATGCCCGGTTTCTACGGCGCGACGCGTGAGGGCCAGATTAAGCTGCTCGATCGTGGCGGCGGCGATATCTCGGGCTCGATCCTGGCCAAGTGTCTGGACGCCGACCTTTACGAGAACTGGACCGACGTCTCGGGCTTCTACTCTGCCGATCCGCGTATTGTTCCCGAGGCTCAGCCCATTGCGCGCGTTACCTACGAGGAGCTGCGCGAGCTTTCGTACATGGGCGCAAGCGTCCTGCACGAGGAGGCCGTGTTCCCCGTGCGCGAGGCGGGTATTCCGCTGGTCATCAAGAACACCAATGCGCCGCAGGACCCCGGCACCATCATTAGCGAGACGGCTGATGAGGGCGAGGCGGAGCCCATCATTACCGGCGTGACCGGCAAGCGCGGTTTTGTCGCCATCAACGTGGCCCGCGATCGCACCAAGCCCCGCGTCGGCTTTATGCGCCGTGCACTTTCGGTCTTCGAGCGCTATGACGTTTCCGTCGAGCACATGCCCACCGGCGTCGACCGCTTTGGCGCCGTGGTGCAGGAGCAGGATGTGCACGATTCGCTGTACTCGCTCGTGGGCGACATCCAGCAGGAGGTTGAGCCGCTCGAGATTGAGGTTGTCGAGGGCCTGGCGCTCATCGCGACCGTCGGTCGTAACCTGCGCGGCCGCGCAGGTATTTCCGGCCACCTGTTTGGCATGCTCGGCCAGGCTGGCGTGAGCGTGCGCATGATTTCGCAGAGCTGCGACGAGATCAACATCATTATCGGTGTCGAGGATAAGGACTTCGACCTGGCGATTCAGACCATTTACCGTGCCTTCTCCGACGAGAACGGCATTGTGAAGGTCTCCGATCTGGAGGCTCCTGCACCGATTGAACCCGCCCTGGCTGCCCTCCACAAATAGCGACCATTCCGGTAGATTTTTGGGATATGTCTAGAAATCTACCTTTTGGCGCATGAGTGGGTTTTGAGGCATGTTCCAAAAAATCTAGCGCGGGGCGTTTCGTTTCGGTTTCGTTTCGACGGGGTGGGTTTCGTGTCCGCCCCGTTCTTGTATACACTGGGCAAGAATATCCTGCCTGCTCGGCGTGCGGGCAAAAGCCACAACCTTTAAAGGGGGAAGCATGAAACAGTACACGGTTGCTATTTTGGGCGCGACGGGGGCCGTGGGCACCCAGATGCTCGAGTGCCTCAACGAGCAGGAGTTTCCGGTTGGCAAGCTCAAGCTGCTGGCGAGCGCGCGCTCTGCGGGCAAGACCGTCGAGTTCCGCGGTGAGCAGGTTGTTATTGAGGAGGCTTGCCCCGAGGCCTTTGAGGGCTGCGACATCGTACTCGGCGCTGCCGGCGACGATATCGCCAAGGAGCTGCTGCCCGAGGCCGTCAAGCGTGGCGCCGTCGTGGTCGACAACAGCCACGCCTTCCGTATGGATCCCGAGGTGCCGCTCGTCGTGCCCGAGATCAATGCCGACGACATCAAGTGGCATCACGGCCTTATCGCTAACCCTAACTGCGCAACCATCATCGGACTGGTTCCCACCTGGCCGCTGCACAAGCTTGCCGGCGTGAAGCGCATGATCGTCTCGACGTACCAGGCGGCTTCGGGCGCTGGTGCTCCCGGTATGGCCGAGCTCGAGGCCCAGCTGGCCGCCCTGGGTCGTGGCGAGGAGATTCCCGAGCCGCGCGCATTTGCCGCCCAGTTGGCGAGCAACCTGATTCCGCAGATTGGCGGCGTCAAGGAGGAGGGCTTTACCTCCGAGGAGATGAAGTTGCAAAACGAGGGTCGCAAGATTATGCACCTGCCCGAGCTGCGCGTGAACTGCACCTGTGTGCGCGTGCCTGTGCTGCGCTCGCACTCCGAGAGCATTACGCTCGAGTTTGAGCGCGACATTACGGTCGAGGAGGCCCGTGCTGCGCTGGCTTCTGCCCCGGGTGTCAAGCTGGTCGACGACCTGGGTGCCGAGGATGCGCACGACCGATTCCCCATGCCGATGGACACCTCCGACCAGGACCTGATTTGGGTCGGTCGCGTGCGCCGCGACATCTCGAACCCCGAGGCCGCGCGTGGCATCACCTTCTGGTGCTGTGGCGACCAAATCCGTAAGGGCGCGGCAACCAACGCCGTCCAGATCGCCAAACTGCTCTGCGAGTAGCGGTGGAACTGTCCGGCGGGGGCCGGACTTAGCTTTCAGAACGTCCTCGACCATGTGCGGCGCCTTGTCCTGCTCCTTCGGAGCTGCGGACAAGGCGCCGCACTGGTCTGCGGAGTGTTCTGAAAGCTAAGCCCGGCCCCCGCCTGCGGTGACTCGGCTGCGAGCGGCCTGCGATGGGGCCGTTGTTGGTTGGGGCCGCTGGGCTGATGTGAGGGCACGTGGCCGTTGCGGGCCCTGGTCCCGGCGGCGGCCTCGGCGCTTTGCGCCTGCCTCCTTTGGGGACTGCGGGGTCGTGACGGCAGCTGCGGCGCTTCGCGCCTGCTGCCTGAGGTGACTTTGGGGTTGGGGTGAATTGAAGTTGAATACTTTTCCCGAGAAGTGAACGACCTATTTTGGACCCCCGAAGCATTGGCATATTTTGACCGCTATTTCCTGCGGTTTTGCTGCGCGAATCCTGCGGTTTTACGGTCTAAAGGTGTGGATGCTCCGGGGCCTCGTTTTTACTCGTTCACTTCTCGGGAAAAGTATTAGAGCTCAGCTGGCATGGGTACCGCTCTGGCGTCGAAGCCCCGCGTCTTCTTCTCTTGATTGGGGAAAGCGGCCTCGCTTAAACAATTACGAGCCTGCCCGGGCGTATCAGACAGGTTGTCTGCACAATTCGCGGTATTATGGTGCGGAGTTTTGAAAGGAGCCGCTGGTGGTCACGACGACGTTTGCTTCGCCTTTGGGCGAAATCCTGCTTGCCGCTGATGGCCGCGGTCTGACGGGGCTTTGGTTTGAGGGGCAGGAGCACTTTGGCTCCACGCTTCTCCGGGAAGACTCCGAACATGTTGAAGGGGCCGATGCGGTTTCCGGTGCTGGTGGCATGTCGTCGGCGAGTCCGGCTCATGGTGCGGCTTCTTCGGTGCTTGAGCGTTCGTGGGCTTGGCTGAATGCTTATTTTGCAGGGCAGGAGCCTCTGTATACGCCGCCGTTGCATATGATCGGTACGGCGTTTCAGCGTGAAGTTTGGTTTGAGCTGCTTTCTATTCCGCGTGGTGAGGTCGCCACGTATGGCGAGATTGCGGCTCGTATCGCCGCCCGCCATCGGGTGCCGGGGAACGAGGATCCCGTTGTGTCTCCTCGTGCGGTGGGGGCTGCGGTCGCTCGCAACCCTATTTCGATTATCGTGCCGTGCCATCGCGTGGTTGCCGCCGACGGCGCGCTTAACGGATATGCCGGCGGGCTCGATCGCAAGGAGTGGCTGCTTCGGCTTGAGGGCGCGTACGAGGACTAGCGCTCGAACACTTTGCATAGCCAAGATGCCGTGAAAGAACGGGACACGCTTTCCGAATGGAGACTCAGACGGAAACCACGTCCCGGAATTCCGTTTTAAAGCGGGATGCGCTTTCCGAATGGCGTCCCAAGCGGAAACCGTGTCCCGGAATACAGCCTCAGAGTGGGACGCCGTTTCCGGTTGAGACCACCTGCTTGGACATCTTTCTACGCTCGCTCTTGTAGGGCGTAGATCGACTTATCCATGTTGAACAGGTAAGCCACGACGCAGACAATAAAGAACATCGGCAGATTACCAAAGCCGAAGACTTCGCAGCCAATAAGGATGGGTGCGAGCAGCGTATTGGTGGCGCTGCCAAAGACGGCTGCGTAGCCCAACGCGGCGCAGAACTCGGCGGGCATGCCGAGAATCCCGGCGAGTACGACACCCAGGCTGGCTCCGATGGAAAACAGCGGCGTCACCTCACCGCCCTGATATCCTGCGGCAAGTGTGGCGATGGTGAGTACGAATTTGAGCGCCCAGTCCCAAGGCATGATGGCGACCTTACCGTTACCGTTGAGCGCCGCCGATATCAGGTTGGTGCCAAGGCCGCAGTATCGACCCTGCCACAGTGCGAACAGAATCGCCGATAGCGCGATGCCGATAGCGGCGATGCGCGCATAGGGGTTGGGGAGCAGCCGCGCCGCAAGGGTCTTGGCATGGGCAAGGCACCAGGCAAAGGCACCGCCTACCATGCCAAACGCGATGCCTAGTACCGCAAGCCGTCCAAGACCGGGGAGATCAAACGCGCATGAGGCGACAACGGCGACCTCGAACTTCTCGAGTCCCAGGGCACCGGAGGTCATACTTGCGGCGAGCGAGGCTGTAAGCGCGGGAAACAGTGCGCGGTATTCCATGCGTCCTGCGACCAGTACTTCGATAGCAAAGACCGTGGCAGCAAGGGGCGTTCGAAAGAGCCCGGCAAAGCCGGCGGCCATGCCGATAAGCAAAAACGTGTTGCCGGGGTCTCGGAAAGGTAGACGTCGGCCGATCCAATGTGAGACGGTTGCACCGATCTGCACGGCCACGCCCTCGCGTCCCGCACTGCCGCCAAAGAGGTGCGTCCCCCACGTGCTCAGCATAATGAGCGGCACCAAGCGCGGCGAGATGGCGTCCTCACGCCCGTGGCCTACGTCGAATACCAGGCTCATGCCGCGGTCGGTGCCCTTGCCCCAAGCGCGGTAGGCAAACACGATGGCAAGGCCCATAAGGGCGAGGAAGGGGAGGAGCAGGGTGATGTGTTCGTCGCGGAAGGCGCCGATCGCCAAAAGCACGCGTCCAAAGAGCGCGCAGATGGCGCCAACGATGATACCGACGGGGATTCCGACGGCACCCATAAGCACAAGACCGCTATAGGTGTTGAGCAGACGTTTGATTCTGCTCGATGCGCTGCTTTCCGACACTTCTCCTCCAAAACAAAAAAGACTCCTGCCGCAGCGTGATGCCTAGGGGCATCACGTAACAGCAGAAGTCATCAGCAACAAGGCGGTTTAGGGTAACGCGGCAGCTTGGCTGGCGCACCCAACGGAGACATTCATTCCGCAGTGGCATCATAGCGGTGGATACGGTTTGGGTCAAATGGTTGCCGTGGACAGTCCTGGTGCCTGCCCGCACCCCTCGTTTCCCCATATAAAACCTGCCAAAATAAACCTGTCCCTTTTTGGTCGGTGCGAAATGGGTAATACTAAAGAGTTATCCGACCAGATGGGAATTAATCGATGGCTTATATCGAATTCAAGGACGTCGTCAAAGCATACGGCGAGGGTGATGCCCGCATTCACGCGCTCGATGGCGCGAGCTTTACGGTCGAGCGTGGCGAGCTCGCCATCATTTTGGGTGCTTCGGGTGCCGGCAAGACCACGGCGCTCAACATTCTGGGCGGCATGGATACGGCGACTTCCGGCACCGTAACGGTGGATGGGCGCGATGTGAGTTCCGCCAATGAGGCGCAGCTCGTGGAATACCGCCGCGCCGACGTCGGCTTTGTCTTCCAGTTCTATAACCTGGTTCCCAACCTGACGGCGCTCGAAAACGTCGAGCTCGCGGCGCAAATCTGCCCCGATTCGTTCGATGCCGAACAGACACTTCGCCAGGTTGGCCTGGGCGAGCGCCTCGCCAACTTCCCCGCGCAGCTTTCGGGCGGCGAGCAGCAGCGCGTGTCCATCGCCCGCGCACTGGCCAAGAATCCCAAGCTGCTTCTGTGCGACGAGCCCACGGGCGCGCTCGACTACAAAACCGGCAAGCAGATCTTGCAGTTGCTGCAGGACACCTGTCGCAAGCAGGGCATTACGGTCATCATCATCACGCACAACTCCGCGCTCGCGCCCATGGCCGATCGCCTGATCTGCTTTAAGAGCGGTCGTGTGGAGAGCGAGACGGTCCAGCAAAATCCCGTGCCTATCGAGACGATCGAGTGGTAGCGCCCATGGACCAAGATCGCCAAAACAGCCAAAACCACGATACGGAGCACGTGGGTCACGATCGGGAGTTCGCGACCTACCGTACCGCTCAAAGCTCAAATGATATGGCGCCGACGGTTTTTCGCCGTGGCATCTCCCGCACAATCCGAGGCAGTCTTAAGCGCTTCCTATCTATCGTGGTCATTACCGCGCTCGGCGTGAGCGTGATGTGCGGTCTTAAGGCGGGCTGCGAGGATCTGCGCGATTCGGTCGACGTCTATTTTGACCAGCAGAATGTCTATGACATTAACGTGCAGTCGACCTATGGCCTTACGCGCGACGATCTTGTGGCTATCCAAGAGGTCGACGGCGTCGAGACGGCCGAGGGCATCTACACCGAGACCGCCTACACCGCCGTGGGTACCGCGCGCGAGCGTGTAGTCGTGCAGAGCTTTTCCAGGAAGAATATCGATCAACCGGTGCTGGTGAGCGGCGATTTGCCCGAGAGCGCCGGCGAGGTCGCGGTGACTTCGAAGTTCCTGAAGGCTTCGGGCAAAAAGCTCGGCGACACGGTGAGTTTTGCCGCCAATGACGCGAGCTCGTCGAACCAAAGCGCCAAGGACCAGTTTGCCGCGGGTGATTACACCATTACGGCCGAGGTCCTCGATCCTACTGATGTGAGCTCCGACTCGACAGTCAACGCCTTTCGCGCTGCTTCGGCTGCGGACTATAAGTTCTATGTGAGCGAGGATGCCGCGACATCTTCTTCCTACTCCGCGGTCCACGTGATCGTCGAGGGAGCCAAGAACCTCAACTCCTATTCAGATTCCTACACGACAAAGATCAACGAGGTCAAGGGTAATATCGAGAAGATTCGCGACGAGCGTGAGAAGGTGCGCGCCCAAGAGCTGACGGTCGACGCGCCGGCAAGCTTGGATGCCTCCGAGCGCCAGGCGAATATGCTCTTTGGGATTGAGCAGGACAACATCAACCGCATGCCCCAGGGCAGTGAGGAGCGCGATCGGGCTCAGGCCGATTTGGACCAGCGCCGCGCCGCCACCGACCAGCAGTTTGCCGATGCACGCGCCGAGCTTTCCGATCTGGGCGAATGCACTTGGTACATCCAGGATCGCGGTAACATCGCAAGCTACTCAAGCGTCGAGAGCGACAGCTCTTCGATTGAGGCCATCGCCACGGTTTTCCCATTTATTTTCTTTGTCGTAGCCGCGCTCATCAGCCTTACCACCGCTACTCGTATGGTCGAGGAGGAGCGCACGCTCATTGGCTTATACAAGGCGCTCGGCTATTCACGCGGGCGAATCCTGTCCAAATACGTGGACTACTCGCTGTGGGCATGTCTGTTCGGCGGCGTACTCGGCAACATCTTCGGATTTGTGGGGTTGCCGCTGTTCCTGTTTACGGTGTTCGATGACATGTACTCACTGCCCCAGATGCTGCTTTCGTACGACATCGTGTCCTCGATCGTCTCGGTGGCGCTGTTTGCCGTGGGCGTGGTGGGTGCCACGATTATCGCCTGCCGCCACGAGATGGCCGAGACCCCAGCCTCGCTTATGCGTCCCAAGGCCCCGCGAGCCGGCTCGCGCATCTTGCTTGAGCGCATCGGCTTTATTTGGCGCCGCATGGGCTTTTTGAACAAGGTGGCAGCGCGTAACCTGTTCCGCTACAAAAAACGTGCCTTTATGACCATCTTCGGTATCGCCGGCTGCACGGCGCTCGTGATCTGCGGTATGGGCATCCGCGATACGACGGTGGCGCTTTCGCCCAAACAGCACGGGCACATCACGCGCTATGACTTGCTGGTGGTCGCCAATCCCGATGACTATGCTCAGACGTGTGCGGCGCTGGAAGAGCGTAGCGCGGCCAGCGACTCCGGCGTGCGCGTGACCTCGACCCTGCCGATTATGACCGACAACGTCACCTTTACGTTTGGCGGTAAGAGCGAGACCGTACAGCTCATTGTGATTCCCGACGACCGCACGAATGACCTGGACGATTACGTGCGCCTGGAGGATGAGTCCAAAGAACCGCTCGCCCTGCGTGACGGGGACGTGTATTTAAGCAAGAGTTCACAGCTGGTGCTGGGGATTCAGCCGGGCGATACGGCGCAGGTCCAGGATTCGTCGCTCAATGTTACCAAGGTCAAGGTTAGCGATATCTCGCTCAATTATCTGGGCAACACACTTTATATGACGCAGGGCACCTATGAGCGCGCGTTCGGCCGAAGCGCGCGTCTTAACGGCATCTTTGTGCTGCTTAAGGGCTCGTCGACCGACCAGATTGCGTTTAGCAAGAAGCTTAAGAGTGACGGTTGGCTTACGATTTCGAGTACGGCCGAGCATTGGGAGAACAATGAGGCGATCTTTACGATTACCAATTCGGTCGTAGTGCTTGTGACCTTTATGGCGGCGTGCCTGTCGTTTGTGGTGGTGTTTACGCTGTCTAATACGAATATTTCGGAGCGCGAACGCGAGCTGGCGACCATCAAGGTGCTGGGCTTCCGCCGTGGCGAGGTGCACCACTACGTCAATAAGGAGACGTTGATCCTTACGGCGATTGGCACCGCACTGGGCGTGCCGCTGGGTGGCCTGCTTGCCGAGAGCTTTACGTACGTTCTTCAGATGCCGTCGCTGTACTTTGATGTTGAGGTCGAGCCGCTGAGTTTCGTGTTCGCTGTGGTGCTTTCGTTTGGCTTTACGATTATTGTCAACCTCGCCACCAACCGAACCCTCAACAAGATTGACATGGTCGGTGCCCTCAAGAGCGCCGAGTAACCTGTTCTTGGATTCAAGTTGTAGCGAGCTGTGACGTGCCGCAGTCGCTTTATTGCATAAACCGCCCCGCAGAATGCATATTTTGGCGGGGCGGTTGCTTTTTACCCGCAGGTACCCCCAGGGGCGGCGTGCAAATTCCGGAGAATTCAGCATTCCGGAGTCCACGAGTATGGGAGCGGGCGCACAAAACTGCGCTGAAAGCCCTGATTCTGAGCTCCCAACGCCTCAAGAGCCGCTCGTTTTTACAAGATGCGGCCCATGGCGCCTGCCTTTCGCCCAAAATTCAGTATGCAGGCACCCTCGGCTGCTGAAAACTCCCAAAAATGCACGGCGCCTCCTGCCCTAGGCACCCGCAGCAAGAAGACGAATAGCCTCGGCGAGCATGTAAACGCAGGGCCCTCCGACCCCGACCGACGATTTCGATTGGCGACCTTTGACGGAGTCAAGGGAGGAGCCAAATCGAAATACGTCGGGCGGGGTCGGAGGGCCCGATGGGATGGATTTCGGCCGAGGCTATTCGTCGCCGAAGCTGATGCCCAGCGCCTTGGCCTCGCGTACCAGGTCGCTCTGGGGATCGACAAACTTGAGCTTGCCGGCGACCTCCTCGAGCGGCATGTGGCACATCTTGCCGTCACGCAGGGCAATCATGTAGCCAAACTCGCCGCGTAGGCAGCCCAGTGCCGCCTCGACGCCGCACTGGGTCGCAAAGATGCGGTCCTGGGCGTCGGGCTGACCGCCGCGCTGCGTGTGGCCGGGGATGGCGACGCGGGTCTCGCGACCGGTCTTGGCCTCGATTTCCTTGGCAATGTCGTAGACAATCGACGGACTCGTGCGCTCGGCGAGCTTCTTCTTGTACTCCTTCTTGGGCAGCGCCGCGTCCTCCTTGGAGATAGCGCCCTCGGCGACGGCCACGATCGTAAAGCGGCTGCCGGTCTCCATGCGATGCTCGATGGTCTTGATGACGTTACCCATGTCGTAGGGAATCTCGGGAATCAGGATGACGTCCGCACCGCCCGCGACGCCAGCGTACAGCGGGATCCAGCCAACCTTGTGGCCCATGATCTCGATAACGAACACGCGGCCGTGACTCGAGGCGGTGGTGTGGATGTCGTCGATGCACTTGGTGGCGACGTCGATGGCGCTCGTAAAGCCAAACGTCATTTCGGTGCCCCAGGTGTCGTTATCGATGGTCTTGGGCAGAGCGATAACGTTGAGGCCCTCTTCGCGCAGGCGGTTGGCGGTCTTGGTGGAGCCGTTGCCGCCCAGCATAAACAGGCAGTCGAGTTGCAGCTTGTGATAGGTGTGGACCATCGCGGGCACCTTCTCGACGCCGTCGGCCTCGGGAATGTCCAGGCGCTTGAACGGCGTGCGGCTCGTGCCCAAAATGGTGCCGCCGCGGGTAAGGATGCCGCTAAAATCGGCGGGTGTCATGACGCGGAACCTGCTGTAGATAAGGCCCTGGTAGCCGTCCTCAAAACCATAGATCTCGATAGGTTCTTCGCTATTGGTCATAAGCGTTTTGACGATGCCGCGCATGGTGGCGTTGAGCGCCTGACAGTCGCCGCCGCTGGTAAGAAGACCGATCCTAAGCATGATGAATCCTTCCGGGCAAGTTATAACATGCGCATAAGTTTACCCCCGCACACTGTTGATACGGGGGTAAAACGTGTTAGCTCAAGCGTATAGAAATGTAAACAACGTCAGGCGAGCGTAAGGTCGACGGGCCTAGCTCCTTACAGTGCGAAGACGTCGACGTCGCCCCAGTGGCGGCGCAGCGCAATAGCGGCGGCGGGTTCGGTATTGTCAAAGACGACCGACCATTGCGTATTGCTGGTGATGTCTTCCGGATTGGGCTCTTGCGCTGCGGCGCGCAGGGCTTCCCAGGCAATCGTTTCGTCCTGGGCACCGACATGGGCGTCAAGGACATCGGCGATTGCGATGGCGCGCTCTTTACCATGGCCCAGTTCGCCGTTCTTTTGGTTGGGCAGCACTTCGTCGCCATAGCAGGGGTAGAAGTTCGTAACCTGGCGTACAGGAGTCGCTTTGAAAGCGCGGTCCGGATCGTGCGGATCCCACTCTACTACGCGCGCGTCACCGGTGGCGTCGTTGATAAAGAAGTGATAATCGCGTCCTGCCATGGCGTGCATATCGTAGGCGGAAAGCAGGTCGACAGCTTCTTGTGTGGTGGCGGCACGGTCGAGTACCAGACGGATGGCGAGCGAGGTATTGATGACAGGGCGTTGCGTGTCCTGGTCACAGGGCTTGGAATCCAGGGTGAGCACGGCAACGGACACGCCGCATTCGTTAACACCGTCGAGCTGGGCAAACGGACCCATGAGTGCGGCGGCGCGTCCGGCGACGGAGTCAAGCGGAGTGTTATCGCCCAGGTTGTTAAGGGCGGCAAACCCGATGGAGGCATAGCCGCCGCGTGGGTGATTGCGCACCAGCAGCGCCGAGGTGTCGTCCTTAAAGTCGTAATTGCGACCGGTGCGCACGCGGCCTTCGGCATCTACGGCGACAAAAGCGCTGCAGGCAAACTGGGGAGCCTGGACATGTGCCGGCACACCGGGCAGCACCTGCGCCACCACGGCATCGATGTAGGCCTGGTCGTCGCGCACGCCAGCGGCGATGATGCGATCAAGATCGTAGTCGTAGGCGATGTCGATTGCGTACAGGTCATAGCCATCCGCGTAGCCGGTCAAGCGTTTGAGCGACGCGGCGGACTTGATTTGCTTGCGGTAAACGATACCGGTGGCAGCGGCAAGGCCGACGGCGACTCCCGCGACACCGCAGGCGATGGCAATGTTACGTGGCTTCATGACGGCTCCTCTCGTCCTGTTGGCGTAATTATCGCAAAAGGAGCGCGGGCATGATGGCTCAACCTGGTGAGCGGCACGGGATTAAACATGGAATGAAGAGTGCGGCGCTGGCGTGGCGGGGTATGCTGGAGGGGACCATCAACCCAGCGAAAGGGGAGAGCATGACGGATCAGGAAACGCCCGAACGCGCGCATGTGACGGCCGACGATATCGAGGCCGCCAACGACCTTATCGACTTTATCGAGGCGTGCCCCAGCATGTTCCATACGGCGGCGACCATTATGGCCGAGCTCGACGAGGCGGGCTTTACCTACCTGCCCGAGAATGCGGCGTGGGACATCGAGCCGGGCGGGCGTTATTACACGCAGCGCAACACCTCGAGCGTTATCGCCTTTAAGGTGGGCGAGGACCTGGCCGCGACGTGGGGCGAGGACGGCGTTGCCGGCGACTATCATTTTCAGCTCACGGCGTCGCACAGCGATTCTCCGACGTTTAAGGTCAAGGCCGTGCCCGAGCTTGACGGCGCGGGCGAGACGCTGCGCCTGAACACCGAGGCCTATGGCGGCATGATCGACTACACCTGGTTCGATCGCCCGTTGGCGCTGGCTGGACGCGTGCTGGTGCGCGAGGGCGACCGTATTGAGAGCCGCCTGCTTGCCACCGAGCGCGAGGTCGCTATCATTCCGAGCCTTGCTATCCATATGAACCGTGGCGTCAATGAGGGCTTTGCACCCAACCGCGCTGTCGACCTGTGCCCGCTCATCAGCGCCGGCGAGCTTAAGCAGGGCGACTTTGATGCTCTGATCGCCGACGAACTGGACGTCGAGCCCGAGCAGATTTTGGGCCGCGATCTGTTTCTGGTCAATCGTCAGGACGCGCGCATTTGGGGCTGGGCCGACGAGTTTATCTCGACGCCCAAGCTCGACGACCTAGCCTGTGCCTACACCTCGCTGCAGGCATTTTTGAGTGCCGAGAATGCGCATGACATCTCGGTCTTTTGCTGCTTCGACAACGAGGAGGTTGGCTCCGAGACCAAGCAGGGCGCCATGTCGACGTTCTTGGCCGATGCGTTGCGTCGCATTAACGGGTCGCTGGGCTTTGATGACGAATCGTATCACCGCGCGCTTGCCGCCTCGATGCTCGTGAGCTGCGACAACGCGCACGCCGTGCATCCCAACCACGCCGAGAAGTGCGATGCCTACAACCAGGTCGTGCTCAACGGCGGTATCGTCATCAAGGAAGCCGCCAACCAGCACTACTGCACCGATGCCTTTAGCCGCGCAGTGTTCCAGGCCATCTGCGATGACGCAGACGTGCCCACGCAAGCCTTTGCCAACAAGAGCGATATGGCGGGTGGCTCCACGCTCGGCAATCTGTCCAATATGCAGGCGAGTATGCACGCCGTGGACGTGGGCCTGCCGCAGCTGGCCATGCACTCGAGCTACGAGACCGGTGGTGTGCGCGACGTGATGTACGCGATTCGTGCCCTCACGGCTTTCTACGAGCGCGACCTAAACATCAACGGTGCCGAAAGTGTGGAGCTCTAAAACCTGCCAAAAAAAGGACGGGTTTATTTTGGCAGGTTTTATCTGGGCAAATGCCGCAATGTCAACGGTAAGACGGAGCTGCTAAGGCTTGCAGATGAAGCCGACGCCAGCGGAACCGCCGCAGGTAGAGCAAAAGTCAGCGAGAGCCCGCCGTTTGAGCCAAGGTGCCGTGAAATGAAAAGGCGCTGACCTTCTGGTCGCGCCTTTGAAATTGAACGGCAGATTGGCCAAACGGCGGGCTCGCAGCGTCGAGGGGTTCCGGCGTTTGGTAAAACGCCGGAACAATCTAATGCTCAATCCAACAACGTAAAGTTTCGCCGGCCTGCAGGTGACGCAGATTCTCCGCGGCGATGTCGACCACGTTATTGAGCGTGGCGGCCAGGTGGAACCAGCCCGAGACATGCGGCGTGATGAGCATGTTGGGTGCATCCCACAGCGGGCTTGTGGCGGGCAGCGGCTCGGGATCGGTGACGTCGACCGCGGCGCCGGCGAGATGTCCCGATTCCAGAGCGGCAACCAGGTCGTCGGCGACCACAAGATCGCCGCGGCCGCCGTTGGCAAAGAACGCGCCCGGTTTCATCGCGGCGAAGAACTCGGCGTTCGCCAGACCGCGGGTCTCGGGCGTGCTGGGCATAAAGGATGCGACGATGTCGGCCTCTGCCAGGCGCTCAGACAGGGCATCCATGCCGTCCATGTCCTCAAACACAATGGGGTAGACGAGCGGATGGCGCTTGATGCCGCGGACATGCGCACCCATGCTGCGGCAGAGCGTGGCAAAGTGGCCGCCGATATCGCCTGCGCCCAGCACCAGCACGTTGGCGTTTTTGAGCGAGGCGACCGGCCCCAAATCCTCCCAGCGATGCTCGCGCTGCAAGTCGTGATAGCCGGGCAGGCGCTTCATCATGGAAAGGACCATGGCAAACATGTGCTCGCTCACGGCCTGACCGTAGGCGCCGATCGAGCAAGACAGCTTGGCTTCAGCCGGCACGGTGCCGGCGGCAAGGTAGTCGTCATAGCCGGCGGTCTGCAATTGTAACAGCTGGAGATGGTCGCATGCCGTGAGCATGTCAGGGTCGATGTTGCCCAGGATCACGTCGGCATCGGCGACCTGTTCGCGCGTGATATCGCCGGCGCTCGTGTAGATAAAATCCTCGCCCGGAGCGCTCGACTCAAGAATTGCACGATGGCGGTCGTTGACGGGCAGCAAAACCAGGATGTTCACAAGCATTCCTCTCCGCTCAACCTGCCAAAAAGGGACAGGTTTATTTTGGCAGGTTTTATCTGGCAAAACGTTCAAATAAAACGCCGGAGGCAAGACGAGCGTGCCCGTCAGCATCTGGCGCATCTACGGCTACCAGCTCAGCAGATCGTAGCCGTCCTCGGTCACCACGAGCTGTACCTCGCACTGGGCCGAGTCGCTGCCGTCCTTGGTGCGCACGCACCACCCATCGCCCTTGCTAATCTTAATGTCGGGTGCTCCGGCGTTGACCATGGGCTCGATAGTAAAGACCATGCCCGGAACCATGATAGTGTCCACGTCGGGCGCCTCGGTGGTAAAGCCCACAAACGGGTCCTCGTGGAACTCCTTGCCAATGCCGTGGCCACCGTACTCGCGCACCACGCTAAAGCCGGCGTCCTCGACCGTCTTTTGTACGGCCTCGGCCATCACGGAGAGCGGCAGCCATGGCTTGACGGCTGCCAGACCCGCCTCCACGCTGGCGCGGGTGACGTCGACCAAGCGCTGGCGCTCGGCCGAGACCTTGCCGATGCAGAACATGCGGCTCGAGTCGCTAAAATAGCCGTCTAAGATCGTTGAGCAGTCCACGTTGATGATGTCGCCCTCGTGCAGTACGTCCGTATCGCAGGGAATGCCGTGGCAGACTACGTCATTGATCGAGGTGCACACGCTCTTGGGGTAGCCCTCGTAGTTGAGGTCGGCCGGCGTTCCACCATGCTCGACGGTGTAGTCGTAGATCATCTGGTCGATCTGGTTGGTGGTCATGCCCGCGGTGATATGCTCATCCACATAATCGAGCACGCCCACGTTGATGGCGGCCGAGCGCTTGATGCCCTCGATATCGGCAGGCGTCTTATAGAGCGTACGGGGCAGGACGTTCCAGCCCTCTTCCCACAGGCGCTCGAGGCGCTCATCAAAGGAGCTGTGACATTTCTTGTATTTTTTGCCGCTGCCGCACCAGCAAGCGTCGTTGCGGCCAGGCACGGGTCCATTGTCAAACATGGCTAACTTCCTTTCATCCGAGGCTAGTATAGCCCACCCGCAGAGCAGCTAATTTGGGACGGGGCTTTTTTGACTGCTTTTGTCCGCGCGGCCTTGCGCCGCCCATATCGCTCCCAAAAGCAGTCAAAAAAGCCCCGTCCCAAATTAGCTGCTCTTGGGCAGACGGGTGCTAGTAACTCACCTGGCAGGGGATGCCGAGGGCTTGGACGCGCGCGGCAATGGCGTCGAGCGCCTCGGGAGCCGCTTTAGCAAGGCCGGCGACTGGTGTCTCGCGCGCCACCGTGTAGATGGTCGCCTCCTGCGGACGAATGCGCTCGAGCGCCGCAAGCCAAGGGCCGACGTATTCGTCGCCCGTGTTGTCAATAGACTTGCCTTGGTACTCGCCGGTTAGGAATAGCGTCTGAATGATAACGTGGCCCTCAAAGCTCGCGAACGTCTCAATCTGGTGCTCGACGTCGTAGGGACCAACGGGCTGGTCGAGCAGCTGGATAAATGCCGGATCGACCGTATCGAGCTTGAGGATGTTGTCGTCGACCATCATGAGCGCATCATGCACCTGGGGACGGTCGGCGCGCGTGCCGTTGGAAAGCACGGCAATCTTGGTGTTCGGGGCCAACTGGTCGCGAAGCGCGACAGCGCCGGCGATAGCCTGCGGGAACTCCGGTGCGGCGGTGGGCTCGCCGTTGCCGGCAAACGTGATTACATCGGGCAGCTCACCCTCGACTGTCATCTCGCGTAGTTTGGCTTCGAGTGCGTCGAGCACCACGGCAGCCGTGTTGTGTGGCTCGTGGCAGGGGCGTTCGGCGTTGAGTCCGTTTTCGCAGTAAATGCAGTCAAAGGTGCAAATCTTGCCGCTGGCAGGCATCATGTTGACGCCGAGCGAGAGTCCAAGGCGTCGGCTGCGGACGGGCCCAAAGATGGGGCTGGCATTCAAAAACGTAGACATAGGCATATGCTCCTCGGGACAGTTGCACTTAAGCATAGCATTGGCCCCCGTGCCAATCGCGGGTCTGGACACTGTTGTCTAAGCCGAAACTGTGCAGCCTGGTGAGTTTTCGGAACCCTATCATGAAAGGGTGCGAGTCGGGTACAGTAAACGCATTTAAGTATGCGCAACATGGCGCCAGACTGTCCAAGTCGCACCTCGGTGCGGCCTATGGCGTTGACGATAGGATCACAACATGGATTTTACGGTCGAAAATGCGGGCACCACGATTGCCTGCCGCGAGTATGCCGGCCCGGATGTATCGTCCGATGCGCCCGCCTTGGTGTGCGTGCACGGTGCGTGCGTCGACGGCACATTTTTTGACGGCATCGCCCGCGAGCTCGCCTGTGGCTATCGCGTCATTGCCTATGACCGCCGTGGTTGCGGCGAGAGCGACGATGCGGCAGACGGACGCTACGATCTGGCAGTTCAGGCTGCCGACCTGCGAGCTGTTATCCAACATGCCGGCGCCCCGGCAAATGTCCTCGCGCACAGCGCTGGCACGCTCGTTGCCCTTGAGCTCCTTCATGCGGATGCGGCGGCAGTATCGTCTGCGATTTTGCATGAGCCGGCCGTGACAGGCGAGGGCGTTGGCTTGGGCGCAGCCCCGGTTTTGCTCGAGATGGTTGCGGCGGGAAAGGTCTCCAGGGCGTTACGGGCCTTCCTTGGCGCCATCGGCGATTCGGACCCTGAGGCCCCCAAGTTAACCGAGGCAGAAGCCAAACATGCCCTGCGCAACGGCCGCAGTTTCATGGCAAACGAATACGGGATTACTATGACCTGCGTTCCCGATTGGGATAGCGTTCGCGCGTCGAAAACGGTGGCCGCCGTGCTCTTGGGTGAACTCTCGATTGGCACGCCCCGCGAGGCGGGCACGAGGATGGCGGCTGAGCTTTTGGACTGTCCACTCGTAATGGTTCCCGGCGCGCACAACGGCCTGCGCGATCGCCCGGCAGCGGCTGCCCAGACTGTTCGTGGCATCCTGGGGCTCTAGCGCTTGCAATAGCCGAAACAGCCTTCACCCGCAAACGTTTCGGCCGTGTTAACAAATGTGCTCAAAACCTCACGTCTGCGGCTTCAATCGCGTCGCCTGCCAACTCATAAAAATGTAACAGCATTCACGTGCTTACCTGCATCGGCAAGGTGTTACCCTTGTAACACTTGGAACCCATCGCTACCATGCGAAACTATCGAAAGGGCCCCATATGCTCAATAGTCACGAGGCCAATCTAACCGACGAGGAGGCTGCCGCTGAGGTCGCCCGCGTCGCGAAGACCTACCCCGTGGTGCGTTTGCTGTCGGCCGATCAGATTAAGAGCGAGCCTAACTGCTTGCTCGCCGGCGATCGCTGCCCTTGTCTGCGTCAGTCGAGTCTTGAGGCCTTGGCAGATTCGGGTGAGGTGTCGGAGCAACTGCTCAACGATGGTGTTGAGTACCGCGCCCGTCTGCGCCCTCTAAAGGTCGAGGGTGAGCCTCACGTCTTGCTGATGGTGCGTCCGATTGATGAGCAAGAGGCCACAGAAGAGGACCTTGTCTACACCGACGTGCTGACGGGCGTGCGCAATCGCCGATATTACGAGGAAAAGCTCCGTAGCGCCCGCATGAATGCCGGCGTTGCGATGATCGACCTTGATGATTTTAGGGTCGTCAATGATACGTGTGGCCGTCATGCCGGCGACCTTGCGCTCGGTGCTGTGGCGACAGCCATACGCAGCGGAATCCGTTCGACTGACGAGCTTGTGCGCTATGGCTGCGACAAGTTTGTGGTCGTCATGCCCAATATTCCCTCCGATGACTTCACCCGTCGCCTGCATCAGGTATCCGATGCCGTTCATGCCACGATTATTTCGGGCCATGAGTACGTGAGCTTGACGGCATGTGTTGGTGGCGTTCGCATTCATGGCGAGACAGTCGATGAGGGCGTTGGCCGCGCTGTCCAGTTACTGAGCCACGCTAAGACAAAAGCCGGTACGGTCGTGACCGATGCCGATTCCATCGAGGCCTTCCAAAGCCAAAAGCCCCTGGTGCTGATTGCCGACGATTCCAAAGTGAGCCGGTCCATCCTCGGTGAGATGCTCAAGGACGACTATCGCATTCTAGAAGCCGATAGCGGTCGCGCCACGCTCGATGCGGTTGACCGTTATGGTGGCGACCTGTCCCTCGTGCTGCTCGATATTGTCATGTCGGACATGAGCGGCTGTGAGGTGCTGGCCGAGCTTTCGCGTCAGGCAGCCCTCGATAGCCTACCTGTTATTATGATCTCGAGCGAAGACACCGACGACGTGGTGTTACGTGCTTACGATTTGGGCGCCTCGGACTATATCAGTCGCCCGTTCGATGACCGCATTGTGCGTCGTCGCGTCAACAATATTATTCGACTGTATGCCAAACAGCGTCGTCTGACGAGTCTGCTGTCGCAGCAGTACAATGCGCGCGTCAATAACAGCCGTATACTCGTCGACATCATGGCGAGCGTCATGGAAGTCCGTAATGGCGAAAGCGGCAGGCATGTCACGCATATCGAGAAGTTGACTGAGCTGCTGCTTGGCGACTTGGCGCGACGGAGCGACAAGTACTCTCTTGGCAACGAGGAGCGTTCTTCGATTGCGTTGGCGTCGGCGCTGCACGATATCGGCAAGATGTCGATCGACGATGCGATTCTCAACAAGCCCGGACGTCTGACGCCCGAAGAGTGTGAAATAATGAAGACGCATACTACCATTGGCGCCGACATGCTGCGCAATCTGGGCAGAAACCATGAAGGAAGTGCCCTTTTGGACTATGCGTACCAAATCGCCCGCTGGCATCATGAACGTTGGGATGGTACGGGCTATCCTGACGGTCTTAAGGGCGACGATATCCCCATTGCCGCTCAGGTGGTCTCGGTGGCCGATGTGTACGATGCGTTGACGAGCGTACGTGTGTACAAGGACGCCATTTCGCAAGAAGAGGCGATTCGGATGATTCTGGACGGTGAGTGCGGCGCTTTCAATCCGCTGCTTATCGAGTGTCTGCTCGAAGTGCGCGATCGCATTGCCGAGACGCTGGAGCGCCCTGCGGACGTTGTCGCGTTCCCTTCGGTTTAAGCTAGGCAAAGGGACGCCCCGTCGGACCATGTGGCCGGCGGGGCGTCCTTATCTGTTGTGCGGTTCGCGAACTAGCGGGCCTGCTTTACCTTGGCCGCCGCCTGGACAAACGACTTCCACAGGTTAAAGTCGGTCTCGAGCGTCTGCCAGGTGTACTCGGGATGCCATTGCACGCCCAGGCAGAAAGGCTGGCCTTCGACTTCGATGCACTCGGGAACGCCGTCGGTTGCCTTGGCGACCAAGCGCGTGCTCTTACCCAGACGCTCGACGCAGCAGTGGTGTGCGGAGTTGGTCTGGATAAGCCTGTGCCCGCCAACCGCGCGCTCCAGAAGCGAGCCCGGCACGACCTCGACGGGATGCACAGGGTCGTTGAGCACGTGGGTATGGCGCCACTGTGTGCGCCCCTCGCGAGCGCCCAGGCTCGGTACGTCCATGCACAGGGTGCCGCCGGTGGCGACATTGAGCAGCTGCGTGCCGCGGCAGGTGGTAAAGAGCGGCTTTTTGGCGCGGAGCACCTCGTCGACCAGCTTAAACTCAAAGCTATCGCGGATCTCGCAGCAGAGGGTGGGGTCGTAGGGTCGATCATCGCCCCAACGTTTGGGATTGACATCGGGGCCGCCGGGAATGGCGATGCCGTCGGCGATATCGACGTAATGACGGATGACCTCAATGTCCTCGGTGATGGACATCTGCAGCGGCAGGCCGCCGGCGGCAAGGATGGCATCGACAAAGACACTGGCGATTTCCTCGTTGGGGGAGAGTGTCTCGCTTAAAAACGGCTTTGCCTCTTCCCAACGCGGCGCGACGAGGATGAGCGGACGGTCGGAGGGGGCAACGTCGACGTGCGGGGTATAGGACGAGGAAGTACGTGTTCCGATCATGGGTGCTGCTTTCGAATCTGAAGGTGACAGGGCGCATGAGAGACGTGGGACAACACTTTCAATGGATTTGTCCCACGGGGTTGCTGGTTAGTGGCCCTTGATGGAGTTGAGGAAGTCCTGGGCGCGCTTGGTCTGGGGGTGGTCGAAGAACTCGTCGGGCGTGCCGGTTTCCACGATTTGGCCGTCGGCCATAAACACGACGCGATCGGCCACGCGGCGGGCAAAGTTCATCTCGTGCGTAATGACGATCATCGTCATGCCCTGCTGGGCCAGACGGACCATGACCTCGAGCACCTCGTTGATCATCTCGGGGTCAAGGGCGCTCGTGGGCTCATCAAAAAGCATGGCCTTGGGTTGCATGGCAAGCGAGCGGGCGATGGCTACGCGCTGCTGCTGGCCGCCCGAGAGCTGTGCGGGCACCTTATCGGCCTGTTCGGCAACGCCCACGCGGCCCAGCAGGTCCATGGCGCGCTCGCGGGCCTCGTCCTTGGAGACGCCCAGCACGTCGACCGGTCCCAGCATGACGTTCTGCAGCACGGTCATATGTGCGAACAGGTTGAACTGCTGAAACACCATGCCCAGCTCGGCACGCATACGGGCAAGGTCCTTGCCTTCCTGCGGCAGGGGCTCGCCTTCGATGAGGATCTCGCCCGAGTCGATGGTTTCCAAGCGGTTGATGGTTCGGCACATGGTCGACTTGCCCGAGCCCGAGGGGCCGATCACGACGACGACCTCGCCGCGGTCGACCGAGAGATTGATGTCGTTGAGGACGTGCAGATCGCCATAGTGCTTATCGACGTGCTTGAGCTCGATCAGCGGCTGACTGCCGGTGGAAGAGGTGCTCTGTGCCATGGTGCTCGGCTCCTTATGACTGGAAATGGTAAAGCGTTAGCGGATGATGGTCGCGCCGGTCTTGTGCGAAACGTAGACAGCGGCCTTGTTGATCGCGACGTTGATGAGGATGTAGATGACCGCGATTACCAGGTAGACCGACACGAGGGCGTCGTAGTTGGTAATGAGCACGCGGGCATTTTGCATGAGGTCGGGGTAGCTCACCACGTAAGCGACGGTGGTGTCTTTGACTACGACCACAAGCTGCGAAATCAACGACGGAATGATAAACCGAATCGCCTGCGGCAGCACGATTTTAAAGGTGATTTTAGCTTTGGAGAGACCGAGCGCTTGGGCTGCCTCGATCTGGCCGCGCGGCACGGCGTTGACGCCCGCGCGAAAGATCTCGGCCAGCACGCCGGCTGCAGCGAGCGCGACGGGGAGCGTGAGCATCCAAAACGACGGCAGCGCAATTTTGTACTGAGGCAGCACCAAAAAGAAGAAGTAGATGAACAGCAGGCTCGGTACGCCGCGGAAGAAATCGGTGAGCACGCGGCAGACCAGCTGCAGCGGTTTAATGTCGCTGGTGCGGCCGAGCATAAGGGCTAGGCCCAACACCAGCGCGATGGCGCCAGCGGTGAGTGCGACTTTAACGGTGCCCTCAAAGCCGGCAAGCAGGAACTTCCAGGTGGTGAGGTGCGTAAAGAAATACCAATAGTGGACCGAAAGCTGACCGGTCACATAAAAGCGCTGCAATACGAGGACGACGAGCGCGGCGACGGCAACAAGCGAGATGGCGGTGCCGATGCGAATCTTGGCACGCATCTTGGGGCCGGGGGCCTCGTAGAGCGCATCGCGCATGGTGAGCGCGGAGGTGGAATGCTTGCTCATCGGAGGATCCTCACCTTCTTATCGATGTAGTTGCCAATGTGGCTCACCACAAAGGCCGTGCCCAGATAGCCGAGCGCCGAGATAAAGAACGCGGCGACGCCGCCGAGCGAGCGCGTGTTGATGTAGCTCACCACGCCGGTGAGCTCCTGCGGTTGAAGCGGTACCTGGCTGCCGAGTGCGGTGGTGAGCATGACGGCGATAAAGAGGTTGGTCATGGGCAGTACGCTCGAGCGCAGCGCTTGCGGAATCACGATCTTGGCGAGGATGCGGCTGAAGCTCATGCCGAGCGAGCGAGCGGCTTCCACCTGGCCGACGCCGACGGTGTTGATGCCGCTCATAAAGTTCTCGGAGCCAAAGGCCGAGCCCAAAAGGACCGTGGCGACGATAACGCAGGTGCGGTAGGGCAGGACGACCTTGAGCGGCGGCAGCGCATAGACGACGATGATAAGCAGCGCGATGCCGGGGATGTTACGGAAGACCTGAACATACAGGTCGCCAAAAATGCGCAGCGGCTTGAGCGGCGACACGCGCATCACGGTGACGGCGACGGCCAGCACCATGGCGATGGCAAACGACTCAAGCGTCATGCCCCAGGTTGCTAGCAGCGCGTCGATATAGTTCTGGCCATAGAGCGACCAGAGCTCGGAGAGACTCATGCGGACCTCCCGCCGATAAGGAAAGGGGCTCCCGTGTGTACGGAAGCCCCGACAACTCAGTGTGGAAACAGTTTAGCGCAATAAAGCGCATCGTGCGTTTCCGTATGGTTTCGTAGCGGCCGTTACTGGGCTCGCTGTCTAGGCGCCGATCTCGGGCAGCTCGGGAACGTTGGTGTCGCCCGTGCGATCGCCGATGCAGATCTGCCACAGCTCGGTCCAGGTGCCATCGTCCTCGATCTTCTTAAGGAAGTCGTTGACAAAGGCGACGCCGTCGGAATCGAGCGGCAGGCCGATGCCGTAGGGCTCTTTGCTGCCGAAGGGCTTGCCGGCGATCTTGTACTTACCGGGCTCGCGGACCAGGGCGCTCTGCTGCATGTTGTTGTCGATGACGTAGGCGTCAACGCGGCCCTGCTGAAGTGCCTGGCGGGCCTCCTCGTCGGTCTTGAACTCCTGCTGGCTGGCCTTGGGGGCGAACTCCTCCAGGATGGCGGGGCCGTTGGAGCCGGACTGGACGGCGACGTTCTTGTCGGCCAGGTCGTCGACGCTCTTGATGTCGTCGTTGTCGGCGAGCACCAGGATGGCCTGCTGGGTGTAGTAGTAGGGACCGGCAAAGGAGACAAGCTTCTTGCGCTCATCGGTAATGGTGTAGGTGGCAAAGACGGCATCGACCTGGCCGTTCTGCAGGACGGACTCACGAGTGTCCGAGGTCACCTGGGTGATCTCGACCTTGTTCTCGCCCAGAATGTAGTTGGACAGGAGCTGCGCGATGCCGGCGTCGAAGCCACGGGTCTTGCCGTCCTTCTCGTTGAGGAGGGAGAAGAGCGTGGAGGTCTGAACGCCACCGATCTTAAAGACGCCGGCGTCCTTGACGGCCGTGGCCCAGGTGCTGGCGGCGATGGCGTCATCATCGGCCTTGGGGCCGTTGTCGACGAGCTTGTCGAATGCCTTGGCATCGAGCGTGGTGGAAGCCTCGGTGTCCTCGGGGCTCTTGGAGGAGCCGGCGGCGGAACCCTTGTCGGCCTCGGCGCTGGTGTCGGAGCAGCCGGCAAGACCAAGGCCGGCGACGGTTGCAAAGGTGGCGGCGATGAAGCCGCGACGGTCGAAAACGACCTGCTGGGAGAGGTTCTTGCTCATGGTAGAACACCTTTCTCAATAAAATCCCTAGCGGTTGAATAGAGTTATACCCTATCGCGCTCAAATGGGTCAACACGAAATAACTCAGAAACATACTTACCTTATGGGTAATTCTACCTACCAAAAAGGGACAGGTTTATTTTGGCAGGTTTTATCTGGGCAAACGTCGATTATTACAGCTGAGATAGCGTTTTGCGGACGGCATGGTCGCTCGCGGCGGTCGCTATAATGGCGGCACCGCGACATATATAAGTAAGGAGATCGCGTATGAACGGCTATTCGTTTTTCGCGCCGACCATGACTTAAAACTACCACAAAGGGGACGGGCACCTTTGTGGTGATTCTTGCGGATGTGGCGGCCTGCCTCGCTGTTTTGTCTCAATCTGTAACATCTGCAGCCATTTTTGCCGAGTAACTGTTACAGATTGAGATTTTCTCTTTAGGGGGACTTGAGTGTCTCGATCTGTAACATCTGGATGGACAAAAGCTCTCTATCTGTTACAGATTGAGACAAACAACAGGGGCAAAGACGGTTTGTCTAGATCTGTAACAATTGGGCGAGGATTTGTCCTCTAGGTGTTACAGATCGAGACAATTGAGTTGGGAAAATAAAAACCTCCGCAGGGGTGCTTCCCTTGCGGAGGTTTTTCTACTCGTTCAGCAGGCGTACCGCTTCGGCGGCCATGTTCTCGACCGTTATGCCGTTCTGAGCAAGCAACTCGTTGGGATCGTAGCGGTCGGGAAAGCCCTTGGCGATGCCAAAGGTGCGCGTGCGCACGGGCGTGCAGGACAAGTAGCACGCGACGCGCTCGCCCCAGCCACCGTCCAAGATGCCGTCCTCGAGGGTGACGACAACGCGATGCTCGGCGGCAAGGCCATCGAGAGACTCGCGGTCAAGCTCGGTTGCAAAGCGCGGGTTGACGAGCGTGGCCTCTATGCCGTATTCGGCAGCCAAGCGGTTTGTCACGCGCTCGCCCAGCTCAAAGAAATCGCCAAGCGCGAGCACGGCAACGTCGCGGCCCTGACGCACCACGTCGTAGCGAACGGCGCTGTAGTCGGTGTCCTCGGCGGGCGCCAAATCGGGGCGGCTAACCAGGCCAATGCCCGGAACGCGGATCGCCACGGGATGCTCGCGGTGGTCGAGCGACCAGCTCAGCATGGACAGGTATTCCTCCATGCAGGCCGGTGCCAGATAGCGCATGTTGGGAAGTCCGCCCAGCATGGATATATCAAAGAACGAGAGGTGCGTCTCGGAAGTGGTGCCAAAGATCGACGCGCCAAACACCAGGATGGTTGCGGGGGTGTCGTTGAGGCACAGGTCGTGCCACAACTCGTCGTAGGCGCGCTGCAAAAACGTGCCGTACACACCAAAGACTGGCTTGGCGCCCGAGCGCGCAAGCGCGGTGGCAAAGGTCACGGCGTGCTCCTCGGCAATGCCCACATCGACGAACTGTTTGCCGGCCGCGGCGCGAAGCTCGGGTGTAAAGCCCATGATGTAGGGCGTGGCGGCCGTGATGCCCACGACCTGCGGATCGCGCTCGATGGCGGCGCTGAGTGCCTCGCCCGTAATGTCGGCATAGGTGTGCGGCGCAGGCTCGCTCGGATGGCCCGGGCAGAGCTTGCGCCCGGTTGCCATGTCAAACGGACCCACATGGTGCCAGCGCTCGGGGTCGCTCTGGGCCGGCTCAAAGCCCTTGCCCTTGGCGGTGGAGACGTGCAGCACGATGGGATGATCGATATTGCGTAGTTCCTGCAGCGCGTCGACGAGGGCTAACACATCGTTACCGGCGTCCAGATAGCGGTAGTCGAGCCCCATCGCGCGGAAAACGTTGCGCTCACAGGTGCCGTTGCTGGCGCGCAGTTCGGCCAGATTGCGATACAGGCCACCGTGGTTTTCGGCGATGGACTGGTCGTTATCGTTGACGATGATGATCAAGTTGCTGTCGAGCTCGGCGGCGTTGTTAAAGCCCTCAAACGCCAGGCCGCCCGAAAGCGAGCCGTCGCCAATAACGGTAATGACGTTATACGTGTCGCCCGCCAGGTCACGAGCGTGCGCAAGGCCGCAGCCCAGGCTCACCGACGTGGAGGTATGGCCCATGGCAAACAGGTCGTGCTCGGACTCGTCGGGATTGGCAAAGCCAGAAGCCTCACCATAACGCTCCGGATCGATATAGGTGTACGCGCGCCCAGTCAGCGCCTTGTGGGCGTAGGTCTGGTGCGAAACGTCAAAGACAATCTTGTCGATGGGGGAGTTAAACACGCGATGAAGCGCAACCGTAAGCTCAACGACGCCCAGGTTGGGGGCAACGTGCCCACCGACGGCGGCGGAGCTTTCGAGGATTGCCTGGCGGATCTCGCCGCAGAGCAGCGGAAGCTCGGCGCGGTCGAGAGCCTTGACGTCCTCGGGCGTTGTCGTTTGCGTAAGCAGCATCGTTGTGGGTTACTCCATGCGAATCGAGCGCCGGCGCTCCCTCGGCCGGCACAATTGCACAAAACAGTCTCGCACATTTTGGCGTTTGATATGTGACGGCGGCGCGGTAATTCGCCAACTGGTGGGGCAAAACGTTTTGTCCGATGCCATACTGGTAGATTCGATGATGATTAATTCAATGCGTGCAGGCTGTGGCTTGTCGCCGTGAGTCGCTGGAAGGAGGCAGCATGTCCGATGTCGTTCGTGCCGAGAAAATCGCGCACGAGGTCGACTATGCCGCCCGTCAGCTCGCCCAGGCGGGCCGTCTGGACCTGACGCGCGAGTTTATCCAACATGGCGATGTGACAGTGTATACGCATGTGACCTCGGTAGCGCGGGCGAGCCTGTCCTTTGCCGAGCGCTTGGGCCGTGTCGGTATCTCGGTCGACCGCGCCTCGTTGCTGCGCGGAGCCCTGCTGCACGATTACTTTCTCTACGATTGGCACGATCCCGATCCGAGCCATCGGCTGCATGGCTTTCGGCATCCGTTTTTTGCCCTGGCGCGTGCGGAGGAAGATTTTGAGCTGACGTCGCGCGAGCGGAATATTATCGTGCGGCATATGTTTCCGCTGGTGCCGGTGCCGCCGACGTGTCGTGAGGCATGGATTGTGTGCCTGGCGGATAAATGGTGCGCTCTGCGCGAGACGGTCGCCGGCCGTCTGCCGCGCAAAGACGAGGCAGACGATGGCGTGAGTGAAGAATCGAGCGAAAAGAGGAGAGGGTAGACGGTGGGGACCGCGATCGACATGGCATTTGACGGCGCGACGCTTGCCGCCTGTCCGCTCTCGGCACTGGTGCTCTCGTTTGCCTTTTACGGGTTTTGCGGTTGGGCATGGGAGTCGACAGTCTGCGCCATGCTCAACCAAGGACGCTTTGCCAACAGCGGATTCTTGCTGGGGCCGTGTTGCCCTATCTATGGTGTGGGCGGCATAGCCTGCTGGCTTTTGCTGCGCGGGATTCCGGATGCCTCGAGCCAATTTGTCGCCGCGGCGCTTGTGTGCAGCGTGATTGAGTACAGTGTGGGCCTTCTTTTGGAAAAAACAACGGGCGCACGCTTTTGGGACTATTCGCACCTGCCGTTTAACTTGCACGGACGTATCTGCCTGTACTGGGCCTGCGCGTTTGGCCTGGGCGCGTTGTGCATTTGTCGTTTAGTGGAGCCGGCATTGCTGGGACTGCTTGGCCATCTGCCGGTGCTGATTGTGCGGCTGTCCGCCTTTATCGTCGCGGTTGCGATGATGGTCGACGCGGTGTTCTCTTTGGCCAGTTGGCGTCGCCTGTCCGATCAGCTGGAGCGTGTGCGCGCCGACCTTGCCGACCGCATCAATGAGTCGCTCGCCGATGCCTCGGACTCCATGCTCGAACGTATTCCCGATTCGACGATTGACTCGGTAGCGCAGACGCATATCCGTAGCCGCGCCGTTAACGCGTGGCTGGCCGAGCTGGGCGACGCGGCGCTCGATGCCCTTCGTGAGAAGGCTTCGATGCCGACGTTTATCTCGGATGGTGCTCGCGGCCTGGCGCTCGCTGCCCGCCGCGTCGCCGATGCCGCGCCGAGTATGCCGCGTCCATCGCTCAGTCGTCGCCTTGCCGGCAAGCGCATGAGCCGTCCGGTGCCGAGTGTGTCGCTCAGCCGTCGCGACCTGCGCTTTTTCAATGCTTTCCCGCGCTTGCGCATCAATCGCTACGAGGGCGTCATTCGAGCAACTAATCTCCGCGACCGCGCCCACGAGCTGTTTCGGCGCTAGCCGGGACGGGCACGCTCACGGCTCCCTTGCTCGCGTATTTCCCGTTCGTTTCGCGCCCGTTGCCGTGCCGTTTCCAAGATTGCGGCACCGTTTCCATTCGACAACGCAGCGTTTAACAACGCCGTCTCTGGTCTACACCAGTTGCCCCTCGGCCGCATTATGGGCGCCGACAACGTTCATGCGATCAAGGGGGAGCGAATGTACGATACGGGATCGACAACGTTTATGCTCATCTGCACCATGCTCGTGTTTTTAATGACACCGGGTCTGGCGTTTTTCTATGGTGGCCTGTCCAGGCGCAAAAATGTCATCAACACCATGCTCATGTGTTTTGGCGCCATTGGTCTGGTCGGTGTGCTGTGGATTTTTGCCGGCTGGTCGCTGGCCTACGGCGGCGACGGCTCGAGCCCGTTTATTGGAGGCCTTGACCAGCTGCTGTGCTTGCCGGTGCTCAACCAGGTGCTGCAGGCGGCCGAGGGCAATGCTGCGGACGGTGCCGTCTACCCTCAAATCATCAACATCACCTTCCAAATGGCGTTTGCCATGATCACGGCTGCTATCGTCACGGGCAGCCTGGCCGGCCGCGTTAAGTTTGGTGCCATGACGGCCTTCCTGGGCATTTGGCTGCTCGTGGTCTATGCGCCGCTCGCCCACATGGTCTGGGGCGGTGAGGGTTCCTTTATCGGCGACATCATCGGCGCGCTCGACTTTGCGGGCGGCGACGTGGTGCACATCTCGTCCGGTCTGACGGGCCTGATTCTCTGTTTAATGCTTGGCCGTCGTCGCGGCTTTGGCATGGTGAGCTACCGCCCGCATAACGTGCCGTTTGTGGCGCTGGGCGCCGGCCTGCTTTGGTTTGGCTGGTTTGGCTTTAACGGCGGCAGCGAGTTTAAGGCCGACGCCGTGGCGGCGCTCGCCATCCTCAACACCGTGACGGCCAGCGCGGCGGGCATGGTCTCGTGGCTTGTCGTCGAGCGCGTGCGCACCGGTCGCCCCACGCTGGTGGGTGCCAGCACCGGTCTGGTTGCGGGCCTTGTGGTGGTCACGCCGGGTGCGGGCTTTGTCGAGCCGTGGGCGGCGCTGGTCATGGGCCTGATCGTATCGCCTGTCTGCTACCTGGCTATCAGCCATCTTAAGACCAAGTTTGGCTACGACGATGCGCTCGACGCGTTTGGCTGCCACGGCATCGGCGGCATCTTGGGCGGCGTGCTCACGGGCCTGTTCTGCGTGCCGGAGCTCTCGTGGACCGGTAAGGGCGGCCTGTTCTACACGGGCGACGTGTCGCTGCTCATCTCGCAGATCTTGGGCATTGTGGTGACGGTCGCTCTTGTACTGGCGCTCGACTTGGTGATCGCTGCGGTGGTCAAGGCGCTGTTCCGCGGCAGCCTGCGCGTGGACGAGGCAGACGAGGCGCTGGGCCTGGATGCGAGTCAGCACGGCGAGAGCGCTTATCCTTCGTTCTCCGGACTCGATTAGCAGCACGGCTTTCCCAGACACCCGACCTTGCCCCTCAAACCGTCGCTTGCGTACCGAAGTACGCGGCGCTCCTCTTTCGGGGCAATCTCGGGCACCTCGAAAACCCGCGTCGTTGAATGGCAATTCATTTCTTTTATTGAGAGGAATTCACTATGAAGAAAATTACGGCGATTGTTCGTGCCGAGAAGCTTGAGGTTCTTAAAGATGCGCTGTTTGCTGCTGATGTTCGTGGCATGACTATTAACCAGGTGCAGGGCTGCGGTGCACAGCATGGCTGGAAGGAATACGTGCGCGGCAACGAGTTGCTTGTCAACACGATCCCTAAGGTACAGTTCACCCTTATCTGCGCCGATGAGCATGTCGACGGAATTGTCGACATCATCTGCAACGCCGCCCGCACCGGTGCCGTTGGAGACGGCAAGATCTGGGTCGAGCCGGTCGAGGATGTTATCCGCATCCGCACCGGCGAACACGGCCCCGCCGCGGTGTAGAATCGACCGCCTGACGGGTGTGCCTCTCTTGGGGCGCGCCCGTTCTCGTCTACAATATCGTGCAGACGAAGGAGGGGCATGCCCATGATCAAGATGTTTGCGAGTGACTTAGACGGAACGCTGCTGAACGCCCTGCACGAGGCAGATGAGACCATCCGCCGTGCCATTCGCGAGCTGACCGAGGCTGGCCTGCATGTGGTTCCCGCAACCGGGCGCTCAACGCTGCCGATCGGCGAGCATGGCTTTACAGGTCTGGCACTCGACGCCTGCTGCTCCAACGGATCCATCGTGCGCAACAGCCATGGCGAGGTGCTCAAGACCTGGACCATCGACCCACGGGTCACCGAGGAGCTGCTCAAGGCGTTTCCGGACATCTGTTTTGACTGCTCCACGCCCGATGGCATGTTCTCGAGCGGATCGTTCGAGATGCACCAGGCGGGCTTTAAAAAGGACAGTCCTATCAAGCGCATCGTGATGCGCGGCATGCGTGCACGTGGGGGGTATCACGAGGAGCAATATTTCGACCAGTCGATCGGTGACATCCTGCGCCATGACGTATGCAAGATCAATTGTCGCGTGACCTCGCCCGAGCTGGAGCGCGACCTTAAGGCGTATTTGGCCGAGCGCTCGGACCGCGTGGTCAACGCGCCGTTCGATCCGGTGATGTTCGAGATCACGGACGTGGCGTGCAACAAGGGTGAGAGCGTGGCCTGGCTGGCGGGCTACTACGGCATTGCCGAGGATGAGGTCGCGGTTTACGGCGACGGCGGCAACGACATCGCCATGCTCAAGCGTTTCCGTCACAGCTATGCGACCAAAAACGGCAGCGATGCCGCCAAGGCCGCCGCGAGCGCGACTATCGGCAGCTGCATGGTCCACGCCGTCCCCAAACACATGCTCGCCACCATGCGTAAGCAAAACTCCCGCACCATCATCGAATAATGTGACAAAGGGACTGTTCCTCTGTCACATTCCGGGGTTCTCGACTAGCCAATGCTCGTAGGCGCGTTGCATGAGCTCGGCCTTGTCGGCTTTTTTGCGGCAGCCCTTCTGCTCCTCGATGGCCAGCTCATAGGCATCGCTTTGCTCAAAAGCGCTGGTATCCCAAGCGCCGTGTTCAATGCGCGACCATACGGCATCGATGAGTTGTTCGAGCTCGGCAATGTCATCGGTGCTGGCGGTCGTCGAGAACGGCTGACGCAACTCATTCGTTGCCTTGTCGGGCTCGACATAGTAGTCGCCCATGGAAGTGACGGTGTAGCCATAAAACTCGGGTGACGCTTCGACCAGTAGTTTGTAAAACTTGAGCTGACGTTGGTAGCCTGCAGGGACTTCTTTGCCAAAGCCAGTCTTGTAGTCAACGATCTTTACCGTTTTAACTGCATCGTCAACGAGGAGCAGGTCGAGAAAACCAAAGAGCGGAGTTCCTTCGGTGGTCAGGCACTGCATATTCGCCTCTGTGACGCAGCGATAGCCATGCACATGCTCGACAAGCCAGGGGACGAATGCACGACAAATGCGTTCGAAGCGCTCCGAATAGCGATGGACGTCCTCGGGGGCAAAATCGAGCCACGAAATCTGCTGGCGATACTCGGCCTCAATTGTCTCAATCGCCGCCTCGCCATCGGCTGCCATTCTATTAACGATCTCCTCGAACATCGCGTGAACGATGGTGCCGAATTCAGTTTGGATCGTGGGTGCTGTGGGCAGGCGCACAATCTGCTTTTCAGGGAAGTGCAGACTATTTGCGCATCCAGGCTCGTACGTCACAAAGTTGTTGAGCGCTGTGGCAGAAAGAAACTTCACGTCGGTATGAGGTTCCAAAAGCGCGCGGAGCTCGGGCGTATCAAACACGTAGTTGTCGCGCCACTCGGTTTCGATTGCAACGCTGAGCTGGTCTGCCTCAGCAGAAACTTCGCAAGAGTTGATAAGCCCCGTGAGCTCCTGCAAAGCCAACCCGCCGGCGCGGTACAGCTCGAGGTGTCGCTTAGCGCGTGTGATGGCGACAAACAGCAGGCGACGCGCGTCGTCGTTGTCCTTTTCATCGCGAATAAGCAGGTTGGACGGGTACAAGCTCATGCCGCCGGCGCCTTTGTGCCAAGTGGAGTCGTCGGCATCGAGCAAGTAGACGCAGTCGAACTCCAGGCCCTTAGAGCTATGGGCGCTGGTGAGGCGAACAGCTCCCGGCGCACCGAGGTTGATCGATGCGTCGATGCTCACGCCAAACTTTTGAGCGGCGTCGAGTTTGTCGACAATATCGGGCAGTCGAAGCGTGCGTCCCATGCGGCGCGCGTCTCCCATCTCCCCCTCAGCAAAGGCAAGCAAGGCGCGGATGCCGGCATTGAATTCGGCGGCGCCCAGCGGATCCTGTTTTTTATGATCCTGATAATAGCCAAGGCTGCGTTCGACAATCTTAAAGAGCAACGCTCTGACCGGGGAGGCGCCGGCTTCGGCCGCCCACTGCACAAGGTCGTCGTGCAGCTCTTTAACGCGGGCGCTATTGCTCTCGCGCATGGCGGCCATCCAGTCGCCGCGATGCTCGCGCTTGGCGCTGAGCGCAAACGTCACGGACGAAGGATGGTCGCCGCCCAGCTCGGCGGCACAGACAATCTGCGGAAGATAGCTGCTGGCGAGCTCCTGCTGCCCGCGAGCAAGCGCGGTAACGCAGCGCAACAGTGCCAACGTCGTCTGCATGCGCTCGGAGGCAAAGAGATTTTGTCGTTCGCGATAGGAAAACGGCACGTTCTCCTTAACGAGGAAGGGAATCAGCGAGCGCAATGCGGCGTGTTTGGCAGAGATGACTGCAATTCCTTCATTGGGATCTTCGCAGTCATCGAGGTAGCCAGCATCAATCCTCCGCCTAATGCTCGCGGCAACGGCGGCGTATTCCTCGGCTTTGCCGGTGTAGACGTTCTCGCTAAAGCTGACCTGATCGCCTTGAGGCTTAAAGGCTTCGATTGACTTATTCGAGCTGGCGTTGAGGCGATATTCAATTTGCCGTGCGATAGCTTGACCAAGCTCAACGATGGCGGGCGTGGAGCGATAGTTGGTTTTGAGCACGATGCTCCGGGGCGAGAACTCGGCCGCAAACTGGTTAGCACATTCGATTGTGGCGCCCTGAAAACGCATGATGGCCTGATCGTCATCGCCGACGGCCATGATATTGGGCGCATCGACGCCGTCGCAGAGCAGCTCGATGATGCGCATCTGGGCGCCATTGGTGTCCTGGAATTCGTCGACCTGAATATAGGTATAGGTGTCCTGGAGCACTTGGCGCAACGCGTTGTTGTGCTCGACAGCGTTAACAAAGTCGCCGATCATGTCGTCGTAATCGTAGAGATGGTGCTGGTCGAGCTCGCTCTGGTAGCGACGCGCGACGTCGCAAGCGGTCTTAAGTCGCTCGCTCTGCTCCGCAATCTTAAAGGTGCGTCCCTGCGAGTTGCTGCCTCCAAAGAAGACATCGCGCACCTTGGTGTACCCCGACGACTTTCCCTTCTCGTCAATAAGTTCGGTGCGGCGAACGGTGTCGCGCAACTCAAGAATGTACGGCACGTACGTGCCGGCAGGACAGTCGATAGGGCGGGTGAGCGATGTAGGCGCCATGGCGCAGACACGCTCAACCTCTTCCTCAAAGCGTTCGGCCAACGCGGCGCTTGCCCTTCCACAGACGAGCGTAAGCAGCTCGGAATGTTCGGTGAGCCAGGTAGCGGCGTCGATATTCTGCTGCGTGATGGCGCTCAGCGTGTCGTAGTCCAGGCCACTGCGTTTGATTTTGGAGACAAAGCCGATCATCTTACCGATGTTTTGCGCAGGCATATCAGGTGACCCTCCGCCTAGCGGAGAACCAAAGGGCAGCGATTTGAGCAGCCGATCAAAAATCTCTTGCTGGTGCAGGCTGGTAACAAGCGTGTCGGTCGAAGGGCGTACGAAGTACTCGGGATAGCGCGACCTTATGCTGCTTGCAAATCCGTGGAACGTACTGACTTCGATGCCGTAGGCGTCGCGGCCGATGAGCTCAATCAGGCGTTTGCGCATGGCTTCCGCGCCCGCCTCGGTATAGGTGAGGCAGAGGATGTTGCTAGGGGCGGCGTCGCGTTTGGCCAAGATGTTCGCCGCGCGCAGGCTCAGCAGCTGCGTCTTGCCGGTGCCGGGGCCGGCAATGACGAGCAACGGACCATCTAGGCATTCGACGGCCTCGCGCTGTTCGGGATTCAGGCGCTCGAACGATACGTTAAAGTTGGGGGTCATGTTCATGGCAGTACTACCTGTCTTCCTGGTAGAGCGCACGCGTGCTATCGAGATAGTCAAGATACGTATCGATGGCACTTTGAGGTTGAACGATCTTAATGAAGGTGCTGAGTTGCAGCAGCCAGCCAAAGAACTGAGGCGACAGCGGGGCTTTGACGGTCGCCAACAGGCGCCCATCCTGGTTCTCAAACACAACGGCATCGAGCCCGAACTTGTCGATGAGCGGGTTCATTGCGCGGTCATCGAGTTCCAGCACCACGGTGGTCTTATCGGCCGCATAGACTCCAAACGATGGCGAAACGTGGTCCTCGAGCACATAGCCTGCGATACGCGGATCTTTGGTCGCGGACTCTTCGGATACCGCAACATCGAGCATGCGATCGACGCGATAAGGCGTGAACGGCTGATGACCCGAGCCGGCATTGGCCCATTTATCTCTAAATCCAATCATGTAATAGAGTTCGTCGGAGTAGATAAGGCGCACAGGTGTGAGCTCGTAGGTCTTTCCGTCATGATTAAGGGCCTTTTGCTTGGCGGCGTCGTAGTGGAAGTAACGAAACCGAATCTTGCGTTTTTCGCGCATAGCCTGCTGAATCAAGTCGATGTTGAGCAGGGCATCAGAGTTTTGCATCTTCACGCGCGAAGGCACGTCGACACGCTTGTGCATCAGTTCGCGTTCGCCCAGGCTGGCGAGGCTCTGCAGCTTGCCGATGAGGTGGTCGGTCAACTCATCGGTCAAAAACGGCGAACTCTGCACGGCGTCAACAAGCATGATGAGCTCTTGCAGGTCGAGCGGGCGTGAGACCAGGGCCCATTCCCTGCCACCGCGCTGGTCGATGTTGAGCCCAAAGTCGCGAAGCGTTTGCAGGTCGCGATAGATGGCCTTTCGCTCTGCCTCAAGGTCGTGATAGGCGAGCTCCTCGATAATCTGCTGCGTTGTGAGTCCGTGCGTGCTGTCGGTCTTTTCCATCAAGGTTTTAAGCAGGAACAGAAGCCTGAGCTTTTGATTTGGTCTGTTCGCCACGTTGTCTCCTTTCGCCGGCAGGGTACCAACCGGAGATACAAAACAAGACCCGTTATTGGGACTCATTGTAGTCCGCGCGACCGTAGTATTCGCAGCAATAAGAGCTCGAATAGGGCGAAAGGTGGTTAAACGGAAATCGGCGGTTTGGCTGGATGGTGTGACATGCGCTCTATTGGCTTGGGGCCGGTTCCGGTTTACAAGGATCAGAACAGGAGAAATGCGATGGCAGACATCAAAGTCTTTGCCGAGAATCTTGAGGACTCAACCAAGGAGCAGATCGAGGAGATTTCCAGCTGCCCGGCGTTTGAAGGCGCCAAGATCCGCATCATGCCCGATGCCCATAAGGGCAAGGGCTGCGTGATTGGCTTTACGGCAAACTTGGGCGACAAGGTGATTCCCAACCTGGTGGGGGTCGACATCGGATGCGGGATGTACTGCGTGCCGCTTGCGGAAACCATCGCGCGCGACGACCTCATTCAGTTCAATCGCGATGTGAAGCGCGCGGTGCCCACGGGCTTTAGCCTTCATCGCGATCCTGCCTGCGTACTCGCGGACTTTGACATGGAGTCGCGCGATTGGCTTCAGGACAAGCGCAAGGTTGAGCGCTCCATGGGCACGCTGGGCGGCGGCAATCACTTCATTGAACTCGACGAGGACGAGGATGGGTGCCAATATCTGGTCGTGCACACCGGCTCGCGCAACATGGGCAAGCAGACGGCGGAGCATCATCAGGCTCTGGCGCAGAAGACGTGCACGGCGGATATCCCCGACGAGCTTAAGTATCTCGTGGGAGATCTTTCTGCCGAGTATCTCGTCGATATGCATAACTGCCAGCGCTTCTCGAATCAGAACCGCAAGGCGATTGTCGCACAGATTATTGAGCGTACGGGAATTCGGCTCGACGGAGACGGCTTTACCACCATGCACAACTACATCTCGGAAGGCGGCATGATTCGCAAGGGCGCCATTAGCGCTCATGCGGGCGAGATGGTGCTGATTCCGTTCAACATGCGCGACGGTGCCGTTATTGCACGCGGCAAGGGAAACGAGGACTGGAACTGTTCGGCGCCGCACGGGACGGGTCGCGCGATGAGCCGCGCCAAAGCGTTCCAAACGCTCGACACCAGGTCGTTCGTTAACGAGATGCGCGATGCCGGCATCTACTGTCCGAGTGCATGCGAGACGACGCTCGATGAGTCGCCCGAAGCGTATAAGCCTGCGGATGATGTACTGAGACTCATGGACCCGACGGTTGATGTTATTCACCGACTCAAGCCGATTTGGAATTTTAAGGCTACTGGTAAGCGTGGTAGGCGTTAGGAGGGTTGCGATGACGCTAAAGATGGACTCCAGGGACGACCGAATTGGCCGTTCTGTGAGTTTGGGCGAGATAATGGGCCTGCCAGGCGTTATGCCGCCGACAGATGCGAGCCAGCGTGGTTGGATTCGTGAAGAACGGGGCGATGGCGGCTTTGACATAAGCCGTTTCCATGATCGACTGACTTCCGGGCTCGATCATGCCATGGAAACATCGGTGTTCGAGGTCCTACAGGTATTGAAGACTGGTATGCCTGTTGATGACATCCTGGGCGGCGGTATTGGACTAGGCAAGCTTAGCGTGATTGGCGGCGCGCATGAAGACGTTTCGAACGTACTGGCGCATGCGGTTTTATGCCTGAGCGAGCAGTGCACTGTGCTCTACATGCCGATGCGGGAGTGTGAAGAGGACGCGATCGCCCGGCTTATTCGCGCCGAGATGGATGACAAGGTGTCAGAGGATCCTGAGGAACGACAGGTCGAGGCGATTCGCGCAACGATACGCCTCAAGCAGCGCAACCTAGGCATTTTTGTTGAGGACAACATGACCATGGACCTTTTAACGAGTTGGCTGCTCGGCGACCAGGCGTGGAATAGGGCGGTGCTAAAGGACGTCGTGGTCGTAATTGACGGACTCGAGATGCTCGACGACAACCGCCCGATAAATGCGATCCTGCGCGACCTGCGCAACATGCTCAGCCCAACGGCGGCGATCTTAGCAGGCTGCTTTGCGGTGGAGGACAGGGACAACGATGCGGCATTCGCCGAGACCCACTGCAATGCAGATGCTCTGGTCCGCATAAGTTCCGATGGCATGGAGCCGTCCTGCACGCGAGCCTTCGGCTGAGGTCATAGCCAATAACAACTGCTCGGCCAGCAGCGCGTCTAGCAGCAGAAAATGACCGCTCACAGCCAAAGAGAAACTACTGGGCGGGTCAAGAATTATCATCAATATTAGGCGTTATGTTCTGTCGGCAGTATGTCTGAACAGTTCTGGGAAGGAGTTCACATGAGTCGTCAAGAAATGTTTTTTAATCCGGTGATGGAAGAGGTCAATGGCGTAAATAAAATGGTGATGCCTTACGTGAAAGATGCGGAGCGAACGGCTGACCCATATCAGTTTGACCTGGACCAGAACGGCGTGCCTCTTTTTACGGATAAAAACATCGCCTTTGTCAACGGCATGGTTGAGAACGACTCGAATTACAACCAGACGGATAAAGATGAGGTCCGCGAAATATTCAAAGGCATGTTTGTTGGCAACGCGCATGAGCGAATGGCGTGCATAGGAAGAGCAGTTTACGAAATTGATAATGAAAACTCGACCCATTTAACTGCCGTTGGCAGGCATAAGGTCGACGACATCATGAAAAAGCTCGATCTGAAGCCAATGACTGTGGAGAAGATGTCCGATGATGGTGAAGGGGAAAAGACGATAACCGGTGGTGTACTTTTTACGTCTCAGATTATTGCTGGCATCGAAGGGCTTAGGGAGAGGTTAAGCGTAGGCGACGACCAGCTTGTCACTGACATTTCGAAAGCTTCGAAAACCTACCTGAATGAGGCTCATGTGGCAGATATTAACAAGATTAATTTCTCGTTTGCCACAAAGTTTTGCCATTGGACTTGCCAGTATTTGAAGTTGGGCGATAAGTATTGCATTTACGATAAAGTCGTTGCCAGCGTTCTCCCATATTTCGTTGATAACTATGCGAGCGGGGAGCTGGCTAGTTGGAAATGTTGCAGGATGAAGAGGACAAAGGGGGCCAAGGGCGGTCAAGAACTCGTAAGTACAATCGAGAATTACAAAAAAGATGATGATGGATATACCAAGTATAGGAACTTGTACGACGCCGTTCTCGAGGGTATCAACAAATGGCGCTCTGAAAATAATCAGAATGGCGAAATTGGCTACCGCGAAGTTGACCGCTTAATTTGGTATTACTTCAAGGGCGCAAGTGGCAAGCGTATCAAGCAGGCTTTGGCTTCAATCGATTATTAGGGGTGCTAGCAAATATTGCATGAAATAGTCCTCGTCCTACCTTTTGGGCGAGGACTATTTGTTCGTTTGGATATCGAGGCTATTTTCTGGCAGAATGCCTCGAAGGTTCTGGCCTGAGATGCGGAGAACCTTGGTATCCTCCTCCGAGCCGCGCGTGGCTCGAGCCTCCGTCGGTGGGGTGCTGTGAATGCTGCGTTGCCGGAAGAGCTGGTGTCGTCACTGTTTGCCGCCTTTGAAGTCCCGCCCAAATGATTCATCATCGCGCGCGATGCCGATATATATCCAGCCAGCCAGGCTCGTTCTCTTTGTTGTCGGTGCACTCTTCTAGCAGGTCTTCTATCCGGTCCAGTTCGATCGCTTGTAAGGTTGTGCATGCTTCCGGCAAAGGTTGCGTTGCTTTCTTCGCCCTGAATACGGGCGACAGCATCAGGTTCGTGCGCGCCCATCCGGCAAAGCAGCTGCCGTAGGGGATAGAGCCACATCTGATCTGCCCATCGCCATCGGGATACAGGCAGTCCAATTTCGAGTTTGCTACCAGGCAATAACAAGGTCCTGGCGTCCATGGTCGGCAGTCGATTTCAAGAATATCGCCCTTTTTGTACGGCGTGGGCAGGTCGACATATGCCCCCTTAAACCATGGCCCAAAAATTTCGCCCACAATGCAGTCGCGCACCTCGCCACATTCCCCCACTTCCTCTCTGCAGAGGTATTGAATTTCGCCCGAGATGTTTGCGTAGTAAGTGTAGTCCGGCTGTAGAAAGCCGTCGTATGGATATGAACAGCTCGGGTCGTTGGCAAGGTTGAACAGCTCGATCATCCAGTATGAGGACGATAAGTCTGTCATTTCGCTCCATTTGCCTGCGTATGCCTCCATTGCCGCAAGGGCGGCCTGCCACGATGCCACGGGGAAGGGGCCATGCGTGATGGCGGATCCTACTTCGTTGTCGACAAAGCTAATTTCGCTAATAAGCAGCGTCTTTCCGTTTCCGTTGACGGCCTTTAGCGCGTCCAAGCAGTCATCGATGTAGTCGATACATTCTTCTGGATCGTACCAATGAAAGGTGTTGTCTGACGAGTTGCGCTCGTCAGCAACCAGCCTGCTGAGCATCTTCCGTTTGCGGTTGATTTCTATCGACGCGCCACCGATGATTTGCGCGTAATGATTGCCACTCAGTAGCTGTGGATTATGCAACAAATGCTCTCGTAACTCCGGAGATTCGATGAGGTTGATTATTTCTTCGTACATGATGGCCTCCGGGTTATCGGCGTAACCCCTCGTGGATTCGGACATGACGACCTCTATTCAAATAGCTGCGGATACTTTTTCTTGAGCGGCGCCTGATCCAGACGTAGCTCTTCCAGGTTGCGCTTTGCCTTGGACTCCATCCTTATGGTGTCGATAAACGCTACAAGTGAGTCGACATACAGGTCGCCGCGCAGATATGCCTGGGCTGCGACTAAAATCCGTTGTTCGTCTTCGAGTGGCTTGCGGTAGTACTCGAGATTTAGGTAGAGCGGCTCCGGTTCGCCGATGTAGAGGGGAAACGTCTCGTTGCAGGTAATCGAGCAGCCAGTGGCACGCATGTTGCTGATATCTCCTGCATGGCGATAGTGCTCGAGGCGCTGCTGCGCATGATCAAGCCATTCGTCAGAACGGTCTACCTGCCGAAGCTCTGCCTCAAGCTGTGTCCGGTCCCACGTGGACAGATCGAGCAACGTGAACGGCTCGCGGGCACTGCCTTGTGGCGTCCAGACGATATCGCCGGTGTGGAACGGCGTGGGGATATCGACCCAGATGAACTCGAATGCGATCTCCCAATCGTTCTCAACGGGGCCGGCGGAAGGACAATAGACGGAAAGGGCCTCGCCTTTACCGTTCACCATGAGCCAATCTTCCCGGCGATGTTCTTCGTCGGCATCGAGCGGGCACCGGGTGATGCGTACGCGTGCCTCTGGACGGCTCGCCAGTTCATCATCACTGCGCAACGCCTCGGCACATTTCTCATAACAGCTGAATGGCGCGCCGAAGGCCCCACAAAGTTGCCCGTCGGGCACAATCTCCTCTTCATATTGATAAACGTAGCCCGTCCCACTCGCAAACGCATCGACGCACCGCTTGTTGTAATCGATTGTCCAGCGCAAAAAAGTATGGAAATCGGGGATGGCCGGCCTTCCAAGACCGGCATGGGTTGCCTCCAGCGAACAATTGGGCATAGTTCGGGCGATCTCCTGCCAAGCTTCGCATTTCTGATCGAGCGTGGCGGTCTTCGAAAACCAAACCAGATAGGCGGCCTCAATGGTGTTGGGTTGAAAATTGATGCGGCGGAGATGCTCCCGAATGTCCCGGGAGTCCACAAAATCCAAGATGTCCATGGCTAGCTCCTCTTTGTTTCGAATCGCTCCGGCGGGGTTATCGCATCATCGAACAGCTCCGGATAGCGGATTTTGAGCCCGCCGTCTTCCCCTTCAAACCGCTCGGCTTTTTTCTTGACCAGCGCCTGCAGCTCGCAAAGACTTGATAGCGCAATTAGTGAGTCAAGACCCAGATTGCCGTCGAGATATGCCCGCACGCCGTACAGAATTCTCGCCTCCGGCTTGAGCGGGGTACGGCAGTATTCCATATCGAGAAGAAAACAACTCGGCTCTCCGATATAGACGGGGTACTCCAGGGGATATTCAATCTGACAGCCGTAGGCGTACATGTCGCTCGTATCGCCATTTTGCCGATGGTGCCTGAGCAGGTCGTCGGCCTTTTTTGCGGCGCATTCCCTGTAGGTGGAAGCCGGAAGCTCATCTATGACCCGCTGCGTGGTCCATGTCTGCATATTGAGAAGCAGTATGGGGTCGCCAGGGTCGCCGTGACAACAGATGATGTCGCCGGCGTGGAATGGCGTCGGGATGTCAAACCACATCAACTCAAAAGCGAAAGTGGGGTCTTCGCCCTCGCGTTCCATGTCGATGCAGCTCAGCTGGCAGTCCATAATTTCGCCTTTTGCGTTGAGCATGAGCCTGTCGGCGGCATAGTAGTCTTCGTCCGGATCGATCGGGCGGCGCGTTATTTCTATCGAGGTAGGATTTTCCTCCTCAAGCTCATTCCAGATTGCCTCGAAACATTTTTCGTAGCTGGTGTAGGGGCCATAATTGCACCCGCTCTCATGGGGACTTCCCGTCTTGTCCTCAAAGAAATACATGTGCTTGCCAGGCTGTTTGAACCGGGCGATTTTCTTGCGCTCCCATCTGATGACGTCGCGAAGAAAGACATGGAAGTTGGGGATATTGAACGTGCCGTATCGCCTGCTCATCGCACAATTGGGCATGTTTTCGAGAATCTTTTGCCAGGCCTCAATCTTCTGTTGCAGCGTCTTCTCGTTCGAATGGTCGACGATGAACGCCGCCTCGGGCGTGGTGGGCTCGTAGCCGATGCCTTCCAAATGCTCTCTGATATCGGGCGAGTCGAGAAACTCGAGAATGTTCGAACGTATGGCGTTGACGCCGGCGCCGGCCGATGTGCGATATGGCTGCAAGCAGTCGTGTACGACCGATCCATCCGACCAATGTTTGCCACAGTCGGGGTATGGTTGCGGCGAATATCAGCGAGGCTTGAGCGCGTGGGCGGTCGTGTAAGTCTTCGGCGGTATAGAGCTTAATCTGCCAGAATGATTCGGACCAATCTTCATCGGGGTCGTCATCGACGTATTGCTTCATGAGGGTTCGAGCGGCATCCCAAGAGGCAACGGGGAAGGGGCCATCAAAGGTGTCGTGCCCGCGCTCGTCTTCACTGTAAAACACGCCGGAGACCAGCAAGATACCGAGGTCACGGTCAACGTTGTAAAGCATATCGAGTGCAGTGTCGAGTTGTTCGAGGCCGGAGTCAATCGCTTCAGCGTAATCCGATGAGACCTCTTTGCGAAGCTGCTCGAGCATGGTCCGTTTTTCGTCGAGCGTCTTGAGGGAGCCGCCGATGGTTTTACAGAGGGAGCCATCTGCCATTCCCATGTGTTTGAACATATGAGCACGCAGCTCATCGTCCTTGATGCAACTGCAAACGAGCTCCCTGCCGGCATCGGTGATCACGGTATCTGCTTGGCTGTCCATTGCAACCTCCAATTCGGTCGTTGCCGTTAGCATCCATCAGAGGTTGTGCTTTGTGGTCCCATTAACGGGTCTGATATGAATCTCGCGTCAAACATACTTTTGGAAACGCACTGGTACATGAGTGTGCGCGTACTGAAAGGACAATCGGTAGTGGCGTTTCAAAAACTAAGCGTAACTGGTGCAACCTCCCTCTAAGAAGGGATCGGCCGTCGCATCGAACAGTTCTGGGTAGCGGTCCTTGAGCCAGCTGTCTGCGTCCTCGAAGCCACGCGCCTTTTTCTCCGCCAGCGCCTGTAGCTCGCATGCGCTGGCCATTGCGGCGAGCGAATCAACCGCCAGGTCGCCTTTGACATATGCCCTGACGCCGTAAAGGATTCGCTCCTCTGACTTGAGCGGCTTGCGGTAATAGTCGATGTCCAAAAGAAAGCCCTCAGGCTCCCCAATGTAGAAGGGGAAATGCAAGGCGGATGAGACTTGGCAGCCGTAGGCGTACATGTCGCTGGTGTCGCCGTCATATCGGTGCCAGCGCAATAGCTTGTCGGCCTTTTGAACGAGGCGCTCTTTGTAGACGGAGGAGGCCAGCTCTTTGTCGACTCGTTCGGATCCCCAAGTTTGCAGGTCAAACAGCACCATCGGCTTGTCGGGGCGTTGGAGGTTGCAGACGATGTCTCCGGCATGGAAAGGCGTCGGGATATCAAACCACATGTCCTCGAAATCGCTGGCGGTGCCCGCCTCGTCCCACTCGCTTTTGTTGCGGTAATCGCAAGACATTACTTCGCCGTTCGCATTGAGTAAGACCATGTCGTCGGCATAGTGGTCTTCTTCTGGGTCGATGGGACGACGGGTGATCCTGATGGCTTTGGGATCGTCACCGTCGAGCTCTTTCCAGATGGCATCGAAGCACTTTTGATAACTGCTGTACGGGCCGTAAAGATAGCCGACCTGCCCGCGCCAGTCCCACGAGTAGTCCTCAAAGAAGTACAGGCTTTGACCGTCCGTCCTTTTAAGGTGCGCGAGTTTTCGTTTCTCCTGTTTGATGACATTGCGCAGAAAGGCATGGAAGTCCGGGATGACGACCGTGTCGTTTCTGCGGTTCATGGTGCAATTGGGCATATTGTCGATGATCTTTTGCCAGCCTTCGAGCTTTTGCTGCAGCGTTGCTTTATGCGAGCAATTGACAATGAAAGCCGCTACGGGCGTGGTGAGCTCGTAGTTGATTCGTTGAAGATGCTCCTTAATACTTTGCGAGTCTAAAAACTCGAAGATGTCCGGACGAGTATCCAGCTCGCTTTGGTTGGCGGGCTTGCGATACGGCTGAAGGCAGTCATGTCCGACCGAGCCTTCGGACCATTGCTTGCCGTAGTCGGGGTTGTCGTGCAGCATCTGCGAAAGCTCGAGCATAAAAGCGCAGTCGTCCGGCAGCTCACCGGTGTAGCACTCGGCGGTGTAGAGGGCGGAGGGGATGAAGGGGTCCAGGAGACTGTCGCTGTAGGTGCCGGATGAAAGTGAACCCTCCTTAACGCCGTGATCTTTACTAGGCCCTGCGCACCAGATCTGTCCCCGGAGCGTGTGCTCGTAGTCGTTTTCGAGCACAATGGCAAAGCGAGGCCCGTGATCAAAGGGGCGACCGTCGATTTTGAGGATGTCGCCTGGGACCCACGGCGTATAGATGGGTTCGTTGCTGTCGCAGAACAGTTTGCTATCGTTTCGCCAGGCGCTTTCGACATACGATTTGCGAGTGCGGTTATTGCGCTGATCGCGGAGAAATATAAGCTCGCCATCCTTGGTTGCCGCAAACGCCAGGGAGGACTGCGCCGTTTGATGTTCGTGAAGGTCTTCTGGGGTGTATAGGTCGATCTTCCAGTACGATTCGGACCAGTCGTCTTCAGGATACTCTTCGATGTAGCGCTTCATGAGTGCCTGCGCGGCCTCCCACGATGCGGTGGGGAAGGGACCGTCGAGGGCGTCGGCGTCGCGCTCCTCCTCGTTGTAGACCATGACGTGCAGTAGGAGGATTCCGCGGTCGCGCTCGATGTTGTGGAGCATATCGAGTGCGCTGTTGAGCTGGGCGAGATGCGAATCGATATCTTCGACCAGCTCCGGCGAAACCTCCTTGCGGAGTTGCTCGAGCATGGTGCGTTTTTCATCAAGCGTCTTAAGAGAGCCGGCGATGATTGGCGCTGGCCAGTATAGGTATTTACGCATGTGGTCGCGCAGCTCTTGGCTCTTGATGCAGCTGAGGACGAGGTCCTTGCCGGCATCGGTGATGCCATCGCATGCCTGATTGTTCATGTCGGCCTCCTTATCGATCATTACCGGCATGATGAAACGGGCGTGGCGATTGTTGGTCCCATTAACGGGACCAAGCAGCGGCTCGATGTGGCAAAGGGACTGCCCCTTCGTCGCATCCAAATATTGCCTTTACGTGTTGATGCACACGGTGTGCAATAATACTCGCACTGTGCAATAGCGCACAGGCAGAGTAACAAGGAGGACGCTTGTCCCAGCTCGAGAAATGCGATCGCCGGTCCCTTCGCTCGCAGCGTGCCCTTCGCCAGGCACTTGCCAGCGAGCTTGCCGAAAGCGGCGACCTTTCGCGCATTAACGTCGCGTCGCTCACCGAGCGCGCCGGTCTTACGCGCCGTACGTTCTATTCGCACTACCGCGATATCCCCGACTTTATCAATCAAATCGAGGACGGCTTGCTGGCCGAGATCCGTGAGCGTATTGAGCTCATCACCGCAGCTCGGCTGCCCGATCTTTATCACAACATCGATGAGCTCGAGCCGGCGCCCGGTTCGGTTGAGCTACTGCGTTATCTTGCGGCCAACCGCGACTTGATCGGTGCTCTGCTGGGTCCGGGCGGCGACCAGGCCTTCATTAAAAGGATTATCGACACCGCGCGTGAGGCTGTGGTGCCGCGTGCACAGACGGGCATTTTGGGCCTGGCGCTGGGCACGTTCTTTGACTACTACGTCACCTACGTCGTGAGTGCCGAGGTCGGCATGATTCAGCGCTGGTTTGAGCGTGGGCTCACCGAATCGCCCGAGGCCATGGCGCGCATGATGACGGTGCTCGCTTTTGTGCGTCCTGGTGACCTGTATGGCCAACCCATCGATATCAACGTGCCGGAATACGGCATGAAGCTATTGAACTTGCAGCTCGAGGACGCGGCCGACACCGCTGTAACCGTCGAGTCCAACAACTAAGAGGAGAGACAATGAGCAAACTCGTCGAGGGCATCAAGGACCGCATGGTCGCCGCCGCACGCGAGGCTACGCCCACCGTGGTGGACGCCGCGCAGAAGGCCGCGACCGCAGCTGCCGAGAAAGTTGCCGAGGCAGTTGCCGATGCCAAGAACGCGGTAGGGGAGACGTCCGTCGCTAGCGAGCCCGCAGCCGCCGCCCACGCCCCCGAAGGCGCAATCTTCAACCCCGACAACGCCCACGGCAACCTGCACCTGGGCATCGATGTGGGCTCCACCACCGTCAAGCTCGCCGTGCTCAACGATGACAACCAGATCGTCTACGCCAAGTACCAGCGCCACCATACCGACGTCCGCGCCTGCGCCCGCGACCTGTTCGAGGGCGCTGCGGCCGTGCTGCCGACGGCCCAAATGACCTGCGCCATTACCGGCTCGGGCGGCCTGCTGCTGTCCCAGTGGCTCGACCTGGAGTTTGTCCAAGAGGTCATCGCCAGCAAGCGCGCCGTCGAGACCCTCATCCCGGCCACCGATGTCGCCATCGAGCTGGGCGGCGAGGACGCCAAGATCATCTACTTTGACAACGGCATCGAGCAGCGCATGAACGGCACCTGTGCCGGCGGTACGGGCGCGTTCATCGACCAGATGGCAACCCTGCTGCACACCGACGCCAGCGGCCTTAACGAACTCGCGGCCAACGCCACCACCATCTATCCCATCGCCAGCCGCTGCGGCGTTTTTGCCAAGACCGACGTGCAGCCGCTGCTCAACGAGGGCGCCCGCCCCGAGGACGTGGCCGCCTCCATCTTCCAGGCTGTCGTGACCCAGACCATCTCGGGCCTGGCGTGCGGCCGTCCCATCCGCGGTAACGTCGCCTTCCTGGGCGGCCCGCTGCAGTATCTCTCCGAGCTGCGCCATCGCTTCTACCTCACGCTCAACCTGGACGAGGAGCACCGCATCGTGCCCCAAAATGCTCACCTGTTTGTGGCGAGCGGTGCCGCCATGGCGCACGAGTCCAATAAGCTCAGCACGTTCCCGCAGCTCATCGAGGCCATCGATGCCCTGGGTGACACACAGGGCGCCGAGGTCGAGCGTCTGGATCCGCTCTTTGCCACCGACGAGGACTTTGCCGAGTTCAAGACCCGCCACGACACCGAAGTCGTCCCCAAGGGCAAGCTCGAAGGCTACACCGGTCGCGTGTTCATCGGTATCGACGCCGGTTCCACCACCATGAAGGCCGCGCTTGTGGGTGAGGACGGCCAGTTGCTGCATACCTGGTACGGCAACAACAACGGTGACATCCTGGGTACGGCCAAGGTCATCATGGCCGATTTCTACAACCACATCCCCGCCGGCTGCACCATCGGCCACGTGACCACCACGGGTTACGGCGAGGCGCTGCTCATCGAGGCCCTCAAGGCCGATTCCGGCGAGATCGAGACCGTCGCGCACCTGCGCGGCGCCAAGGCGTTCCTGCCCGGCGTCGAGTTTATCCTGGACATCGGCGGCCAGGACATGAAGTGCCTGCGCGTCAAGGACGGCGTCATCGAGCACATCATGCTCAACGAGGCCTGCTCGTCGGGTTGCGGTAGCTTTATCGAGAGCTTCGCCGTCTCTATGAACATGGACGTGCGCGCGTTCGCCGACGCAGCCATCCATGCCAAGGCTCCGGTGGACCTGGGCAGTCGCTGCACGGTCTTTATGAATTCGCGTGTTAAGCAGGCGCAAAAGGAAGGCGCCACGGTGGGCGACATCGCGGCCGGTCTGTCTTATTCCGTCATTAAGAATGCCCTGTTCAAGGTCATTAAGCTGCGCGATCCCAAGGAGATCGGAAGCCAGGTGATCGTCCAGGGCGGCACCTTTATGTCCGATGCCACGCTGCGCGCGTTTGAGCAGCTCACCGGCGTTCACGCCGTGCGTCCCGACATCGCCGGCTGCATGGGCGCCTATGGTGCGGCCTTGCTCGCCCGTGATCGCGCTGGCGCCGACGGCACCTCGACCATCCTTTCGGCCGAGGACATCGCGCACCTCACTGTGACGCAAAAGCACGTCCGCTGCGGCCGTTGCTCCAACAACTGCCAGCTCACCGTCAATGACTTTGGCGGCGGCAGGCGCTTCATTACCGGCAACCGCTGCGAGAAGGGCGCCGGCCACAAAAAGCAAAAGACCGAGGCCCCTAACCTCTTCAAAAAGAAAAACGAGCTGCTCTTTAATCGCGAGGTGCTGAGCCCCGACGAGGCCCCGCGCGGCACCGTGGGTATCCCGCGCGCACTCAACATGTACGAGAACTACCCCTTCTGGCACGCGTTCTTTACGCGCTTGGGCTTTAGCGTGCAGCTATCCGACCAGTCGAGCAAGAAGACCTACCAGGCGGGCATCGAGTCCATGCCGTCCGAGAGCGTGTGCTATCCGGCCAAGATGAGCCACGGCCACGTGATGAACCTTATCGACCGCGATGTCGACTTTATCTGGATGCCGTGCGTGCGCTGGGAGCGCAAGGAGGATCCGACGGCTGGCAATTGCTATAACTGCCCCATCGTCATGAGCTACCCCACGGCGCTGGCGCTCAACATCGACGAGATCCGTGAGCAGAACATCGAGTTCCTGTACCCGTTTGTGCCCTATCACGACAAGACCGAGCTCAAGCGCCGCTTGTACCAGGTGCTTGCCGTCGACCGCGTGGCCGATTCGCAAGCCGGTCGCGGCCGCGTGCGCGGTCCCAAGATCACGCGCTCCGAGGTCGATGCCGCCGTCAACGCTGCCTTTGAGGCCGATGCGCGCTTCCACGAGGACATCCAGACCATGGGCGAGGAGGCCCTTAAGTGGGTCGAGGACCATGGCGGTCACGGCATCGTGCTCGCCGGCCGCCCCTACCACAACGACCCCGAGATCAACCACGCCCTGCCCGAGCTTATCTCGAGCTTTGGCTTTGCGGTCTTTACCGAGGATTCGCTTGCGCACCTGGTGAAGCCCGAGCGTCCCATCCGCGTCGTCGACCAGTGGATGTACCACAGCCGCCTGTACGCCGTCGCCCGTTTTGTGACGATGCGCAACGACCTGGACCTGATCCAGCTCAACTCTTTCGGCTGCGGCCTGGACGCTCTGACTACCGATCAGGTGCAGGAGATTCTGGAGGCCAGCGGCAAGATCTACACCGTGCTCAAGATCGACGAGGTGTCCAACCTGGGCGCCGCGCGCATCCGCATCCGCTCGCTCATGGCCGCGCTTAAGGACCAGGAGGCCGAGCGCTTGGCCGAGGCCGCGGCCGCGGGCGAGACCTACGAGCAGGGCGATGCCGCGCCGGTGGCTCCCTCCACGGATGCCCCCGCATTCGCGAGCCGCAAGTACACGTTCGAGGCTCAGCGCGAGAGTGCATCGACCGCGTGGCCCAAGGTGCCCTTTACCGAGCAGATGCGCGAGGAGGGCTACACCATCCTGTGCCCGCAGATGGCGCCGATCCACTTTGACCTGGTCAAAGAGGTGTTCCGCGGTGCCGGCTACAACTTGGAGCTGCTGCCCTCGACCGATCACGACGCCGTCGAGGCCGGCCTGCGCTATGTGAACAATGACATTTGCTATCCGTCCATTTTGGTGACCGGCCAGATTATGGAGGCCATCGAGAGCGGTCGGTACGACCTGTCCAAGACGGCCGTGGTTATCAGCCAGACCGGCGGCGGCTGCCGTGCCACCAATTACATCGCACTCATCCGCAAGGCCCTGCGCGAGAGCGGCCACCCCGAGATTCCGGTGATCTCGCTTTCGGCGGTGGCGCTCGGTGAGGACAACCCCGGCTTTAAGATTACGCCGGCGCTGCTTAAGCAGGCAGTCTACGCGGTGCTCTTTGGCGACGTGATGATGCAGATGCTTTATCGCTGTCGTCCATACGAGGCTACGCCCGGTGCCGCCAACGCACTCTACGAGGAGTACATGGCGCGCGCCCGCAAGCTGGCGCCCAAGTTCAACCGCCACAACTACACCAAGCTGTGCCGCGAGGCCATCCGCGCGTTCGACACCATGCCGCTCGTGGGCGAGGGCACCAAGCCGCGCGTGGGCGTGGTCGGCGAGATCTTGGTCAAGTTCCACCCCACAGCCAACAACCACGTGGTCGACGTTATCGAGCGCGAGGGCTGCGAGGCCGTGGTGCCGGGCCTGCTGGACTTCTTCCTGTACTCCATGAGCAACGCCGAGCTGCAGAAGGATGAGCTCGGAAGCTCTGCAACCACGCGCGCTGGTATGCAGGCGCTCATCAAGCTCGTGGACTGGATGCGTACGCCGGTGGAGGAGCTGCTCCAAAAGTCCCGCCGCTTTGAGGCGCCCGAGCGCATCGGCACCATGGCGGACAAGGCCCGTACGGTGCTTTCGGTTTGCAACAACATGGGCGAAGGCTGGCTGCTCACGGCCGAGATGCTCGACCTGATTGACCATGGCGCGCCCAACATCATCTGCACGCAGCCCTTTGCGTGCCTGCCTAACCACGTGGTGGGCAAGGCCGTGATCAAGGAGCTGCGCCGTCAGCACCCCGAGAGCAACATTGTCGCGGTGGACTACGACCCCGGCGCGTCCGAGGTCAACCAGCTCAACCGCATTAAGCTCATGATCAGCGTGGCCAAGGAAAACATGCGCGCCGGTAAGGGCTTTAAGCTCGAGAAGGTGGCGCCGCTCGCGATGGACGAGGTCACCGGCCAGATGCGTGACCATGATGGCTGCATGAGCTGTGGCTCGGTCAGCGAGGAGGCCGTTGCATCGGTCGCCAAGCGTCTGGGACGCGGCATTAAGAAGTAGTTGGCCTGCTATGTGCTAGATATGAGACAAACGGGTGGTAGCCGTATCGGCTACCACCCGTTTTTGCTGGACGTATGCTGCGTAAACGCCCCAACTATCACCTCTTCCGAAGGCGACGTCTCAGTGGCACCAAAAATCGCCCTTGGAACCCTGAGATAATGAACATATGTAGCCGTTCGCCGCAAATTACCGTCCGTTTATGGAACCCACCTCTAGCGCGCGTCATCCTTACGGTTGAATAAATACACATCCATGGAATTACGTAAGAGAGGACTGTTCCTATGAGCTACAAGACCGTTTGTGTTGCCGGTGGCGGCGTGTTGGGAAGCCAGATTGCCTTTCAGGCTGCCTACTGCGGCTTCGATGTGACGATCTGGCTGCGCAGCGAGGGCAGCATCGGCCGCACTCAGCCCAAGATCGATCATGTGCGCGAGGAGTACATCGCGGCTATCGAGGGCATGGCGGACGGCACGGGCGAGTGGTGTGCCGGTATCGCCGATAGCGACCAGCCCTTCGACAAGGAGGCGGCGCTCGCCGCCGTCGAGCGTGCCTACTCCACACTCAAGCTAGAGCTCGATCTTGCCAAGGCAGTGGCCGACGCCGATCTGGTTATCGAGTCGATGGCCGAGGACACCCAGGCAAAGATCGACTTCTACAAGAAGCTCGCCCCGGTTCTCCCGCAAAAGACCGTTGTCGTGACGAACTCCTCCACGCTGCTGCCGAGCACCTTTGCCAAGTACACCGGTCGCCCCGAGAAGTACCTGTCGCTGCACTTTGCCAACTCCATCTGGAAGAACAACATGACCGAGGTCATGGCTCAGGACCAGACTGACAAGCGCTATTTCGATGAGCTCGTTGACTTTGCCAGCGACATCCGTATGCTTGCCCTGCCCGTCAACAAGGAAAAGAACGGCTATCTGCTCAATTCCATGCTGGTGCCGTGGCTGCTTTCGGGCCTTGATCTGTACGTCTCGGGCGTCAGCGACCCCAAGAGCATCGACCTCGCATGGACGCGCGGCACTGGCGCGCCCAAGGGCCCGTTCCGCGTGTTCGACACCGTGGGCATCCAGACGGCCTACAACATCGTCATGCAGTATCAGAAGGTGCCGGGCTTGGTGAGCCCGCTGCTCAAAAAGATGATGATGCCCTACAACTTTAAGGCCATGGCATCCGTCCTCAAGCAGATGCTCGACGAAGGCAAGCTGGGCGAAAGCTCGGGTGAGGGCTTCTTCAAGTACTAAAAAGATTCCTCGGCAACATTGAGAAACGTATCATTTGCAGTGTCAGTGCGCCGCAGCGCCGCTCGGCAACGGGACAATCCGCTTTATGCGCCAACGCGAACTTGTCGACTTTGCCGTGGACTGGATCGAGCACCATCGCGGCCGCCCCGATTGATCACTTGGGAGCGGAAGGATTGCGGATTCCCTTCGCGCCCCGCGTTTCCGTATCGCTACAAGCTTAAACTTGCATTAAGGGGCGTTTGTTAAACTGCGAGTCATAATTAGACAGGGCTGGGCAAACGCCGTGGTATATGAGGGAACAACAATGGTATTCAAAGACGGTAACGATATGGAATTGAGTGACAAGGACAGCAGACTGTTTTCGCGTCGAGCGGCTCTTGCGGGTGCGGCGGGCACGCTGGCGCTTGCCGGGACAGGGCTCATGGGCTGCTCGGTCGGCGGTGCCGCCACGGGCGCCGCATCTACTGCGAGCAACGAGCTCACTGACGAGCAAAAGAAACTCCACAAGCAGATTGTCGCGACCTACGACGTCGAGAAGCAGGCGGCCATCAAGGAGCGGCTCGATGCCGAGTACGCTGACGGCGGCTACAACGAGACCACTCCGTTTATCGCGCAGGATCCCTTTGGCACCGATACCCTGAGCTGCTACGTTCGCTTTGCGACAACGGATTCCGTAACCGTCTCCTACAAGGTCGCCGGTCGCAAAAAGACTGGTGACACGCCCAAGGTCGCCGCGTTTTCCCATACGCCCCACGGCGGCGACGCGCCGGCCACGGAACACGAGTTCAAGGTCATCGGCCTCATTCCCAACCACAAAAACACGGTAACCATCACTTGCACGGCACAAGACGGTATTAGCCGCACCTCGACGTTCACGGTCAAGACGCCGGCTCTCAAAGGCGAGGAAGAAGAGCAGCTCGCCGTCACGTCGGGGGAGTCCAATACGCCGCTTGCCGATGGTCTCTTTACTATTCTGGGCAACGACTCGTCCAAGCTCGACTTTATGTACCTCTACGACAACGACGGCCAGATTCGCGGCGAGGTGCCGATTGTCGGCTACCGCAGCCACCGCCTGCTGTTCCCGGGCGACGGCAGCATGATCATGAGCGTCTCGACTACCAAGATGGCCCAGATCAACGCCATCGGCCAGGTGGTAAACGTCTGGAGCACGGGCGACTACGAGCTACACCACGACTACGCTTTCGATGACGATGGCAACCTGCTGGTGCTGGCGAGTCACGCCGGCTCCGAAGCCGATTTGGACGTCGATCGCGCGGCTGCCAAAAAAGATAAGGACGATCGCGTTAATGTAGAGGACCTCATCATTAAGGTCGACATAACAACAGGTGACGTCTCTCTCGTCGTGGACCTGGGCGATATGTTCCCCGACCTCAAGGCAAGCGCCAAGGTTGCCTCGGACGGCGACCTGGATTGGATTCACATCAACACGATCCAGTGGCTCGGCGGCGGCACCGTTTTGCTCAGCTCGCGCGAGACCTCAACGGTCATCAAGCTCACGGATATCTACGGTACGCCTACGGTCGATTGGCTTATGGGCTCGCCAGAGTTTTGGGCCGGCTCGGGCTTTGAGGACAAGTTGCTGCAGGCTCAAGGCGATTTTTCGCTCAACGCAGGCCAGCATAGTGTGACCTATCTGCCAAACGACGAGACGACCGCGACTGGTCGCTACCAGGTGCTGCTATACGACAACAACTTTGGTGCTGCCGAGAGCTATCCCAAGTTCGACTGGGGCCAGCTGGGCGCTGCGGTCGTGACCGACTACAGCAAGGGAACGCATTCGTTTGGGCGCATTTTTACGGTGGACGAGACCGCGCGCACCTACGAGCTTGTGGACCAGATCGCAGTGCCGTTCTCAGGTTACGTAAGTAGTGCGCAGCGCGTCGGCGATTCGAATAGCATGCTCTTGGCATCGGGCATAGCCAAGACCTTTGCCGAGTACGATCGCTATGGACTGCCCATTGCCACGTACGAGATGGAAGCCGAGAAGTACATCTACCGCGTGTACAAGTACGAGCTGTAGCGCTGCGCTTGGCTGTGCCTGTGCCCCGCGGCTGCGCGCGCTCGTACCGGGCCTACCTCACGTTCCGCATCACTTCACGTCAAACTCCACGCGATCGAGTTCGGGTACGTTGAGGTCGATGAGCTTGCGGGCAACACGACGGTCGTGCGCCCCGAGCGTCTCGCTTGTCGTTACGCGAGCGACAGTCTGGCGCTCGACAACGCCCTCCTTGTCGCCCTCGGTAGCCGAGGTCTCGACGGCGACGGTGTAATCCTTAAAGCCCGGCAGCACCGCCGCAAGTTCGCGCGTGGTTTCAGTGACGCCGTAGCCGTCTTGCACGCCGGCCTGCGCCGAGCCAATAGACCCCGCCGTCATAATAATGCAGGGGATGGCAAAGATCACCGTGCCCACGATGATGCGGCGGCGCACCTTGCGCGATAGCTCGTTGACCTCGGCGTTTTCTTCAGCAGTCACAATACCGTCGCCGTTCAGGTCGCGCTTGAGCGGCACGCGCAAAAGAAGCAGCACGGCTTCGGCAGCCAGTGCGATAAAGACCACGTTGATGCCAAACTCATAAAGCGCCGAGAGAAACAGTGACCCGCTTGCAATGGCGATGCCATAGCCCGCCGCGCACAGGGGCGGCATGAGCGCGGTCGCCACGGCCACGCCGGCGATAAGCGTGGCAGGTTCCTGGTCACGCGAGTTGCCCAGCCCGCCCGCAAAGCCGCCCGCGAGCGCGACGGCAAGGTCCCACACAGTGGGCGTCGAGTTGTCGATGATGGCGGCCGTGGTGGTGCCAAGGGGCGAGAGCTTAAAATACAGCGTGGACGTGATCAGACAAAAGGCCATCTGTAGCGCGAGGCCGGCGACGGCCTCGACGGCAATCTCGCGGTCAAGCGTGGCGATGCCATATGCCATGGCAAGGACCGATCCCATGAGTGGGCAGATGAGCATGGCGCCCACGATGGCAATGTCCGAGTCGATATCGAGGCCGATGCTCGCGATGAGCATGGCGATGATGAGGATGCATAAGTGCGAGCCGGTCAGCCGCGCCCCGTTTACAAAGCGCTTGCGAATCACGTGATAGGGCGCGCGACCCTCGCGAATGTTGAATGCGCGCTTTAGGAAGCGGCCGGTGTTCTCCAGGGCCTCACTATGGGCAGGTCGAATGCCGTGGCGCCGGTGATGGCGTTTGCGTAGTCGCTTGATCTGTTGTTTGTCGAGTTCCATGTCCACCTCGTATTGCCGCAGGAACGCGGGTGCGCTCGCAGCATGTACTCTACACCGTGGCGGGCGGGGCGGTCATCTTGACGTGAAACTTAGACGAGCAGGTAAGGGGGACGTCAAATGCGGTTGCGGCCGAGTGTTTCGACAGATACAGAGCGCGGGGCCGGATGGTCTCCGGCCCCGCGCTCTGTACGGGTACATTGTTGTTGGGTTTAGCCCAGCAGACTCAGGCCGACGGAGACAAACGCCAGGATAACGCCAACGACGGACTCGCCTCCCAACAGGCCGCTGGCGACGACCAGGCCCTGCTCCTGGAAGGCAGCATCCTTGGAAGCCTTCTCTTTGCCCGAAAGACCGGCACCGGCGTCGCGGTGGGCTGCCCACTTGTCGTAGGCGAGCTTGACGCAGGAGCCCAAGAAGGCCGTGAGCGACATGTAGAACGGCAGGTACACGCCCAGACCGATCATCATGGCCGGAATGCCGAGCCAATACATGACGATGCCGGCGATAAAACCGCCTGCGAACCACGGCACGCTCGGGATGCCCGAGACCATGGTGGCGACTACGCTTGCCTGCGCGGCCACAAAGCTCTTGTCGGGACCAAAGGCGTCCGGACCATAGGCGGTGACGAGCGCGACCATGACGGCGGCAGAGACCAGTGCGCCCACGATGCCGCCGATGGCCTGGCCGATCCACTGTGCGCGCGGGTTGGTGCCCAGCACGGCGCCGGCCTTAAAGTCGTTCATGACGTCGCCCGCGAGGCCGCACGCCACGGCCACGATGCCGGCGATAAAGAACAGCTTGACCTGCGCAAGCTGCGCGAAGGCCGCTACGATGAGCATGACGATGAGGCCAAAGATCTCCATGGGGTCGATACCCGTCTGACCGCAGCTCTGCGCACTCATGATGGTGGTGACAAAGATGAACAGCGTGACGATGACGGCTGGGACGGGGCCAAGGTCGAGCGCGATAGCGATGATCACGGCGATGGCGGCGGTGCCCAGGCCGATGATGCCGGCGTCGAGCTTAAGCGAGCCCGAGATGAGCGACTGCTCGTCGGTGTCGGTGGAGCTGTCGGCGGCAAGACCGCGAACGATACCGGCGACCTGCGGCAGAATGTCTTTAAGGACGACGGCGACGCCAAAGCCCATCATAAGGCCCATACCTAAGGACTTGACGATACCCTGCGCGGTCACAATATCGAACAGGCCGGCAGCGGTGCCGCCGACGATAATGCCAAAGTTGCCCAGCAGCGCGCCGGCAAACCAGAAGGCGACGGGGGCAAAGCCCACCAAAAAGCCGATGGACAGCAACATGGGCGAGTTGTAGATGGCAAAGGTCACGCCGGGGATATTGAGCGTGCACAGCATGCTGGGCACCACGCCCAGGGCGTCGCGCAGCACGCTATAGATGCCTGCGATGGCCATGGAGCCAAAGAGCTGCTTGCCGGTCTTGCCGCCGGCCTCGGTAGCACGCAGGGTCTGGGCTGCGGCGTTGCCGGTAGGAAACTCCAGCGCGGCGTCCACGATAAAGTGACGGTGGATGAGCGCCGTTGCCAGAAGGCCCAAGATGGTGCCGGCGAGCGCTACGATAAACATGTCGAGCCAGCTGATCTGGTCGGCATAGCCCAGCATCCAGGCGCCCGGGATGGTAAACGCCAGGCCGCCGGCGACCATGGCACCCGCGGACATGATGGTGTGGGTAACGTTGGCCTCGTTGAGGCTGGCATTGCCCATGAGCTTAAGGAAGAACAGCGAGATGACGGCAGCGAAAATGATCGGCCAGGGGAGGGCGCCCATCTTGAGGGCCGTGTAGGCCGAGCTTGCCGTGATAATCACGCAGCCAAGGACGCCGATGACGACGCCGCGCAGCGTGAGTTGACCGCGCATAGAGGTGCGGTTCGAGGGATTGCCCATATAGAACTCCTTTGCGTATATCCGCTTCCCCCGCAAGCGCCGCTACGGATACGGCGCGGGAAGTCGGGTTACCAAGGGCCGTCGCGTGAGCTCGCGCACGACCGCGCATCAGTATAGCGGCAAGGTAGTCATTTTGGGACGGGGCTATTTTAGCTACCCTTTGACAGTCGACGAATTATCTGGGATTGGGGCAAATATCAACCGACATATTGGGGTAGCTAAAATAGCCCCGTCCCAAAATGACTACCTGGGATGGCTGGTTCGGGTAGGCGATATACTGCTGGGCAGACGAAAGGAGCGCCGACGATGCTTAATGGGTGCGCATATATATTGACGGTCGACGTGGGCAACACGTTCATTCGCTTTGGTCTGTTTGCCGAGGATTCGGCCGCGGCGCAGGAATGCCCGCTTGCGACGTGCGAGATCACGACGCCGCCGAGCATTACGGCCGATGAGGCGCGCATGAGGCTCGCGCGGGTCATGGGCGCACTGGCAGCCGATGCGGGCATGCCTGGTGTGCTCGTTCCCGCGGCAGCAGTGCTGAGCTGTGTGGTGCCGGCGCTCGAGCGCCCGTGGAAGGCGGCACTTTCCCGTACCTGCACGGGGCGCGTGCTCACCGTGGGGCCAGGACTTAAGACCGGCATGCCCGTGCACTACGACGACCCGGCCGAGATCGGTCCCGATCGCATCGCCGACGCCGTGGCGGCCCGTGCCGTCTACGGCTCTCCGTGCATCGTGATCGACCTGGGCACTACGACCAATATCGAGGTCATCGATGCGCGCGGAACCTTTGTCGGCGGTGTTATCGCGCCGGGGCTGGCGCTCGGCGCTCGCTCGCTCTCGGCCGCTGCGGCGCGCCTGCCGCAAGTCGAGCCCTCGGCACCCACGCATGTGATCGGTCGCAACACGCGCGAGGCCATGCGCTCGGGCGTGGTCTTGGGCGAGGTGGCCCGTATCGACGGCATGCTCGACATGGTGCTTGCCGAGATGCGCTCGACCAAGGCGGCAGGCGAGGGCAGCGTGCCCATTGTCATCACCGGCGACGATGCCGAGGCGCTCGCGGCGTTGGTCGGCCACAGCCTGACGGTAGACGACGCGCTGACGCTGCGGGGTCTCGCCGAGCTGTACCGCATCAACCAAAAGCCTCGCCGCGCATAAAGCCAAGGACGTCGGCGCCGGGAGGAAACAGCCCCGCCTTTCACCTGCTACAATGGGCCAAACTATTTCGATTTCGGAGGTGTCTGCCATGTCGGACGATCTTCATCAAACCGCGTCGGGCAAGCGCCGCGACGTTATTAGCTGGGACGAGTTCTTTATGAGCGTGGCCATCGCCGCGCAGCGCCGCAGCAAGGATCCCAATACGCAGGTGGGCGCGTGCATCGCCAGCACCAACCACCGCATTCTTTCGGTGGGCTACAACGGTACGCCCTCGGCGCTCAACGACGACTTTTTCCCGTGGGGCACGAGCGATGACCCGCTGCAGGACAAGCATAACTACGTAGTTCATGCCGAGGCCAATGCCGTGCTCAACTACCGCGGCTCGCTCAAGGACCTTGAGGGTTCCACGGTCTACGTCACGCTGTTCCCGTGCCACGACTGTGCCAAAATCCTGGCGCAGGTAGGTGTGGGCGAGGTTGTCTATCTGGACAATAAGTACGCCGACACCGACGACGGCCGCATCAGTCGCCGCATTCTCGACTCCTGTGGCATTAGCTTCCGCCAGGTTATCGTCGATGTCCACATTGGTACCGGGGAACAAACGCAGCAGTAGCGGCAGCGTGTACGAGCGCCGGGCGTTGACAAAAGCGGCTAATTAAGTCCCGTCCCAAAGTGACTGTCAAATTAACTGCTCGTGAAAGTCGTGTCCGCGCGCATGGACGGCTCGCGAGCGGGTACATGGCTGTAGTAACATAGCTCTGTCCGCGGGCGCGCCCGCGTTATTGTGAGAAAGGAGCCCCTGTGGCTGTTAACGAAGAGCTGCTTAAGAAGGTTCTTGAAGAGATTCGCCCCAACCTGCAGGCCGACGGCGGCGACATGGAGTATATGGGCGTTGATGACGAGGGCGTCGTCAAGCTGGAGCTCCAGGGTGCCTGCGCCGGTTGCCCCATGAGCGCTCTGACGCTTTCCATGGGCGTCGAGCGTATCCTCAAGGAGCACGTGCCCGGCGTTACGCGTGTCGAGCAGGTCAATGCCTCCGGCGAGGTCGAGGATCTGTACGACGAGTATGCGCCGTTCTGAGAAGCGAAAGCTGCGGGCGATGTGCTCCGCATAGACGTCATGCCCAAATGTGCGGCTGCGAGCGAAAGGCCCGCGGCCGCATTTGTATGTAGGGAGCAGGGGGACCGATATGCTCAACGACCTCTACCATATGCTTGATCCTGTCGCCATTTCGGCGGGGCCCATCACCATCTACTGGTACGGCTTGGCCTATGTGGTCGGAGCTCTGCTCACGGCGGTCGTCATGTACCGAACGCAGCGTCGTTGGGGTTTTGACATTACGGTCGACGACCTGATGAGTGTCGTGGTTGGTGTGGTCTTTGGCCTCATCATTGGCGCCCGTCTGTTCTACGTCATCTTTTACGGTGACGGCTACTACTGGGCGCATCCGCTCGAGATCTTTGCCACCAACGAAGGCGGCATGAGTTTCCATGGCGGCCTGGTGGGCGGCATCATCGGCGGCGTGCTCGTGTGCCGTATGTACAAACTCGACGCCTGGACCATCGCCGACCTTGCCGTTATCGGTGCTCCGCTGGCCCTGTGCCTGGGGCGCTGCGCCAACTTTGTCAACGGCGAGCTGTGGGGCAAGCCGACCGATCTGCCCTGGGGCGTGATCTTTGGCGGCACCGCGGGCGATATGCCGCGCCATCCATCCCAGCTCTACGAGGCATTCCTCGAGGGCATTGTGCTCTTCTGCATTCTGCAGGTGCTCAGCCGCAAAAAACCGCTGCTGCCCCAGGGTACGTTTATGGGTGTGTTCGTGATGGGGTACGGCATCGTCCGCTTTCTCGTTGAGTTCGTGCGCGTGCCCGATGCCCAGCTGGGCTATCTGCTGGGCGGCGTCATCACCATGGGTCAGCTGCTGAGTTTGCCGCTCGTGATTGCGGGCCTGGCGCTCATCATTTTTGCCCTCCGCCGCAACCGTCCCCAGCGCATCTATCTCGACGCCTAACCACCACATACACCACAAAGGGGAGAGGCACCTTTGTGGTGGTTTTGCCAGGCAACGATGACAGAACCGTAACGTTTCCCCAGATAAAACCTGCCAAAATAAACCTGTCCCTTTTTGGCAGGTTTCTAGAAAGGCTTTTCGGACTGTGAAGGATTCCGATCTCTCCACAACGGCTGCGCGCGACGCCGCCCGCATCGTTTGGTTTAAGCGCTATCCCGCCAAGCAGACGCTCGTCGCATTTTTGCTCGCCCTGCTGGCGACCACGGCGTTTTCCATCGATCCCGCCCCGGTGTCGAGCAACGCGGTCTTGGCGATCGATCCAAAGGCCTCGGGCATGCTTTACGTGTGCTACGAGGTACTCCTCTCATTTGCCGGCCATACCGACGCTGTGATGCTGCTCGCGCTAGCCTGCCTGCTCACGCTGCCGTTTCGCTATGTGTTCTTTGGCCGCGGTGACGCTTGGCGCCCCTCGGTCGTGCTGCCATCGCTATTCTTTGCCGTCTGCATGGTGTTCGGCCGCAGTTACGACCTCACCGATTCGGCCGAGATTGTGCTGGGCGACAAGGCGCGCGTTATCTGCGCCTGGATTGGCGGCGCGGGCTGGATGCTTCTGGCGATTGTGTCCTTCTATCTGGCTTTTGAGTTTTTGGATTGGTTGAGTTCTCGCCGCATTCCGTTTTCGGAGGCGCATTTTGGCCGCGTGTGGCGTGTTACCCACGCCGTGCTCTCGGTCCATCCTTTTGTTGGGCCGTTTCTTGTGCTCATGATTGTCTGGGCGCCCACGCTTATCGCCTCGCTGCCCGGCCTCTTTATGGGAGATACGGGCGCGCAGATTCGCCAATGGTTCAACTACCCCAACGGCACGAGCGACTACCTGCGCCTTCTTAACCCCAACGTGCTGCTCAACGGCCATCATCCGGTGGTGCACACGGCCATCATCGGCTCGTGTGTGCAACTGGGGCTTTCGCTATTCAATAGCGCCAATGCGGGTCTTACCATCTACACCTACGCCCAATTTGTCATCACGGCCGCCTGCGTGGCCTATTCCATATCGTCGCTGCGTAAGCTGGGCGTGAGCCTGCCGGTCCGCGGCGTCATCTTGCTGTTCTTTGCGTTTATGCCGATGTTCTCCAACTACGCGGCGCTGCTGACCAAAGACGTACTGTTTGCCGATGCGTTTCTGGTACTGCTCGTTCAGACCGTCAAGCTCGTGGCATGTGGCCTGCCCCGTCGCGATGTCAATGCCGAGCGCGCGGGCGAGCGCACGCCTGTGCTCTTTGCGCGCCACGACTGGCTGTTGCTCGTGCTGGGCGCCATGGGTTCCACGTTTTTGCGCAATGGCGGCCTGGTCTTTCCGTTGGCGGCCTGCGTGATTGCGGCGGCGTTTTGCGCCTGGGACGCGCATGTGGCCCGTCGCGTGGTCAAACAGTCTGGCGTCGCACCCTCATGCGCCACACCGCGCTTCCGCTGGGCCGGCGTTCTCGCGGTGCTCGTGCTCTGCCTTGCCTCCAACATGTACTTTACCAAGGTCTTTATGCCCGCGCACGATATCACGCCGGGCTCCAAGCGCGAGATCCTCTCGATTCCGTTTCAACAGACGGCGCGCTTCGTCCAAAAGCACGACGGCCTTAATTCGGGCGTTAACCCCAAGGTCAAAGACGACGGCACGATTGAGGAAGCTCCCTGCGACGGTCTGGTGACCGATAAGGAACGCGCTGCGATCGATCGGGTGCTCAAGTACGAGAATCTGGGCCGCCGCTACAACCCCGACAAGTCGGATGCCGTAAAAAACTGTTTTAACGAGTACGCCTCGCAGGAGGACATCAAGGCCTATTTTGAGGTGTGGGCCCAGATGTTCAAAAAGGATCCCGAGTGCTATATCTCGGCGCTCATCAATAACTACTACGGCTACTTTTATCCGAGTGCCCGCGATGCGTGGGTCTACAGCACGGCGCGCAGTGCCGAGATCATGGCGAAGCCCGATAACCTCAAGTACTTCGACTTCCATCCGGTCGATAGCAAGGTTGTGCGCTGGTGCGACCACCTGATCAACCTGTACCGCGTGGCAGTACAACGCATCCCGTTTATCTCGCTCACCATGAGCTCGGCCACCTATGTGTGGATCATGATCGCTGTGGTGGTCTATCTGCTACGTCGTCATTCGTGGCGCGGGCTGGCCATTTGGGTGCCGCTGCTGGGCGTGCTCGCCGTGTGCCTGATCGGTCCCTGCAACGGCTCGACCTACATGCGCTACCTGTATCCAGTCATCGCCTGCATGCCCTTCGCCATCGGCGCCACCATCACCCGCAGCGACCTTCTCTGGTTCTAACTTGGTGCAAAGGGGACAGGTTACTTTGCACCAAGGGGCTGCATCATCACGACGCCTTCATTTTGGGGTTTATCTCGCAGGCCAGTAGGTATATCATAACGACGTTTGTTTATATTGCCCGAGCATCTGCGCTGGGCTTTAGGTCGAAACCGATAGGAGACACGTATGTCCGGACACTCTAAGTGGGCCACAACCAAGCATCGTAAGGGCGCGCAGGACGCCAAGCGTTCCGCCCTCTTCTCCAAGCTGAGCCGCAACATCACCGTTGCTGCCCGTCTCGGCGGCGACCCGCTGCCCGAGAACAACGCCAGCCTCGCCGCTGCCGTTGCTAAGGCCAAGGCTCAGTCCATGCCCAAGGACAAGATCAAGTCCGCTATCGACAAGGCCTTCGGTTCGGGTGCCGATGCCGCCGTCTACGAGAACATCGTGTACGAGGGCTATGGTCCCGCCGGCGTTGCCGTCTACGTCGACTGCCTGACCGATAACCGCAACCGTACCGCCGCCGATGTCCGTTCCGCCTTCTCCCACGCTGGCGGCAACCTGGGCACCTCTGGCTCCGTCGCCTTCCAGTTTGAGCGCAAGGGCCAGATCGTCGTCGCCAAGGAGATCCTGGACGAGAACGCCAAGAAGGAGACCATGATCGCCAACGGTGCTGCCGGTGACGAGGAAGAGTTCATGATGGCTATCGCCGAGGCCGGTGGCGACGACTACGAGGACGCCGGCGAGGAGTGGATCGTTTGGACCGCCGCCAACGACGTCATGGCTGTTTCCAAGGCGCTCGAGGAGCAGGGCATCCAGGTCAAGGGCTCCGAGACCACCATGGTTCCGACCACCCCGACCGAGGTCTCCGGAGCCGATGCCAAGAAGGTCCAGCGCCTCATCGACCGTCTCGAGGAGCTCGACGACGTTCAGGATGTTTACAGCACCATGGACATGACCGACGAGGTTATCGCTGCCCTCGAGGAGGAGTAGCGCCTGCACGGGTTAAGCCGTGCATATCTGGGCATAATGAAGCGAGCATACAAGCCTCGTGGAATAGATGAGCCGGATCCGCGTGCGTATGGCACCGGACCCGGCTCTTTTATAATGATGCGAATCGTTTTGCATTCTGTGGACCGAAACCTGAAGGGAGCGCGCGTGCGCGTACTCAAACGAGCCCTAGCAACCGTGTACCTTGCCGCCGCCATCGTGGCGCTGGGCACGCTTGTCTGCCAGTTCTGGGGACCGTATACGTATCGCTTTATGCTGCTGTTGCGTGACACCATGCCTCGCGTCGTCGTCACGGTGTGCGCCGCCATCGTGGCACTTGGCGTGCTCATCGGGTTTTTCCGCCTGATGTTCGCGCGTCGCGAGCCGTCCTGCGTGCATCCGGCGGGGGAGCGCAACATCGAGGTCACCCTCGCAGCGCTTTCCTCGTGCGCCCGTGCCGCGGCAGAGCGCGACGACCGTGTGATGGTCGAGCATGTCGAGGCGCGCGTGCAGGGTTCCGACGAATCGCTCGTCCGTTTTAAGGTCGACGCCATCGCGCTCGATGACCGGGACGTGGCCTCCCTTGCAACCGCGATGCAGCAACGTATCGAGGAGGCCTGCGACACCATGCTCGGCACGCCGGGCACGACCGCGCGCGTCCGTTTTTTGCCGTCCAAGACTACCGTCCAGACCGTGGAGGTTTCCGGTGAGTGATACCAATCAAGACAAGACCGTCCGCACCCCGCGCCTGACGATCGACCAGAACGCTACGCCGGCGAGCGAGTCCGCCGACACCACCCCCGAGGCTGGCGAGCAGCACGACAGCGCCGCCAACGACTTTGACGAGGCCATGGGTCTCATTAAGGGTACGGGGGCGGCCATCTGGAGCTATGCCGTCCGTCATCCCAACACCACGCTCGGGGCCGTCGCTGGTTTTGTGCTCGCCGTGCTGGTGCTCACGCTCGGCCTATGGGACACACTCGTCATCGCATTCTTTGTGCTGATCGGCGCCGTGATTGGCCAGATCCGTGACGGCGAGAACGGGATCGTCAACTTCTTCGGCCGTCTGTTTAGCGGCCGCTAGTATGTATTCGACCGCCGCGTGCGCGGTGGGCATAAGGAGGAACCATGGCTTTTAACACGAAGGTCGATGTGGCCGATACCGAGCTCGAGGCAGACGAGACCGTCGCCGCCGAGGCTGAGGACGTAACGCTCGAGGACGGGGCGCTCGTCGAGGCCGAGCCCGCCGACGATGCGGACGAGGATGACGAGGAAGCGGACGAGTCCGAGGATTCGCTGACCTATTCCAACGGTGTGATCGAGAAGATCGTCGCCATGGCCACCCGCGAGGTGCCGCACGTCCTGGGCATGAAGGGCAACCTTATGCACTTTGTGCAGGAGCAGTTTGGTGCCGAGAACCTGACCAAGGGCGTGACGGTCGAGGTCACCGATGACAACCGCGTGGTCGTCAACATTTCCGTCATTATCGAGTACGGCGCCTACGCACCCGCGATTTTCGACGACGTTAAGGCGCGCGTGACCGAGCGTCTGGCCGCGATGACCGGCCTTGAGGTGGCAGGCGTCAACCTGCGCATCGAGGATGTCATCACCCCCGAGGAGTACGAGCATCGCACCAGCCAGCACGAGTAACCTACCAAATAGGGACAGGTTTGTTTCGATAGGTTTTACCTGCGAAAACGCTAAACGGTCGACCGCGCAAGCAAAAGTGCGGTCGACCGTTTTCTATATGCCCTCGATGTAGTCATTCCGCTCGTCTAACTTAGGGTTGCAATCTTCGCGTTCCGCGTTACCCTAATGGGCGCATTGTTTCCAAATTGTTAACGAGGGGTTGCCGTAATGGCCGACGAGCACGAAACAGAAAGCAAGGCATGGGCGATTGAGGCCGCCGCGGCAGAGGCGGCATCGCGTGCCGCCGAGGAGGTGCATCGTCCTCCCGTGGTGCCGATGGAGCGCGTGGTCGATCGCGCCGATATCGAGCGCGGCGAGCGTGCCGGCCGCAAGCGCAGCCAGGAGCCGGGCTTCCCGCGCTTTTTCGCCGAGCTCAATCTGGGCCTGATCCTCACGGCGTTCGCCATCGTGGCCTTTAAAACCCCCAATCACTTTGCCTTCGGCGGAACCTCGGGCGTGTCGGTCATTCTTTCCACGCTGTTCCCGACTCTGCCCGTCGGCGTCTTTATGTGGATCATCAATGCGGTTCTCGTCGTCTTGGGCTTTATCTTTTTGGAGCGCAAGGCAATCCTTTGGAGCGTTTTTGCCTCGTTTGCGCTTTCGGCCTACGTCTCGCTGTTTGAGCTCTTCATTCCGACGGATGTTTCGATGACGGGCGATATGTGGCTCGACCTGTGTTTTGCCGTGATTTTGCCGGCGCTGGGCAGTGCCATTGTCTTTGACATTGGCGCCTCGACGGGCGGCACCGATATCCTTGCCATGATCCTCAAGCGTCGCACGACGCTCGAGATCGGACGCGCCTTGCTACTGGTCGATATCGGCATCGTGACCATCGCGGCCTTTTTGTACGGTCCGCGCGTTGGCCTGTACTGCGTGCTCGGCCTGTTTGCCAAGACGCTTGTGGTCGACAAGGCCATCGAGAGCATTCACTTGCGCAAGGTCTGTACGATTATTTGCTCCGAACCGCGCAAAGTCGAGGAGTTTATCGTCAAGCATCTCAACCGCACGGCAACGATCAGCCGCGGCTACGGTGCCTTCTCGGGCAATTGCGTCACAGTGATTATGAGCGTGTTGAGCCGTCGCGAAGCAGTGCAACTGCGCCGCTATACCCGCGATATCGATCCAGATGCGTTTATCACGATCGTTGACAGCTCCGAGATCGTGGGCAAGGGCTTCCGCGGCACGAACTAGCGCGGATATACCCTTCGAACCATTGAATAAAGCCGCCTACGTTTCAAATCGGTCATCTTGGGGTATTTGTCCCCACATTGCGCGATAATGTTGCCAAAGACGTCGTTTGCGATCCAGGTGATTCACTCTAGATACGAAGGGATGATTTCGATGTTCTGTTCGCAGTGTGGCGCCCCCATGGGCGATAACGACAAGTTCTGCGGCGTGTGCGGTGCCCCTAATACCGAGGTCAAGGCCGCTGGCCCCGCTCCCCAGGGACAGTCTCAGCCCCAGCAGTTTGTTCCGCAACCGCCCGTGGCGAATGCGCCAAAGGGCTGTGTGGCTCAGGCGTTCCAAGACATGACCAAGACTCCGGGCGTGCTGCAGCGCGTGTGCCAGATTGCTTTTTTGCCGGCGCTTATCTGTGTCGTGTCGGTGCTCGTGCTGTTCATTCCCGTTATCGGCGGTATTGCAGCTGCCATCGGCTTTTTGGCCGCCTGCGTGGCGAGTGTGTGCGGTTCGGGCTTTGGCATCGAGTGGGGTCGCGACCTGTCGCTTAAGATCGATGACGGCATGGATCGTCCGTTGATGCGTTCCACATCGTTTGGCCTCGGGGTCTTTTCGAGCGTTATTTCGGTCGTGCTCGAGATTATCGCTGCCATTCCCGTTATTGGTGTAGTGCTTTCGCTGGTGGAGAGCGTGGTAATTGGCGCGGCGGGCTCGTATTCGTATTACGGCTCTTCTGCGCTCGAGACTGCGCTGTTTGGCTCGCTTGGCCTGCTTGTCCTGGCTATGATTGCCACGGCGGTCTTGGGAGTCTTCTTTAAGATGTTCGCCGATATTGCCGTGATGCACTTTGCGGTGACCGGTCGCGTCGAGAGCGCGTTTTCGCTCGACAAGGTCTGGGCGGCCTTTAAGAACAATAAGACCAAGCTGTTTTGCGCTTCATTCCTTCCCGAGTTTTTGACGGGCCTGGTCGCCAACGTTGTCACATGGATCTTGACGGCCGTCTTTGGCGCCATTGCCTCTGTCGGTATGTATAGCTACCACTATCGTCCTACGGGTATTGAGGCAATTGTTACCGGCGGTGGCATCGCACTCGTACTGTTCCTGGTGCTGATCGCTTTCGTCACCGTATTTCTAACGGTCTTTGGCAAGATGCTCAAGCACCGTGCCGTTGGCTATTGGGTCGCACGTTATGCAAGCGAGTGGGCCGACGAGGATAAGGACGACGTCCTGACGTTTGTATTGCCCTTCGAGAAGAAGTCCGCTCCTTCGGGTTGCAGCGCTCCGGATGTCGCGCCTGAGCCCGAGCCTGAGTCTGCCCCGGAGTCCGAGCCCACGACGGAGTCCGAGCCCACGACGGAGCCCGCGCCAAGCTCCGACGAGGACCCGCAAGACGAGTAGCCCTGTCGCCTGCCATTTGGGGATGGGGTAGAAATGGTAGAAATAGTGCTTGACGAATGAGCGGGGGCGGACGTGTCGAAACGTCCGCCCCCGCTTTGACATCGCGATGTGGCTACGGCTGCGAGATGGTCGCGATTCGACTACTCGTTGTGCTTCTCCTCGTGACGAGCGGCGGCACGAGCTTCGTGGATGCCCTTGATCGCGGCATGGCGGGCGGTGCGGGCGTCGTGCATGGCGTCGCGGGCCTCGGCGGCCGTTGCCTTGGCAGAGCGTAGCTTGGCTGCCAGATCGGGATTGGTTTCGGCGACTGCGGCGATAGCGGGGCCGTCGAGCTCCTCTTGCGTGGGCTCGGCCAAAAAGTCGATAGCATACTGAGCGGCTACCATGGAGCCCTTGGCGAGCACGCTCTCGTCGATCTTATAGAAGCAGGAGTGCTGGGCGTACGTGGCGCCGATCTGGGGATTGCGCGTGCCCACAAAGGCAAGCACACCCGGTACACGGCGCAGGTACTCCGAGAAATCCTCGCCCGAAAGCGTGCCGCGATAATGGCCTTCGCCGGCTGCACCCAGACACTTGACCACGGCCTGACGACAACGCTCACTCGAGGCGACGTCGTTTTCGACCTTGTAGTTGGCGATGGTGTAGTCGGTAAGTTCAGCCTCGGCGCCCAGGGCCGCCGCAGTGTGCTCTACGATGCGGCGCATGAGCTCGGGCATTTCCTCGTGCGTCGAATCGCCATAGGTGCGCACCGTGCCGGCGAGGTAGGCGGTACCGGCGATAACGTTGCGCGCGGTGCCGCCGTGCAGCTCACCGACGGTAATGACGGCCGGCTCGTAGGGGCTGATCTCGCGCGAAACGATGGTCTGCAGGGCGTTGACGATCTCTGCCGCCACCATGACGGCGTCGTGGCCGCGCTGGGGCATGGCGCCGTGGCACGAGGTGCCGCGGACATCGATGCGGAACCAGTCGGTATTGGCCATGCGCGGACCGGGCTCGCAGCTTACGGTGCCGGCGTCGACCTCACTCCAGATATGTGCGGCGTAGGCGCCGTCGACGCCGTCGAGCACGCCCGTGCCGATCATGAGTTTGGCGCCTTGGCCGTTTTCCTCACTGGGTTGGAAGACGATGCGGACCTCGCCGTGGATGTCGTCGGTCATATGGCGCAGGATCTGCAGCGTGCCGAGCATCATGGCAATGTGGCAGTCGTGGCCGCAGGCGTGCATGCAGCCCTCGTTGACGCTGGCGAACTCCTCGCCGGTCTGCTCGGTGACGGGTAGGGCGTCGATATCCGCGCGCAGCAGGATGCGGCGGCGCGGCGTGCCGTCCTCGCGGTAGGCGTCGGGTGCGGTGCCGCGAAGGGTCGCCACCAGGCCCGTCTTAAGCGGGCGCTCGTAGGGGATATTCATGGCGTCGAGCTGGTTGGCGATGTCAGAAGTCGTGCGCTCTTCGGCGAGGCTCAGCTCCGGGTGCTTATGGAAGTGCCGGCGCTGCTTGATGATGTAGGGCTCAAACTCGGCGGCGATATCTTGGATGGCTGCGGTGACGTCATCAGCCGCGCGGGCCTCGGTCGCTGCCATAATCTGCTGTGCCTTGGTCTTCGTCATGGTCGATTTGCTCCTTGCTGGTTTATCGCAAAATCGTACAGGCTCTTTCCAGTATGCCACCTGCCACTTGGGGACGGGGCAGAAATGGTAGAAATGGATACCTCCGTAACCTTGACAGGTCCAAATTGCTTGTGCACGCAGCCTTGGATGCGGCTTTCAAGCTTGAAATCTACCATTTCTACCCCGTCCCCAAGGGGCAGGCGGGGCCGTTGGGGTTGGGAAAGGTGCCGTTTACCGCTTGACGTTTTGCGGCTGTGGCGGTGGAGTACACTCGGGGGTGTTGAATTTCCTGCCAGAGATGGGGATGCCCATGCAACATATCGATCGGATTATCCGCTCTAAGAACGTCTTTACCTCGCAAGATGGCATCGATACCGCCCGTGAGCTGGCGATTGCCATCGCAGGCGACCGTATCATCGCAGTCGGCAAGCCCGATGACGTGATCGCCGCCGCGCCTGCCGCCACGCCGGTTATCGACTACGGCGAGCAGTTTGTCTGCCCCGGTTTCCATGACGCTCATCTGCACTTCTTTCATACCTCGGTCGGTTCCTCGCCGTATATGCTCATGGATGGGGGCACGTCCGAGGTGGCGCTGGTGCAGCACGTGCTCGAGTTTTCCCAGGATCTGCCCGACGACGCTTGGGTTGTGACGCAGGGCTGGCGCGACTACCGTTGGGACCCGCCCGAGCATCCTACCAAGGCGTCGCTCGATGCGGTATTTCCCGATCGTCCTTGCGTTATGTACTCGGGCGACGGCCACACGCTGTGGCTCAACAGTCGCGCTCTCGAGGCGCTCGGCGTCACGCGCGATAGCGAGCCGCCAGCGGGCGGCAGCTACGACAAGGACGCAAACGGTGAGCTCACGGGCATTGCTCACGAGGCGGCTGCCATGCAGCTGTTGCCGCGCTGCCTTGAGTGGCTGGGCGAAGATCGCATCGCAAGCGCTTACGCCGATCAAATGAGGCGCATGGCCGAGCAGGGTATCACCTCGATCTGCGACATGTCGCTCATGCCCATGCCGGGCTGCGATTTTATCCGCGACGACGTCTACGACAAACTGCAGACAGCCGGCAAGCTGGGCATTCGTGCCCATCTGTTCCCCACGCTGCTGGATGACCAGTCGCGTCTAGAAGAGCTGCAGGCACGTTACGCGAACAACGCACTGCTTTCGGCGCCGGGCTTTAAGCAGTTCTTTGACGGCGTGTCGAGCGAACATACGGCATATCTCACCGAGCCCTATACCAATCCGCGCTTCCCGGGCGACCAAGGCCGTCTGACGGTTTCCGCCGAGCGCATGCGCAAGCTGGTTCTGGCGGCTGCGGAGCGCGGCCGCGCCGTGCGCATCCACGTTATCGGCGACGGTGCGATTCATGCCGCGCTGGATATCTTCGAGGAAGCCGCCGGTCTGTACGGCCTGCCCCAGCACGGCCACAACACGCTCGAGCACCTGGAGAACCTCCTGCCCGAGGACATCGACCGCCTGCGCAAGCTCAACGTGGTCGCCTCGAGCCAGCCCTGCCACATTACGCTCGACCCGGGTGGACCGGAGCGCGATTTGGGCTTGGAGCGCAGCCGCATCATGTGGCCGTTCGCAACCTATAAGCAGCGCGGCATTCGCCAAGCCTTCGGTACCGACAGCCCCATCACGCCCGTCACCAGCATGGACGTGCTCTACACGGCTATCACGCGCCAGGACCCCAAAAGCCACTGGCCCGAGGGCGGCTGGTTGCCGAGCGAGCGCATCGACGCGGCAACGGCTTTGTGCAACTACACCTTGGGCAGCGCCTATGCAGCAGGCGACGAGCAAAACCTCGGCAGCTTGGAGCCCGGCAAGTATGCTGACCTGGTAGTCTTGGACCAAAACCCGCTCACCGTTGACCCCCAAGAGCTGCAAGCCACCAAGGTTCAGGCCACCTACCTGGCAGGTAACGTGATCTACGAGCGCTGATGCTCATGCCGTGTCGTTAAACGCGGCCCGGGCGACTTATTTTGGGATGGCGCTCGAGCCACGTCTGCATATCGGTGGGGACTCGTTATGAGCGTCCCCGCTCTGCCGGATTTGTGCGTGGGGTGGAGGCGCTGCTGCCCCGCGCGTTCAAATTGGACATTTGCAATGCTGCCTCATGGTGTTTTGCATACTTCCCATTACAGATTGCATAAAAAGGTTGGGATGTTCTTTCTGGCCCTGGTGTACCCCCGCCTGGGCCGTGCAAAAAACGGAGTATTCAGCACTGCGAGCTCTGCCGGCGCCGTTGCGGTCGGGTAATGTCATGGGGATTGACGTCATTTTGGCGTCCGGGCAGGCACGAGGCATGCCTTTATGCCCTGATGGGGTCTGCCTGCCGACCCAAATCGCCGGTCGAAGGCGTCCTTGGGACCAATAAGATGTGTCTGGCGCGTATACAGCCATCCTGGTCTGCTGAATACTCCCAAAAATGCACGGTGCTCCCCAGGGGACCCGTGCGTGCAGCGAAAGCCATGCCCATGTTCCTATCCGCATCGCCATTTTGCTGCACTGACGTTTCTGAATGCCGCGCCCGAACTAGTTAACTTGGCTCCCGTGTGGCGCCGGAGGGGCGGGATATAAGGTTTATCGCGAGTTCCGCACGAGCCGAAGGCCACGTAATGTGGCCTTCGTGCGAGCAGGACTGCCCGAGCAGGAAACCTTATGCCCCGCCCCTCCGGCGCCACACGGGAGCTGCGCACAAGTTATCCCCCCGGCATTCAGAAAATCTAAGTGCCAAAAAATAAGATTTTTTGACTCTGTGTTGTATAACCCGCCATTCGTGGGTACCATTCAACGCGTACGCAAACAAATAGGGTTAATTCGCGTGGCATAACCACGCGGCCCAAAAAGGAGGAGACAAGCATGTCGTCTTTGAAGCCGCTTGCAGATCGTGTTCTGGTCAAGCCCGACGAGGCCGAGCAGAAGACCGCTTCTGGTCTGTATATCGCCAGCAACGCTCAGGAGAAGCCGCAGCGCGGCACCGTCATTGCCGTTGGCGCTGGCAAGGTCAACGACAAGGGTGAGCGCATCCCCATGGACGTCAAGGAAGGCGACGTTGTCATCTACGGCAAGTTCGGTGGCAACGAGGTCAAGGTCGACGGCGAGAAGTATCTGCTGATGCGCGCCGACGACATTTACGCCGTCGTCGAGGCCTAGTCTCATCAGGCTCTCTGATTCGTCTTTGAACGCGGTCGCCGCATAGGACTCGGAAGCGGCGACGTGAGTCACATTTCTTTTGGAGGATTACCTACCATGGCAAAGAACATTACGTTCAATACCGATGCCCGCGCTAAGCTCGCCAAGGGCGTCAACACTCTGGCCGATGCCGTTACCGTCACCATGGGCCCCAAGGGTCGCTATGTCGCCCTGCAGCGCACGTTCGGTGCCCCGACCATCACCAACGACGGCGTCTCCGTCGCCAAGGAGATCGAGCTCGAGGACAACATCGAGAACATGGGTGCCCAGCTGGTGAAGGAGGTCGCCACCAAGACCAACGACACCGTGGGTGACGGCACCACCACCGCAACCCTGCTCGCTCAGGCCATCGTTAACGACGGCCTGCGCAACGTCGCCGCTGGCGCCAACCCGCTGGCCATCCGTCGCGGCATCGACAAGGCCGTCAACGCCGCCGTCGCCGAGATGAAGAAGCAGGCCAAGCCGGTCGAGACCAAGGAGCAGATTGCTTCCGTCGGTACCATCTCCGCCGGTGACCCCGAGGTCGGCGAGAAGATCGCCGAGGCCATGGAAGTCGTGGGCAAGGACGGCGTCATCACCGTCGAGGATTCCCAGACGTTCGACATCACCATCGACACCGTCGAGGGCATGCAGTTCGATAAGGGCTACGTCTCCGCTTACTTCGTCACGGACAACGACCGTATGGAGGCCGTGATGAAGGATCCGTACATCCTCATCACCGACCAGAAGATCTCCAGCGTCCAGGACATCATGCCTGTTCTCGAGGCTGTCCAGCGCGCTGGCCGTGGCCTGCTCATCATCGCTGAGGACATCGACGGCGAGGCTCTGCCCACCCTCGTCCTCAACAAGATCCGCGGCGCCCTCAACGTCTGCGCCGTCAAGGCTCCGGGCTACGGCGATCGCCGCAAGCGCATTCTCGAGGACATCGCCGTTCTCACCGGTGGTCAGGCTGCTCTGGACGAGCTGGGCGTGAAGGTCGCTGACATCACCGCCGATATGCTCGGTACCGCTAAGTCCGTCACCATCTCCAAGGACAACACCGTCATCGTCGGCGGCGCTGGCTCTAAGGAGGCCATCGACGCCCGTATTGCTCAGATCAAGGGCGAGATGGAGAACACCACCTCTGACTTCGACCGCGAGAAGCTCCAGGAGCGCCTGGCCAAGCTCTCCGGTGGCGTTGCCGTCATCAAGGTCGGCGCTGCCACCGAGTCCGAGCTCAAGGAGATCAAGCACCGCGTCGAGGACGCCCTGCAGGCAACCCGCGCTGCTGTCGAGGAGGGCATTGTCGCTGGCGGCGGCGTCGCCTTCATGGACGCTGTGCCTGCGCTCGATGCCGTCGAGATCGACGACCCCGAGGAGAAGATCGGCGTCGACATCGTCAAGAAGGCTCTGACCGCTCCGGTCGCAACCATTGCCAAGAACGCTGGCTTTGAGGGCGCTGTCGTGGTCGACAAGGTCGCCGAGCTGCCCGCTGGCCAGGGTCTCAACTCTGCCAGCGGCGAGTGGGGCGACATGATCGAGATGGGCGTCCTCGACCCCGTCAAGGTCAGCCGCGTCACCCTGCAGAACGCTGCTTCTGTCGCCAGCCTGATCCTCATCACCGAGGCCACGGTTTCCGATGTGCCCAAGAACACTCAGCTTGAGGATGCTATCGCTGCTGCTACCGCTGGTCAGCAGGGCGGCGGTATGTACTAAGGCCGACAAGGTCTAGAACTCCCACCGGGAATCCCGGGGGCGTGACGGGGTTTCTCTCCGGAACGTCCTCGGACATGCAAAGAGGCTCCGCATCGCGCTTCGCGCTGCGGAGCCTCTTTGCGTCCTGCGGAATGTTCCGGAGAGAAACCCCGTCACGCCCCCGGATCCCCTGCGTTTACGGCCTTGAAGTCGGCGGGCGGAGAACGTGGCTGTTGGGGATACGTATCCCGGACGCTGTTTCGCGGCTTTGCCGCGAAAAGCGCGTTACTTTGGGGAGGGTGGGGAACGTGGTTGTTGCGGCAACTGATCCCCACCACAAATTACCTTTGGCATACTTGCGCGAAAGCCTGCCCGTGCTAGACTTGGAATTGCTGTTTCAGGGCGGGGTGTAATTCCCCACTGGCGGTAAATCGGACGGTGCCAGAGGGGTGCCGTGGCGCAGGCGAGATACCTGCGTCCGAGCCGATGAGTCCGCGACCCGTACGTGCGTTGGTTCGCATGCCGGCTGAACTGGTGAGATCCCAGTACCAACGGTTAGAGTCCGGATGAAAGAGGCAGGTGATCTTATGTCTGAACAGTCGCAGCATATCCATTTTGAGAACACGAATAGGTGGAGCACCAAACAGCTCGTTACCATGGCGCTGATGTGCGCCTTGGGCGCCCTGTTTATGTACGTGCAGCTGCCCATCCTTCCTTCGGCGCCGTTTTTGACCTACGACCCGTCGCTGGTGCCGGCGATGGTGTGCGGTTTTGCGTATGGTCCCGGCGCCGGTACTGCTGTTGCCGCTATGGCTATCGTTATTCACGCGCTCACCACGGGTGACTGGGTCGGTGCGCTTATGAACCTGGTTGCCACGCTGGGCTACATTCTGCCCGCGGCTATCGTCTACCAGAAGATGCATACCTATAAGGGTGCTGTGATTGGCCTGGTGTTCGGCGTCATTGCCGCTACGGCGCTGTCTATGGTCGCAAACCTTACCATTGGCGTATGGTTCTGGTATGGCTCGGTCGATGCGATCGCTCCGCTCATGGTTCCTGCCGTGCTGCCGTTCAACCTTATCAAGACCGTGCTCAACTCGGTGCTCACGCTTGCAGTGTACAAGGCGGTCTCCAACCTCATCACGCCTAAAAAGAACCAGGTCAAAGGCCGCGCATGATTGATTGTCGAGGCGTTTCCTTTAGCTATGACGGTGTCACGCCGGCGCTCGACGGTATCGATCTGAACATCGAGGATGGCGAGTTTTTCTGCATCCTCGGCGGCAATGGGTCGGGCAAGTCGACGTTTGCCAAGCATCTGAATGCGCTGCTGCAGCCCGATGCAGGAACGGTGCGTATCAACGGCATGGATGCATCCGATCCCGAGTTGGTCTACGACATTCGTTCGACCGCGGGCATGGTGTTCCAGAATCCCGATGATCAGCTGGTGGCAACGCTTGTCGAAGATGACGTTGCGTTTGGTCCCGAAAACCTTGGCGTGCCATCGGCGCAAATTGCGCAGCGCGTACGCGAGGCGCTGAAGGGTGTGGGCCTGGTGGGCTTTGAGCGCCACGAGACCCATGCACTTTCGGGCGGCCAAAAGCAGCGCGTGGCGCTTGCCGGCGTGCTCGCCATGGAACCGCGCGTGCTCATATTGGACGAGGCTTCCTCGATGCTCGATCCGCGTGGACGTAAGGGCCTCATGAAGGTTTGCCGCGCGTTGCACGATCGCGGCATGACCATCGTGATGATTACGCACGTTATGGAAGAGGCCGCCGAGGCCGATCGTGTCGCGGTGTTTCGGGCGGGGCGCGTTGCCATGCTCGGTGCGCCCGAGGAAATCTTGACGCGGGCGGACGAACTTGCCCAGCTCAACCTGGATATGCCGGCGTCGTGCTGTCTAGGTAGGGCACTCCGCGCGAAGGGCGTACCCGTTTGCGCGCAGGTGCGTGAGGCGGATATGGTCGCCGAGATTGCACGGGTTTATGCTGAGCGGAGCGGGGCGGACGTCGCTGGGCGGCCCTCCGCATCCGATTCTCGTGTACTTGACCATGCATCCTCAGCAGCCGACGGGATGGTCGCGTCGGAACCCGTCATCGAGATTTCGCATCTCTCGCATAGTTACACGCTGAGCGCCCGCGAGCGCCGCCGATGGCGCAAGCGCTCGACCACTGTGGGCGCATCGGGCAAACAGGCTCTTTGGGGCAACGATCCAAACAGCCCCTGGGCGCTACGTGATGTTTCGCTGACGGTGCGTCGCGGCGAGTTTCTGGGCCTGGCGGGTCATACCGGCTCGGGTAAATCAACGCTGGTTCAGCATCTCAACGGGCTGATTCGTCCACAGGAGGGGAGCGTTTGCGCACTGGGACTCGACCTATCAAGCAAGAAAGGCGCCGCCGCGGTTAAGGCCAAGGTCGGCGTGGTGTTTCAGTATCCCGAGCGCCAGCTATTTGCCGAGACCGTGGCGCAGGACGTGGCGTTTGGCCCGCGCAACCTTGGCCTGCCGCAAGACGAGGTTGTTCGCCGTGTCGCAACATCGCTTGCGCGCGTGGGCCTCGACCTTGCCGCGATAGGCGACAAGAGCCCCTTTGAGCTTTCGGGCGGCCAGCAGCGCCGCGTGGCGTTTGCCGGCGTGCTCGCCATGGAGCCCGAGGTCCTGGTGCTCGACGAGCCCATGGCGGGGCTCGATCCGGCTGCGCGCAGGGATTTCCTGGAGCTCATCGATCGGCTCCATCGTGAGGGCCTGACCGTTGTCATGGTTTCGCACAGCATGGATGACCTGGCAAATTGTTGTGACCGTATCGTTGTGATGAACGAGGGCGCGGTGTTTGCCGATGGAACGCCCGCACAGGTTTTTGCGCACGCGAACGAGCTCAAATCGATCGGTTTGGGCGTTCCCGCTGCGCAGCGCATGGCATTGTCGCTCGTGCAAGCCGGTGTGCCGCTCCGCTACGACAAGCTTTATACGGTTGAGGCGCTGGCCGACGAGTTGGCCGGCATGCTGCTAGGCTGCGCGGACGGACCTTTGAGGGCGTCGCGTCAGGCTGGTTCCAAGATGGCCACGCAAGAGGAGGGCTGCTAATGGAGGCATTCTCATTTGGCAGCTACTATCCGGGGGAAAGCGCAGCGCATCGTCTGGATCCGCGCACTAAGTTGCTCCTAGGTTTCGCATTTCTGATCACTGCGCTCACCGTCGGCAGCTTCCGCGGGCTGGTTCCGGTCGCAATTTTTGTCGTGCTGGTCTATGTCGCGGCCCGGGTTCCGTTGCGTCGGGTCCTATCGTCGATGGCACCACTGCTGGCGATTGTCGTGGTGGTCGCGGTGCTCAACCTGTTTTCCGATCAGAGTGGCCGCATCCTGTGGCAGTTTGGCTTTTTGCAGGTGAGCGAGGGCTCGCTGCGTTCTGCGACGTTTATGGCGTGTCGCCTGACGATGATGATGGCCGGCATGAGCGCCATTACGCTCACCACGCCGACACTCGACCTCACCGCGGGTTTTGAGCGCCTGCTCGCACCATTCGCGCGTGTGGGGCTTCCGGCGCACGAGCTCGGCATGATTATGGGTATCGCACTGCGGTTTATGCCACAATTTGCCACCGAGATGAAACAGACGGCCGATGCACAGGCAAGCCGTGGCGCGCGCGTGACGGGCGGTCCGCTCGGTGGCGTGCGCATGCTCGGCAGTGTGGCGATTCCGCTGTTTGCTGGCGTGTTCCGTCATGCCGAGACGCTTTCGGCCGCCATGGATGCGCGCTGCTATCACGGCGAGCGGGGACGCACGCGTCTGCATGCGCTTACGTTTGGCCGCGGGGATGCACTGGCCGCGGTGGCGATGGCGCTGCTGGTGGCATGCGTTGTCGTTATCAATCTTCAACTCGTCTAAGCTCGATTCGAGCGCAAGAAAGGGGTCTCTATGACCGACATCGATCGCACGGCTCAGCTCGAGCGCGTCTGCTCGTATCTCAGGCGCATTCCGGCGTGGTATCTTGCCACGACCGATGCAAGCGACGGGCATCAGCCCCGCGTGAGGCCGTTTTCGTTTGCCATGGTCGATAACGACAAGCTGTGGTTTTGCACGTCGCGCGACAAGGACGTGTGGGCGGAGTTGAGCAAGAATCCCAAGTTTGAGGTATCGGGCTGGAAGCCGGGGGAGTGCTGGATCGTGTTAACTGGCGAGGCCGCACTCGAGGACGATGCATTCGTGAGTGACAAGGTGCGCCAGACGGGCTTTAAGCATATGGTGGGCATTGGCGAGCAACACGATAGTGCCAACGATGGCCGCCTTGCGTTCTTCTCGGTCCGCAACATCGCCGCGCGGTTCTGCGATATCGACGGCAGCGAAGAGCTCCTCGAGCTTTAATTTCCCAAATTAGCTGCCCATTCCAAAAAGACTGGTCAGATGACAGGAGGAAACGTGGACGGATTGAATACGGTGCTGGAGTATCTGACGTCGGTGCCGGCGTGGTACCTAGCGACGAGCGTGGATGGGCAGCCGCATGTGCGTCCGTTCTCGTTTGCGCAGATTCAGGACGGCAAACTGTGGTTTGTAACGGCGCGCACCAAAGATGTGTGGCAAGAGCTGCTGCAAAACCAGCGCTTTGAGGCCACGAGTTGGTGGCCGGGCCATGGTTGGTTGATCCTGCGAGGACGTGCGGGTCTGGACGACCGGGCTTCGGATGAAATGCGCGAGGCCGGGTGGAAGCATCTTGAGCGCTTGAGCGAGCACTATGAGGGGCCTAACGATCCCACGCTTGTCTTCTTTAGCGTCGAGGACCCCGAGGCTTTTATCTGCAATCACGACGAATGGGTTCCGGTCGAGCTCTAGGCTGCTCTGGGCGACCCTTAAGTTTGGTATTCCGTATAAGGTGGGCTCTGCATTGGCCAGCAGCATGATGCGCTGCGGCTAATGCAGAGCTCGCTTATTTTTGTCAATTCTTTCAAGCGAATGTGTCGGGTATGTTTCAATGCATGAAGACACAAATTATTTGCGTAAATATGCATTCTCGGGTGCTAAAGTTTCAACCTACCTCATAACGACGGCTGCGGAATGCGCAATGACGCATAAGACCGCAGACAAGGAGTCCGATATGTCTTTAAAGGTTGGAATCGTCGGCGCGGCTGGATATGCCGGCGCCGAGCTTATTCGCCTCGTGCTCGGCCATCCCGAGTTTGAACTTGTTGCCATTACGTCCAACGCCGATGCCGGCCAGCTGCTGTCCGCGGTGTATCCGAGCTTTGCTGGCGTGAGCGATCTGGTTTTCACCACGCATGACGCCCCTGAACTCAAGAGCTGCGATGCGGTTTTTCTCGCCGTGCCGCACACGGCTGCCATGGCACAGGTGCCCGCTCTGCTTGCATCGGGTGTCTCTTGCTTTGATCTTTCGGCCGATTACCGTCTGAGCGACGCGTCTGTCTTTGAGACATGGTATGCCGCCGAGCACACGAGCCCCGAGTTGCTTAAAACACGTGCCTTCGGTCTGCCCGAGTTGTTCTGCCAGGACTTAGAGACCGCTGCTTCCAGCCATGCCGCTGGCAGACCCGTGCTGGTCGCCTGCGCCGGTTGCTATCCCACCGCAACGAGTCTTGCTGCCGCGCCTGCCGTGCGTGCGGGCTGGGTGGCCCAGAGCGGCCCCGTAGTCGTCGACGCCATCAGTGGCGTGACGGGTGCCGGTAAGTCGTGCAACACCCGCACCCATTTTTGCAGCGCGGACGAGAATCTGGAGGCCTATGGCGTAGGAAAACATCGCCATACGCCAGAAATCGAGCAAATTCTGGGCCTTACCGATCGCGTCGTCTTTACTCCGCACCTGGCACCGCTCAAGCGCGGCCTGCTCTCTACGGTGACGCTGCCGCTCGCAACGCAGGCTCTCGAAGCGCTGACTCTTGAGGATGCCGTCGACCATTACAAGAAGTTCTACGCCGGTCGTACCTTTGTGCGCGTGCTCGATGCCGGCCAGCAGCCCAAGACGGCTTCGGTTGTCGGTACCAATGCCGCCCAGATCGGCCTTGCGCTCAACAAGCGTGCGGGCGTGCTGGTGGCGACGGGCGCCATCGACAATTTGTGCAAGGGCGCTGCGGGCCAGGCGGTCCAGTGCGCCAACATCGTCTTTGGTTTTGACGAGCGACGAGGCTTGCCCACAGTGGCGTGCCCGGTGTAGCACATTCGATTATTAACGATTTGGTAGTCGGGTATCGAGTTTGGCGCCACTTTTAAGCTGGTCTCATGATTGTGGCTGGCATGGCGCACCAACCGATGCCCATTTTTTGTTTGACATAAGGAGTCGTAAAGACGATGAATGCTGAGCAGTTCGATATCAAGATTCACGCCGTCAAGGGCGGCGTAACGGCGGCAGCCGGCTTTAAGGCGGCGGGCATCCATGCCGGATTCCGCAAGAATCCCGAGCGCCTGGATTACGCGCTCGTTGTGCCCGATAAACCCTGTCCCGGGGCCGGCGTGTTTACGACCAACCGCTTTTGTGCGGCGCCCGTGCAGGTGAGCCGTGCCAACCTGGGCGGTACGGACAAGGGCTATGGCATCATCGCCGGTGTTTCAATCAACTCCGGCAACGCGAACGCCGCCACGGGCGAGACCGGCCTTGCCTGTGCGCGCGAGACGTGCAATATCGCCTCGCAGGTCATTGGCTGTGAACCCCAACAGATTTTAGTTGCCTCCACGGGCGTGATCGGACAGATTCTGCCGATCGGCACGTTTGAGACGGCAATTCCGTCCGCCTACGAGGCACTCTCTGCCCATGGCGGCGCCGATGCAGCCCGTGCCATCATGACGACCGATACGCATTCCAAGGAGTATGCCATTCGCTACCGCAGTGAGGCTGTGGGCCATGTGGGCAACGCTTATACGGTGGGCGGCATGTGCAAGGGATCGGGCATGATCATGCCCAATATGGCCACCATGATCGCGGTCATTACTACCGATGCCCCCGTCGAGTCGGCGGCGCTCCACACCCTACTGCTCTCGACCGTTAAACAGACCTTTAATAAAGTGACGGTCGATTCCGATACCTCGACCAACGACACCTGTATCATGCTGGCTTCTGGCGCTGCCGCCGCGGATGCCGAGGCCATCGTCGAGGGCACTGACGCCTTTGACGAGCTGGCCTTTGCCGTGCACGAGGTGTGCGAGAGCCTGGCGCGTAACATCGCGGCCGATGGCGAGGGCGCGTCAAAGCTCGTGACGGTTAACGTCACCGGCGCCGCCAACGACGAGGAAGCCGATATCGCCGCCCGCGCCGTCGCCAACTCGCCGCTCGTCAAGACCTGCATCGCTGGCCACGACTGCAATTGGGGTCGCGTTGCCATGGCGCTCGGCAAGTGCGGCGTAAAGTTTAATCAGGAAGACGTTTCCATCGACATGATGGGCATGCCCGTCTGCCGCGATGGCCTGACTGTTCCTTTTGACGAGGACGAGGCCCTGCGACGTTTTGAGGCGCCCGAGATCGTGATTTCGGCCGACCTGGGCGCAGGCGACGCGGCAACGACCGTGTGGACCTGTGACCTCACGCACGAGTACATCTCAATCAATGGTGACTACCGCTCCTAGACTCCAGGCACGCTGCGCATCTCGCCGCGATTGCGGGCAGCGAAGCACAGCGCGATAACGATACGAAAGACGAGGCAGATTATGAAATTCGCACGCGATTGTCGTTCGAGCGAATCCAACGAAGCAACTGCGCAGCTGCTGTTCGAAGCGCTGCCGTGGATTAAAAACCTGACCGGCAAGACGGTCGTTATCAAGTATGGCGGGGCCGCCATGGTAGACGAGCAACTGCGTCGCGACGTGATGAGCGACATCGTTTTGCTCAAGATTATCGGCATGCGCCCCGTCATCGTGCATGGCGGCGGTAAAGCCATCAACGAGGCGCTGAGCCATTACGATATGCCCGTCGAGTTTAAGAACGGCCAGCGCGTGACCACGCCGGCGACCATGGATATCGTGCGCGAGGTGCTGGGCGGCAAGGTTAACCAAGAGCTGGTGGCGGCAATCAACCACCACGGTAACTTGGCCGTGGGCGTATCGGGCAGCGACGCCGGCACGCTCATCGCCGAGCCGCTCGACCCCGAGCTCGGACGCGTGGGCAAAGTGACGCACGTCAACACCGACTACATCGAGCACTTGCTCGATAGCGAGTATATTCCCGTCATCGCTACCGTCGCGGCGGGGGAGGACGGTGGCTTCTTCAATATCAACGCCGACACCGCCGCCGGTGCCGTTGCGGCGGCGCTCCACGCGCACAAGGCGATCTTTTTGACCGACGTCGACGGCCTGTACAAGGACTTTAGCGATAAAGACTCGCTCATCTCCAACCTAACGCTCGACGAGGTTAATGAGATGCTCTACGGTGGCGAGGTCGATAAGGGCATGATTCCCAAACTGCGCGCGGCCGTCGATGCGCTTGTCGGCGGCGTATTTCGCGCTCACATCATTAACGGTACCACGCCGCATTCGCTGCTCCTGGAGCTGCTGACCGATGCCGGCGTCGGCACCGTGATCCACTCTACCGAGACGGCCTACGAATTTGATACGCACCCGCACCCGCTTTCGACCTTTGCGGCGCGCCTGACCGAGAACCTCGACGAGGTCGAGAAGCTCCAGATGGTCTAGCTGGTTAGAAATCGTCACACCGTTACACCCACAGTCCGCGCCACCTGGCGCTTAACGAAAGGCATCTCATGTCACTTGCAGCTCAACAATCGCTCGAATCCCACTACGTTATGCAAACCTTTGGCCGCTCGCCGGTCGAGTTTGTCGAGGGCCACGGCATGAAGCTCACCGGCGACGACGGTCGCGAATATCTCGATTTTCTTGCAGGTATTGGCGTATGCAGCCTAGGCCACGGCAATCCGGCGGTGCTCTCGGCGCTCGAGGCCCAGGCCAAAAAGCTCCTGCATGTCTCCAATTACTTCTACATTGAGCAGCGCGGCCAGGTCGCGGCGTTGCTGTCCAAGCTCGCTAACGACGATGTGGACGGTGCGCGCGTGCTTGCCGACGCGATTGCCGCTGGCGACGAGACCACGGCGGCGGCGCTTGGCGCTCCGACTGCGGGCGAGCAGGTGTGGGAGACGTTCTTTGCCAATTCCGGCGCCGAGGCCAACGAGGGCTCTATGAAGCTCGCGCGTCTGTACGCCAAACGTGCCGGCAACGGTGGCAACACCATCGTGTGTATGCGCGGCGGATTTCATGGTCGTACGCTCGAGACCATTGCGGCGACCATGCAGGATTGGCTGCAGGACAGTTTCCGCCCGCTGCCGGGTGGCTTTGTGGCATGCACGCCCAACGATGTAGATGAACTGCACGCAATCTTTAAGCAGCTGGGAAGCGAGATTTGCGCTGTGATGCTCGAGCCGATCCAGGGCGAAAGCGGCGTGCATCCCATGACCGAGGAGTTTATGGCTGCGGCGCGAGACTTGGCACACGAGGTGGGTGCCGTGCTTATCGCCGACGAGGTCCAGTGTGGTATTTTCCGCTCCGGCAAGCCGTTTGCGTTCCAGACTTATGGTGTGGAGCCCGATATCATGAGTCTTGCCAAGGGCATCGCCGACGGCGTGCCCATGGGTGCCGTGGTGGCAAAGAAAGAAATCGCTGACATCTTTAAGTCCGGCGACCATGGTTCGACCTTCGGCGGCAGCTGCTTGGCCATCGCGGCGTGTGCCGCGACGCTCTCCGCGCTTGTGCGCGGTGACTACGCAGACCATGCCGCCAAGGTGGGTGCCTATATGGAGCAGGCGCTGGCTAAGCTTCCGCATGTGGTAGAGGTTCGTGGCCGTGGCTTGATGCTCGGCTGCGATCTGGACGATACTGCGGGTGATGCTCACGACGTTGTGGCCCATGCATTGGGGGCTGGTGCCGTGATCAACGCTACGGGTGCCCATACGCTGCGTTTCTTGCCGCCTCTCGTCTGCGAGGAAGCTGACGTAGACAGTCTGATCGAGATTCTGTCGGGTGTCTTGGGCTAACGCGGCGCAATAACTCAATTTGGACCGGATTCCGGACTGCGGACGTGCCCTATGCGGCATGATTCAGCGGTCTGGAGCCCGTTTTGCCTTAGATTTGCTAAGGCAGGGAGACCTGCTGGTCAAAAAACATCAAATATGAGTACTGTTACCGATTTGGTAGCAGCAATTTTGGACTAATAAGGCCAGATGGCAAGTCGAAATGGCGATGAATACACGATTTTGATCTGACTGTTAGTCCTTATAATGGACATATGTTGCGTAACCTAAGCAAACACTATCTGTTTATATGTTGCAAGCAAAGTAGCAGTACTCATTTTTGCCATTTTTGACCACGGACCTTGAAATAAGGGGTCCTTAGGGTTCGAATCCCATGCGCCGGGCACAAAAAAGAAAGGCCTCCAACACCGGAGGCCTAACAATTCAATGGTGGGCGATGAGGGATGTCCGCGTGCGGCTGGCGCCGCCCGCATCCGCTTCGTCGCTCCGCTCCTCGCGTGCTGCGCTGGAAAACGCTTCGCGTTTCCTCAGCTTCGCACCCTGTCGGGTTCGAATCCCTCTGCGATGGGTCCAAAAAAGAAAGGCCCCCATTGCTGGGAGCCTATCAAATCAGTGGTGGGCGATGAGGGATTCGAACCCCCAGCCTTGTGCGTGTAAAGCACCTGCGCTAACCGTTGCGCCAATCGCCCGTGCGGAGAGAGTATAGCAAAACAATCGCCCCATTCACCTCATATCCATTAAAGGTAACCGGCGCGTGTCACAGCGGAGCTGATTCAGTTGAGATTGCCTGAACATTCCGCCCCTCTTTACGCCCTCGGGTATACTTAAAAGCTACTGATTCGATTTGATGCCCAGCAACAGCAGAGGGGATAGTATATGTGCGGTTTTGTCGGTTTTGTCGGTGGGACGGATAACCAATCCGAGGTGCTCACCAAGATGATGGACCGCATCGTCCATCGCGGTCCCGACATGGGCGGTCAGTTTATCGACGGCCGCGTTGCCCTCGGCTTCCGCCGCTTGTCGATCCTTGACCTGACCGAGGCTGGCGCCCAACCCATGGCCAACGAGGACGGTAGCGTCGTCATTGTCTTCAACGGCGAGATCTACAACTTCCAAGAACTCCGTTCCGAGCTCGAGGCCAAGGGCTACAAGTTCCACTGCGGCGCCGACACCGAGAGCCTCCTGCACGGCTACGAGGAGTGGGGCGAGGCCGTCCTCGATCGCCTGCGCGGTATGTACGCCTTCGTCATCTGGGACAAAAAGAAGAACAAGCTTTTTGGCGCCCGCGACATCTTTGGCATCAAGCCGCTTTACTACTATCCCATGGCCGATGCGGGCGACGGCGCTCCGGGCGTGCTCTTTGGTTCCGAGATCAAGAGCTTCCTGGACTACCCGCACTTCCACAAGGCGGTCAACAAAAAGGCTCTGCGTCCGTACATGACGCTGCAGTATTCGGCAACCGAGGAGACCTTCTTCGAGGGTGTCTACAAGCTGCCGCCGGCGCACTACTTTACCGTCGATATCCCGACCGGCAAGATGAACATCGAGCGCTACTGGGATTGCGATTACTCTGCCGTCGAGAAGCCGTTCGAAGAGTATGTCGATGAGCTGGACGAGGTCGTGCACGAGAGTGTCGAGGCCCATCGCATCGCCGACGTCAAGGTCGCGTCGTTCCTCTCCGGCGGCGTCGACTCCAGCTATATTGCTGCTTGCCTCATGCCCGACAAGACCTTCTCGGTGGGCTTTGACTACAAGAACTTCAACGAGACCAACTACGCCAAGGAGCTTTCCGATAAGCTCGGCGTCGAGAACGTCCGCAAGATGATTACCGCCGACGAGTTCTTCGGTGCGCTCGAGGATATCCAGTATCACATGGACGAGCCGCAGTCCAACCTGTCTTCTGTGCCGCTGTGGTTCTTGGCCGAGATGGCCCGCAAGGACGTCACCGTAGTGCTTTCGGGCGAAGGCGCCGACGAACTCTTTGGCGGCTACGCCTACTACGAGGACACGGTCCCGGTCCGCAAGTACAAAAAGATGGTGCCGCTGCCCATCCGTCGCGCGCTCGGTAACCTGGCGCTGCATATGCCGTACTTCAAGGGACATAACTTCCTGGTCAAGGGTGCCGAGATCCCTGAGAAGTCGTTCCTGGGACAGGCTCTGGTATGGCCGGAGCGCGAGGTCGACGGCGTGCTCAAGCCCGAGTACAACACCGGCGATGGCGCCTTCGAGCTTGCCGCTCCCATCTATGCGCGCGTGAAGGGTCAGCCCGAGCTGGTCAAGAAGCAGTACCTGGACATGAACATGTGGCTCCCGGGCGACATTCTGCTCAAGGCCGACAAGATGTGCATGGCACACTCACTGGAGCTGCGCGTGCCCTTCCTGGACCGCAAAGTCATGGAGTTCGCCGAGCACATTCCCGACCGCTACCGCATCAACGAGAACGGCAACAAACAGGTACTCCGCCACGCTGCCAACAAGTCGCTGCCCGATGAGTGGGCCACCCGTCCCAAGGTGGGCTTCCCGGTGCCGATTGTCTACTGGCTGCGCGAGCAAAAGTGGTACGACTATGTCAAGGAGTACTTCACCGCGCCGTGGGCAAGCGAGTTCTTCAATACCGACGAGCTCATGCACCTGCTCGATCTGCACTTTGCGGGCAAGGGCGATTTCCAGCGCAAGATCTATACGCCGCTCGTGTTCCTAGTGTGGTACAAGCGCTTCTTTATCGACGAGGGCCAGCCTTCTGTTCAGGCTGCCTAGCCTCGGCTTACGAACGCCTGCGCGTAACGGCTCCTCCGGGAGCCGTTTTTGCATGGGTGCGTTTCAGTTACTATAAAAACCGTCCCTGCCAAATGGCTGAGAAAGGTGAAAGATGCACCATTCGGATTCCGCGACCGTGACCACGGTCGATACGCTTGCCAAGCTTCTCGACGTGTGCGGCGAGCTGCGCGCATCAGAGCAGGTTGACGAGCGTGCCGTGACCGGCTGCTCGTTTGATTCGCGCGTGGTCTCGGCAGGTGACGTATTCTTTTGCAAAGGTGCTGCCTTTAAGCCCGCGTTTTTGAGCATGGCGCTCGATGCGGGCGCCGTCGCATTTGTGTGCGAGGAGTCGCTGGTCGAGTCTCTGGAGCCGCTGGCGCAGGAGAGCGGTGCTGCGATGCTGGTTGTTGATAGTGTTCGCACGGCCATGGCCCTGTTGCCGCCGGAGGTCTACGACCGTCCTGACCACGACGTCAAGATCGTGGGCATCACCGGCACCAAGGGAAAGACCACGGCCGCTTTTATGCTCCAGTCCATCATCAAGGCGGCGGGCGAGTCCTGCGGCATGATCGGCTCGGTGAGTACCGACGATGGTATCGAGTGCTACGAGAGCACCAACACCACGCCCGAGGCCCCCGAGGTTTGGCGCCATATCGCCAACTGCCGCACGTCCGGTCGCCAGTCCATGGTCATGGAGGTCTCGAGCCAGGCGCTCAAGTACCAACGTGTCGAGAATCTGCCGTTTGACGTGGCGTGCTTCCTCAACATCGGCCGCGACCACATCTCGCTGATTGAACACCCCACGTTTGAGGATTATTTTGAGAGCAAACTCAGGATCTTTGACCAGGCAAAGACCGCCGTGGTGAATCTGGGCACCGAAGAGGTCGACCGTGTGCTGGAGGCAGCGTCGACGGCCGAGCGCTTGGTGACCGTTGGTGTCGAGCATCCCGAGGCAAGCCTGTGGGCGAGCGACGTGCGCATGGTCGGCTTTAGCATCGAGTTCAACTTGCATGGCCTGTGTGCCGACGAGTCCGAGGCGGGGGAGAAGATCCTGCTGGGTATCGCGGGAGACTTTAACGTGGAGAACGCGCTGGTCGCTATCGCCGCCGCGCGCGAGATCGGCATCGGTATCGAGGCCATCAAGAAGGGCCTCTCCAAACTGCGTGTGCCGGGCCGTATGGAGGTCGTGGAGTCGAAGGACGGCCGCGTGATCTGTGTCGTTGACTATGCGCATAACCAGCTTTCGTTCCGTTCGCTTTTCTCGTCGGTCAAGCGCGCGTTTCCCGCTAGTCCAGTCATTGCGGTGTTTGGCGCTGCCGGCGGCAAGGCGCAGGAGCGCCGCGAGCAGCTTCCGCGCGAGGCCGCACCATATTCCGACCTGATGATCTTTGCCAACGAGGACCCGGCTCACGAGGACCCGATGAAGGTCTGTCGCGAGCTTGCCGAACATGTTCCCGACGATACGCCGAACAAGATCATCCTCGATCGCGAAGCCGCTGTGCATGCGGCGTTCAAGGCGGCGCGCGAGGAGTACGTCAACCCCGATGCTCCCACCATTGTCTTGCTGCTGGCAAAGGGTGACGAGGAGCTCATGCACGTGGGCGACGAGTTCGTGCCCATCGAGAGCGACCTTTCGTTGGCCAATCGCCTGATCGATGTTACCCAGTTTGACTAATGAACCATGATGGCGGCGGCGCCCTGAGTGCGCTGTCGCCATAAGCGTGTTCCCTCAATCAAAACATGCCGTCCAAGTCCAAACCCTTCTACGTAAACGGAGTGACCATGTCCCACAACACCCTGCCGACCGTTGCCGAGCTTTCGGGCGAGATGCGCGAGCGCCTTGCCAAGGTCAAGTACGTCTTTACCGATCTGGACGCCACGATGCTCGCGCCCGGCTCGTGCGTGCTGCGCGACAACGACGGCAATCCCTCGACCAAGCTCGTCGAGGCCGTCGTGGCGCTTGCCCGCGCTGGCATCCAGGTAATTCCCACCTCGGGTCGCAACCGCACCATGATCCACGAAGATGCCCGCGTGCTCGGCCTCAACTCCTACATTGGCGAGATGGGTGGCCTGGTCATGTACGACCTCAAGGCCAACGACTGGGAGTATCTGACCGGCGACATGCCTTACGACCCCGCCTGCGGCCTTACGCCGCACCAGGTGATTGAGCAGACCGGCGTGTGCGAGAAGATTCTCGCTCGCTGGCCGCACAAGATCGAGTACCACAACGACATGTCGACTGGCTATAAGTACCGCGAGGTCACCGTCGGCATGCGCGGCGATATTCCCGATGACGAGGCGCAGGCCATCCTCGACGAGGCCGGCTGCGGTCTGGTCTGGGCCTGCAACGGCCACTTGACTCATCTGTCCAAGCCGACGACCCTCGAGCTCGATCGCGTCGAGGACGGTCGTGCCTTTAACATCAATCCGTCGGGTCTCGACAAGGGCGTGGCGGTCGCGCGTTTCTGCGAGCATCTGGGCATCGAGCGCGACGAGACGCTGGCACTCGGCGATTCCGAGTCTGATTTCTACATGGCCGACCACGTGGGCACGTTCTGCCTGGTCGAGAACGGTCTGACCAGCGCCGGCGCGTCCGAGTTTCTTGCGTCCTGCGATAACGCCTTTGTCACGCGTGGCAGGATCGTTGACGGCTGGGCGGCGACGGCGGAGCTGCTCGTCGCGGCCCGTTCATAGCGCAGTGCCGTTACGCTTGGCCATATCTTTTCGAGAGAGAATCTGGTGAGGTAATGTCCGATATCGAGAATCTGGCCGGTGATACGCGCCCCATCGGCGTGTTCGACTCGGGCCTGGGCGGCTTGACGGTTGCGCGCGCGATTGCGACGGCGCTTCCGCACGAGTCCGTCTACTACTTTGGCGATACCAAGCGCTGCCCTTACGGCACCCGCACCGAGGACGAGGTGCGCTCGTTTGCGCTACAGGCAGGGCGCTGGCTTTCGAGACACGACGTCAAGATCATGGTCATCGCCTGCAATACGGCGACGGCAGCGGCGCTTCGCCTGGCTCAGCAGGTGCTCGATGTCCCCGTGATTGGCGTAATCGCGCCGGGCGCGCGTGCCGCCATCAACAGCACCCGCACGCGCCGTGTGGGCGTGCTCGCCACCAACCTCACCATCCGCTCGGGCGCCTACACGCGCGCCATCCAGGACTTGGATGCCGGCGTGGACGTGTATGGCTGCCCTGCCTCGAGCTTTGTCGAGGTTGTCGAGCACGAGCTCGCCTCGGGCGCGCATCTGCAGGAGCAATGGCTCGAGAACGAGGATATTTTTGATACGCCAGCCGTTCGCGCGCTGGTCAACGCCACAGTCGAGCCACTGCACGATCGTGGCATCGATACCGTGGTGCTCGGCTGTACGCACTTTCCGTTGCTGGTGGGCCCCATCCGTCATGCGTTGGGGCCCGGGGTGCGCGTGGTGAGCTCCGCCGAGGAGACCACCCGCGAGCTGACCGATATCCTCACGCGCCGTGAGCAGCTGGCGGGCAACACCGCCGAGCCGCAGCATCGCTTTGCCACCACGTCCGACAACATTGCCGAGTTTGCGGTGGCGGGCAGCTTTATCTTTGGCCAGCCGCTCAAAAGCATCGAGCATGTCGATATCGACGAACTCGGTTAGGCACGCAATGTCGCCGGAGTCTTCGCCACATCTTTTGCCGAAAGGATAGTTCCATGGAATATATGCAGGTCAACCGCGCCAACGGCCGCGCCGCAAATGAGCTGCGTCCCGTTAAGCTCACCCGCGGCGTCATGAAGCACGCCCACGGCTCGTGCCTGGCAGAGTTTGGCGACACGCGCGTGCTGTGCGCCGCCACCATCGAGGAGGGCGTTCCGGGCTGGCGCAAGGGCGCTAAGGCCGGTTGGGTAACGGCGGAATATGCGATGCTGCCGGCGTCGACCGGCAAGCGCTGCAAGCGCGAACATGCCAACCGCAAGGGCCGTTCCATGGAGATCGAGCGCTTGATCGGCCGCAGCCTGCGCACCGTCGTCAATATGAAGGCGCTCGGCGAGTACACCGTTACCGTTGACTGCGATGTGATCCAGGCCGATGGCGGCACGCGTACGGCGAGCATCACCGGCGCCTGGGTGGCGCTGCACGACGCCCTTGCCATGTGGGTCGAGGCGGGCAAGCTCGAGCGCATTCCGCTTACCGGTCAGGTTGCCGCTATTTCCATGGGCGTCGTCGACGGCAACACCCTGCTCGACTTGGATTATTCCGAGGACAGCCACGCCGAGGTCGACATGAACCTCGTCGCCACCGACTCCGGCGAGATGATCGAGCTCCAGGGTACCGGCGAGCAGGCGCCCTTTGACCGCAAGCGTCTCAACGCCCTGCTCGATCTGGGCGACAAGGGCATCGCCGAGCTCATCGAGCTTCAGCGTCAAGCCCTCGCCTAACCTGCCAAAAGGGGATGTTGATTTTGGCAGGTTTAATCTGCGAAAACGCCGAAGTATAAGACTGCCGTTGATTGAGAGGGGAGAGGCCGAGGCCCTCGTCGTCCTCTACACGGCATTGCTATAAGAGACAAGGAGGCCATCTATGGCACTTGAGAAGATTGATATCGACACCCTCGACCCGGCGGCGACCATTGTTGTGGCCACGGGTAACGCCCATAAGCTCACCGAGATCGAGGCCATTTTGGGCAAGGTCATGCCCGAGGTGCGCTTTGTGGCGCTCGGCCAGCTGGGCGATTTTGAGGACCCCGAGGAAAACGGCACGACGTTTTTGGAGAACGCCATCATCAAGGCGCAGGCTGCGGTCGAGGAGACGGGCCTTATGGCCATCGCCGACGATTCCGGCTTGGTCGTCGACGCGCTGGACGGTGAGCCGGGTGTGTATAGCGCGCGTTATGCGGGCGTACACGGCGATGATGCCGCCAACAATGCCAAACTTCTCGTTAATCTGGAAGGCGTGGCAGACGAGGATCGCACCGCACGCTTTATGAGCGTCGTTGCGCTCATCGACCAAGACGGCCTGGTCACCTATGGCGAGGGTGCCTGCGAGGGCGTTATCGCACACGAGGGCCGCGGCGACCACGGCTTTGGCTACGACCCGCTGTTCCTGCCGGTCGATACGCCGGGCAAAACTATGGCCGAGCTCACAGCGGACGAGAAGAACGCCATCAGCCATCGTTTCCATGCACTCGAGCACCTGTCCGCCAAACTCACGGGCGAGGAGTAGGCCGTGCGTGCGGTGGTGCAGCGCGTGCTCAACGCCGGTGTGACGGTCGACGGCGAGTGCGTGGGCCGCATTGGGCGCGGCTATCTGGTATTGCTGGGTGTGGGCCATGGCGATACGCGTGCCGAGGCCGATAAACTATGGGGCAAGCTCCGCGGGCTGCGTATCAACGAGGACGAGAACGGCAAGACTAACTTGGCGCTTGCCGATGTCGACGGCGAGGTGCTCGTGGTGTCGCAGTTTACGCTGTTTGCCGATTGCCGCCACGGCCGTCGTCCGTCGTTTACGGATGCTGGCGCGCCCGATGTCGCCAACGAGCTTTATGAGTACTTTCTGACGCTCGTCGCCCAGGACGTCGACCACGTGGCGCACGGCATCTTTGGCGCCGACATGAAAGTCGACCTGGTCAACGACGGCCCGTTCACCATTGTCCTCGATACCGACAATCTGTAAGTAGCCTAATTAGCTACTTGCGTGGGATTGTAACAGGGTGCTATAGTATTAGAGTTTTGTCTATCTTAGGGGTATTATCCCCTTTTTGAATTGCACCTTCTGGAGGCCCTGTTCATGGAAGAGATGGAAGTCAATTACGTCGACGACATCCACGAGAAGCTGACCGATATGGTGGGCGATCGCGTCAAGGTGAAGGCCAACATGGGCCGTACCCGCGTTGTCGAGCGCATGGGTACCATCAAGAGCGTCCACCCGGCTGTTTTTATCGTCGAGGTTGACGAGCGCCGCGGCCGCAAGTCGCGTCAGTCCTACCAGTACATCGACGTCCTTACCGGTCAGGTTGAACTGTTCGACCCCGAGAGCGGCGAGCACATCTTTACTCCGCTCGGCAACCAGCTCGAGGAGCATTAACGGTGACCGATCGGTCCCTCATCCTTACTGCGCCGGCAAAGATTAACCTCTACCTGGGGGTTCATACCGAGCGCGATACCCGCGGCTACCACAACGTCGATTCCCTGATGGCAGCTGTCGGCCTAGCCGATACCGTGACGGTCACGCCGGCGCAGGCGTTGACCGTCCAGACGGTTCCGGCATCAGATTTTCCCATGCAAAAGAATACTGCCTACCGCGCCGCCGTCGCCATGGCTGATCATTTCGGGCGCGAGGCAAACGTGTGCGTGACGATTGAGAAGCGCATCCCGCTGTGCGCCGGCCTGGGCGGCCCCTCGACGGATGCCGCGGCGGTTATCGTTGCCCTGGCTGAGCTGTGGGGCATCGACCGCACTGATCCTGCGCTGGACGAGATTGCGCGTGGCATCGGCGCCGACGTGCCGTTCTTTTTGCATACGAGCCCCGCATTCTACGTGGGTGGGGGAGACGTTCTGGCAACTGAGTACCCCGCGCTTCCTGTGACGCCCGTTGTGCTGGTCAAGCCGCGGGAGGCGCGCGTTTCGACAATTGAGGCCTATCGACGTTTTGACGAGGCCCCGGTGCCCGCGACTGCGCCCGGTGCCATTGCATTGGCTCTTCGCGTGAGTGATGCGAAGATGGCGTATTCGCTCATCCATAACAACTTGGGCATCATTTCTGCTTTGATGGAGCCGCAGATCCAGGCGGTTCTCGACTGGCTGAGCGAACAGGAGGGAATCGTTGCCGTGGACGTGTGCGGGTCGGGTGCCTGCTCGTTTGCCATTTGCGACACCGCCGCCACGGCCGAAAGGCTTGCCGACGCCGCCCAGCAAAATGGCTGGTGGTCCTGCGCGACTGAGCTTATTCCCAACACGGTACAAATCGACGCGCCAAAGAAATAAAAATTTCTCTAGCACGCGGCGAAAAACTTTGTTACTATAGTCGAGCTAACGGGTTGTGGCTCAGTTTGGTAGAGCACTGCGTTCGGGACGCAGGGGTCGCTGGTTCAAATCCAGTCAACCCGACCAGAGCATGAGAAGGGACCGCTTCTTGCGGTCCCTTTTTTTAGCTATTGTTGTGATACCGCGATACCCGCGGTATACTCATTCGAGCTTGTCTCGCTGTTTTGTGGAGGTCTACATGTTTGGACTGAGGGCTCCTGAGCTCATCATTATTCTCGTCGTTGTCCTGATTATCTTCGGGCCCAAGAACCTGCCGAAGCTCGGCAAGTCCCTCGGCTCTACCGTCAAGAATATCCGCGAGGGTATGGAGGGCGACGATAAGGACGAGACCAAGCAGGCCGAGGACGTTGTGGTCGAGGAGTCCGAGGAGGACAAGAAGATCGCAGAGCTCGAGGCCCAGCTCGCCGCCGCCAAGAAAAAGAAGGCAGAGGACGGCGACGCGGACGCAGAGTAGTCCCATCCCTTTGGGGTGAGCACCTGACCGGCTTGCCCGCAGGCTAGCCGGTCTTTTTCGTTATGTTGACAGTTGATTGTTACATCATAGTTGGGGAGATATCCGTATGGACGCAAGCCAGATCGTACTGACCGCTGAGGGCCGCCAGAAGCTCGTCGAGGAGCTCGCTTGGCGTGAGGGCGATTACGCCAAGGAGATCGTCGAGGACATCAAGGAAGCCCGCGCGTTTGGCGACCTTTCGGAGAACTCCGAGTACGATGCCGCCAAGGACAAGCAGGCTCAGAATGCTGCTCGCATTGCCGAGATTCAGGCTATTCTCGCCAACGCTCAGGTTGCTGCCACCACGGGCGATCTGACCGTCTCCATCGGTTCCACCGTTTCGCTGATTGATCCCAACGGTGAGGTCATGGAAGTCACGCTCGTCGGTACCACCGAGACCAACTCGCTCGAGCACAAGATCTCCAACGAGTCCCCGGTCGGCCACGCCATCATCGGCCACGGCGAGGGCGACTCCGTCGAGGTCGTTACGCCTTCCGGCAAGACTCGCGTCTACACCATCGCCAAGATCGCACGCTAGACCACGGTCCCGCGTAAAGGTATGTTTTCGCTCCCTGGGACCGAATCCTGGGGAGCGTTTTAGTTTGAGGAGCTAACTTATGGCAGAGAACCAGAACGCCGCCGAGCAGGCATCGACGCTCAACGACGAGCGCGCCACGCGCCTGGCCAAGCGCGCCGCCCTGTTCGAGGCGGGCCAGAACCCCTATCCCGAGCACTCCGAGATCGAGGACTACGTTGCCGACATCGAGGCTAAGTATGCCGATCTTGCCGATGGCGAAGACACCGAGGACGTCGTGAAGATCGGCGGCCGCGTGGTCGCCAAGCGTGGTCAGGGCAAGATCATGTTCATCGTCGTGCGCGACGCAACCGCCGAGATTCAGCTGTTCTGCCGCATCAACGACATGGATGAGGCAGCCTGGAATACGCTCAAGGCCCTCGACCTTGGCGATATCCTGGGTGTGACCGGTGTGGTTGTGCGTACTCAGCGCGGCCAGCTCTCCGTCGCCCCTAAGAGCGCGACCCTGCTCTCCAAGGCCGTTCGCCCGCTGCCCGAGAAGTTCCACGGTCTCTCCGACAAGGAGACCCGCTATCGTCAGCGCTATGTCGACCTGATCGCCAACGACGATGTCCGCGAGACCTTCCGCAAGCGCTCGCAGATCCTCTCCACCTTCCGTCGCTTTATGGAGTCCGACGGCTACATGGAGGTCGAGACCCCCATCCTGCAGACCATTCAGGGTGGCGCTACGGCTAAGCCGTTCATCACGCACTTTAACGCTCTCGATCAGGAGTGCTACCTGCGCATTGCTACCGAGCTGCACCTCAAGCGCTGCATCGTCGGTGGCTTTGAGCGCGTCTTCGAGATCGGTCGTATCTTCCGTAACGAGGGCATGGACCTCACCCACAACCCCGAGTTCACCACGATGGAGGCCTACCGTGCCTTCTCCGATCTCGAGGGCATGAAGGCGCTCGCCCAGGGCGTCATCAAGGCTGCCAACAAGGCCATCGGCAACCCCGAGGTCATCGAGTACCAGGGCCAGACCATCGATCTTTCCGGTGAGTGGGCAAGCCGCCCCATGACTGATATTGTCTCTGACGTGCTCGGCAAGAAGGTCACCATCGACACGCCTGTCGAGGAGCTTGCTGCCGCCGCGCGCGAGAAGGGCCTGGAGATCAAGCCCGAGTGGACTGCCGGCAAGATCATCGCCGAGATTTACGATGAGCTGGGCGAAGACACCATCGTCAACCCGACCTTCGTGTGCGATTACCCCATCGAGGTCAGCCCGCTCGCCAAGCGTTTTGAGGACGACCCGCGTCTGACCCACCGCTTTGAGCTGGTCATCGCCGGCCACGAGTACGCCAACGCATTCTCCGAGCTCAACGACCCGGTCGACCAGGCTGAGCGCTTTGCCGCCCAGATGGCCGAGAAGGCCGGCGGCGACGATGAGGCCATGGAGTATGACGAGGACTACGTGCGCGCCCTCGAGTACGGTATGCCTCCCGCGGGCGGCATTGGCATCGGTATCGACCGTGTGGTCATGCTGCTCACCAACCAGGCTTCCATCCGCGATGTCCTGCTGTTCCCGCACATGAAGCCCGAGAAGGGTTTCCAGTCCGGTGCCGCTGCCGCCAAGGCTGCCGAGGCCGGCAACGCCGCGAGCCCGTTCGTTAAGTCGCTTAAGCCCACGCTCGATTACTCCAAGATCGCCGTTGAGCCGCTGTTTGAGGAGTTCGTCGACTTCGATACCTTCTCCAAGAGCGATTTCCGCGCTGTGAAGGTCAAGGCATGCGAGGCCGTCAAGAAGTCCAAGAAGCTGCTGAACTTTACGCTCGACGACGGTACCGGTGCCGACCGCACCATCCTCTCCGGCATCCACGAATACTATGAGCCCGAGGACCTGGTCGGTAAGACCCTGCTTGCCATCACCAACCTGCCTCCGCGCAAGATGATGGGCATCCCCAGCTGCGGCATGCTCATCAGTGCCATCCACGAGGAGGAGGGCGAGGAGCGCCTCAACCTGATCCAGCTCGACGCCTCCATTCCCGCCGGCGCAAAGATGTACTAATTGGTTCCGCCGTTCTACCGAACGGCGGACCAGCCGACGCTGCGCGCCGCCCAGGGCGACAATTTGTCATTCAAAAGGCAAGGCATGACCAGAAGGTCTATGCCTTGCCTTTTTCATGCCAACTTGTTCGCCCTGGACGTCGCTCGCTGTCGTTGCCAAAACATCGGCGTTGCCGGAGTAGTCGTTGGGGACGTTCTTAAACGACTACCCAACGGCTATTGTGCACATGTCTCGCATGACAGTTGTCTCTTTTATGTTTCCTTTAGCTGTCGCTGTCTAGGATGGGGGTTAGTCGGCAGGAAGGGAGCGCCTATATGGACGATGCGAGCGAGCGCGCAATCGAAGAGGACATGCTCGATCAGTTCAATTACTTTGATGATGAGGACGAGGAGCTGATCGACCGTCGCGAGCCAGCGCCGCTTGATTCCTTTGATCTGGTCGATGAAGAGACTGATGAGGTTGAGGACGAATCAACGGAGTCCCCACAGTCTTCGCGCCTTAACTCGCTGCTTTCGAGAGCCCCCATGCACCACGGCGTTCGTGCCGGCGCGCTCCATATGAAAACTGACTGGCACCAGATCGTGACGGCAGGCGATGAATTTGCCGTCGATGCGCCGCTCACCGATAAATCATCCATCGTCTGCCGCACCGGTATGCTTATGCTCGCGAGTGGAACGGGTGCCTGGCGCGTACGCGATACCATGAATCGAGTCGCCGCCGTACTCGGTGTCACCATCCATGTTGACTTAAGTCTCCTGTCGTTTGAGTGTACTTGCATCGAAGATGGCCACTGCTTTAACGAGGTCGTCAGCCTGCCCACAACGGGCGTCAATACCCATCGCATTTGGATGATGGAGAGCTTCCTAAAGGAAATCGAGACATATGGCCGCCGTTTTACGGTGCACGAGTATCACGAGATGCTCAAGACCGTTGAGAGTTCAAAACCTGATTACGCGCCCTGGCAACAGGGCCTTGCGGCAGCCTGCGCCTGTGGCGCCTTTGTCTTTTTACTTGGTGGCGGTCCCATTGAGATGGCATGCGCGTTCGTGGGCGCGGGTGTCGGCAACTTTGCCCGCTCCCATATTCTCAAGCAAGGCCTTGGCCAGTTCAGCGCTTTGACGCTCGGTGTCGCACTGGCCTGTATCTCATATTTGCTGGCATTGCTCGGCCTCGCCCAGGTTGTTCCGGGTGCAATGTCGCACCAAGAAGGCTATATCGGCGCCATGCTCTTTGTGATTCCTGGCTTTCCGCTCATTACGGCAGGTCTCGACATCGCTAAGCTCGACATGCGAAGCGGTATCGAGCGTCTTTCGTATGCTGTGTCGATTATTGTGATGGCGACCCTCGTAGGTTGGATGGTTGCCGAGTGTGTGGGACTGGCGCCGGACGACTTTGCCCCATTGGGCCTTTCGCCGCATGCCCTTACGCTCCTGCGCGTGGTGATGAGCTTCGTTGGCGTATTCGGCTTCTCGGTGATGTTCAACAGCCCGGTAAAGATGGCCGCGGCGGCTGGGTTGATCGGCGCCGTGTCCAATACCCTGCGTCTGACCCTTGTCGATGCGCCGACGATGATTCCCTTCCTGGGCCTCAGCACGGGAATGCCTCCCGAGGCAGCAGCGTTTATCGGCGCGCTGGTATCGGGTCTGCTGGCAAGCTTGGCCGAAGTCAAGCTCACCTACCCGCGCATCGCCCTCACGGTGCCTTCGATTGTCATTATGGTGCCCGGTCTGTATCTCTATCGCTCTATGTATTACATGTGCACCTTCGACACAGTCAATATGCTCGGCTGGTTTGTGCGCGCAGTGCTCATCGTAGCGTTTCTGCCCGTTGGGCTGGGTGTGGCGCGTACGCTCACCGACCCTCGCTGGCGCTACACCAGCTAATTGGTACAAGGGGGACAGGTTACTTTGCACCAAATGAGTTGCGGAGAAATAGGGACTGAATTGCTGCTTAAAGGGTCAAAACAGTCCGTATTCCACTGCAACTTATGAGGTCGGGGGATTATCGGTGCCCTGCATCTTCATAAACTCAACGCTTACGAAGCGCGCGCCGTTCGTGTTAGGGTGGTTCCACCACATAAGTAGTCGCAGACGCACGTACCACGGGCGGGCGAGATGAAGTCCCAGTAACTCCATCTCGCCCGCCCGTTTTTGTTGGCGGCGCCGCGACGCAACACAGAAAGGACCATGCCCTTTATGCCTATCAACAAACGAGAGAGCCTGCTGTTCACCTTTATCATGTGCTTTTGCATGGTGCTCTGGATGAGCATCTACAACGTTGCCCTGCAGCACGGGGCCATCAACGGCGAGGTCATTGCCGCCGCGTGGCTCGGCTTCCCCGTTGCCTATGTCTTTGCCATGTGCTGCGACTGGTTTGTTGCCAGCCCCCTTGCCAAGGGTTTCGCTTTTAAATTCCTGGTCACGCCGGGTAAGAGCTCACCGCTTGCCATGACGCTCGCCGTCAGCTCCTGCATGGTCGTTCCCATGGTCATCATCATGTCGCTCTACGGCGCGTGCGAAGGCCTGCTCCATATGCCCGGCGGCCCGCTTGCCAATCTGCAGGTGCTGCCGATGATGTGGCTCGTCAACATTCCGCGCAACTTTATCATGGCCCTGCCCTGGAACCTGCTGGTGGCTGGTCCGGTTGCTCGCTTTATCTTCCGACGCGCCTTCCCCATGGGAACCGTCTTTGAAGAGCAGCATATGGAGCTCGTACGTATGCCGGGCGCTCCCGTTGCCGATGTCGACGATGACGATGCCGAGAGCATGGACGCCGAGCCAGCCTGCTAGGCAAGAGCCTCTAACCTAGAGCACCCGCCGCACCCGGCGATTCCTTTTTTGTAGACGTTGTCGTATGGCTGCACGCGGAAAAGGCCACAGCGGTTAACATATACTCCATATGGGTAAAGAGACCAAAGCGCCGCCACGAGTGGCGCTTTGCGCTTGAAAAACTAGCTCGTCTAAGAGGAACTAGCATGTTGGACCGTTTTACCGATCGCGCGCGCAAGGTCATGTCCATGGCCAAGCAGGAGGCGCTCGATCTTCACTCAAATAAGGTGGGTACTGAGCATCTGCTGCTCGCGCTCGCCAAGGAGGACGAGGGCATTGCCGCCGAGGCACTGCGCTCACTCGATATCTCCTACGATGACATCATGGACACGCTCAAGGAGGTCCAGACCACCGTTCCCGAGCCCAGCGAGGAGACCGAGGCCGCTAAGCTCGCCTTTACGCCGCTCGTCATCAGCGTGATGGAGCGTTCCTTCCGCGTGGCGCGCGAGAACAACCAGACCTATGTGTCGACCGAGCACCTGCTCATCGGTATCGTCGAAGAGGGCAACGGCATGGCCATGGACATTCTCATGCGCCTGGGTGTTTCGTCCGCTTCCATTAAAAAAGCCATCGAGAAGCTTACCGCCAAGGATCAAGACAAGAAGCGCCCGCTCGCCGGTGCCGGTGCCGGGCGTCCCGGTACAGGCCTGCCGTTCTTTAGCGGCTCGGACGCCTCGCAGCAAAAGGGGAGCGGCACCGACACGCTCAAGCAGTTCGCCACCAACCTTACGCAGAAGGCGCGCGACGGCGAGCTCGACCCGGTGATCGGTCGCGAAAAGGAAGTCCAGCGCATGATGGAGATCCTTTCGCGCCGCACCAAGAACAACCCGCTTATCTTGGGTGACCCCGGCGTGGGCAAGACGGCCATCGTCGAGGGCCTGGCGCAGCAGATCGCTGCCGGCAACGTGCCCGAGAACCTTATGAACCAGAACATCTGGACGCTCGACCTGCCGGGTCTTGTCGCGGGCGCCAAATATCGCGGTGAGTTTGAGGAGCGTCTCAAGAACGTAATCCAGGAGGCAACCGAAGCCGACGACGTCATCCTGTTTATCGACGAGATGCACACCATCATCGGTGCCGGTTCTGCCGAGGGATCCATCGATGCAAGCTCCATGCTCAAGCCCGTGCTCGCGCGCGGCGCTTTCCAGATCATCGGTGCCACCACGGCCGAGGAGTTCCGCAAGTACCTCACCAAGGACCCGGCCTTCGAGCGCCGCTTCCAGACCATCGATGTTGAGGAGCCAAGCGTCGAGGACACGGTCAAGATCCTGACCGCGCTCAAGCCGCGCTACGAGGAGCACCACCACGTGCGCTATACGCAGGGTGCCATCGAGGCCGCCGCGAACCTCTCCAACCGCTACATCCAGGATCGCTTCCTGCCCGATAAGGCCATCGACCTCATCGACGAGGCCGGCGCCCGCGCCCGCATTGCCGCCAACCGTGCGCCTGAGCCGGTGCGCGAGGCCGAGCATCGCGTGGAGGAGCTCAAGGCTGCCGCGCAGGAGGCCACCGAGGGCGACGACATGAACAAGGCCGCCGAGATTACCGAGCAGCAGAAGGCTGCCGAGATTGAGCTCGCCGAGGCCAAGGCAGCTTGGACGGCCGAGCTCGACGCCAGCCCGCTCACCATCGATGTCGCCCAGGTTGCCGACATCGTGTCCGTGACCTCGGGCGTGCCGGTGTCTTCGCTCACCGAGAGCGAAAGCCGTCGTCTGTTGCAGACCGAAAGCGTGCTCAAGACCCGCATTATCGGCCAGGATGAGGCTGTCGAGGCCGTGGCCAAGGCAGTGCGCCGCAGCCGCTCGCCGCTCAAGGACCCGCGTCGTCCCGGCGGCAGCTTTATCTTCTTGGGTCCTACCGGCACAGGCAAGACCGAGCTCGCCAAGACGCTCGCCGAGTATCTCTTTGGCAGCAAGGACGCGCTCATCAGCTTCGACATGTCGGAGTTTGGCAGCGAGTTCGAGGTCTCCAAGCTTATCGGTAGCCCCCCGGGCTACGTGGGCCACGACGAGGGCGGTCAGCTCACCAAGGCCGTTCGCCGTCACCCGTACTCGGTCGTGCTGTTCGACGAGATCGAGAAGGCGCACCCCGATATCTTCAACATCTTGCTGCAGGTGCTTGAGGAGGGTCGCCTGACCGATAGCCAGGGCAAGACGGTCGATTTCCGCAACACCGTGATCATCATGACGTCCAACGTGGGCGCCCGCGAGATTGCGCAGGATGCGAGCGTTGGCTTTGGCACCACCGGTGAGCAGGGTCTTACCTCGAGCGAGATTAAGGGCCGTGCGATGGGCGAACTCAAGCGCCTGTTCCGCCCCGAGCTGCTCAACCGTATCGATGACATCGTGGTGTTTCAGAAGCTTTCGGGCGAGAACCTGACCAAGATCGCTCACCTGCTGGTGGACGACTTGCGCCAGCGCCTGATTGCCAACGGCATGAACATCAAACTCACCGATGCGGCCTACGACAAGATCGTAGCCGAGGGTACCGACCTCACCAACGGCGCACGTCCGCTGCGCCGCGCCATCCAAAAGCTCATCGAGGATCCGCTGTCCGAGGAGCTGCTGGCCGGCGAGTGGGGCAGCGGCGATACCGTCATGTGCGACGTGGCCGACGGCAAGTTCGTCTTTAGCCACGGTACGGGCGAGATCCCAGCGCCGCGTCCGGCAGGTGCGCTTGGGGGCGATACCGCTCCGGAAGCGCCGCACACCGGAAACGCCGCGCCTGTGAGCAGTGGCGTAAGCTCGGGCCCCGGCGGCATGATGCAAGCCGGTTCCGGCGCGCTGTAGGGCGTAACAAAACCTTGTGTCCACGAGGGCGTTCCAAAGGAGCGCCCTTTTTTCTGTTGGAAAGGCCCCTCGTTCAAAGTAAAGCTCATTAAACATACCAACGGCGTATGCATAAGCGTTGATCAAGCGTTGAGGTTGGTTGAAGGGTCCAACGTCCCTTCGGCGCGGTCCGTCTACCTGCTTTATCTTAATAAAGTGGCGTTTCTCCGCCGTTAGCCGATGATGCGAGAGCGCTCGGCGTTTTCGACTGGTTTATGCAAACGAAGTCTGGGAATATACAAGGCGCATGTCTTATTGTCTAACCAGTTGCGCCAAGGAGGCACCATGGACTACAAGATCACCGGCTATGAGCCCGCCCAGCTGTTCCATTTCTTTGAGGAGGTCAGCGCGATTCCCCGTGGGTCTGGCAACGAGAAGGGTATCAGCGATTTCCTGGTTGCGTTTGCCAAGGAGCGCGGCCTCGATGTGTACCAGGACGAGGTCTACAACGTCATCATTCGCAAGCCCGCATCTGCCGGTGCCGAGAATGCCCCGACCGTGATGCTGCAGGGCCACATCGATATGGTGTGCGACAAGCTGGGCTCCGTTGAGCACGACTTTACGACCGATGGTATCGACCTGCTCGTCAAGGACGGCGTTCTCACCGCTAACGGCACCACGCTGGGCGCCGACAACGGTATCGCCGTCGCTCTGATGCTCACTGTTCTCGATGACGATTCGATCGTTCACCCCGCCCTCGAGTGCGTATTCACCACCGACGAGGAGACTGGCCTGGTCGGCGCCGAGACGCTCGACAAGTCCCAGATTAGCGCCCGCACCATGATCAACCTTGACTCCGAGGAAGAGGGCGTTGCCACCGTCAGCTGCGCCGGCGGCGTCGTCGTTACCTACACCTGCCCGATCGCGCGCGAGCACAAGACCGGTAGTACCCTCACGTTCGACATCTCCGGCCTGCTGGGCGGTCACTCCGGCAGCGATATCCACCTGGAGCGCGGCAACGGCAACCTCATCATGGCCCGCATCATCGACCGCCTGATGGTTGCCGGCGAGCCCGCCATCGTTAGCTTTAACGGCGGCACCAAGGACAACGCCATCAACCGTGAGTGCAAGGCTGTTCTGGTCTACGCCGACCACGCTGCCGCCGAGGCCGCGGCCCAGATCGCAAAGGGCACTATCGCCGACGTCACTGCCGAGCTCGAGGTCTTCGACCCCGGCTTTACCTGCACTGTCGAGATTGCCGACGACGCCGAGGTCGAGGCCATGGACGAGAAGTCCGCGCTTGCCCTCATCCGCGCCCTGCGTCTTGCCCCCAACGGCGTGATCCGTCGCAACGTCGCTACCGACGGCTCCGTCGAGGTTTCCTCCAACATCGGTGTGGTTGCCACTTCTGACGACGAGGTCAAGATCATGCTGTCCCCGCGCTCCTCGATCACCTCGCTGCAGAACGAGTTCAAGGACCGCCTGCAGACGCTGGCCGATGTCCTGGGCTTCGACGCCAAGTTTGAGTTCGAGTATCCCGGCTGGAGCTATGCCGAGCATTCGCCGGTCCGCGACGTCTTTATCGAGAGCTATTGCGAGCTCTTTGGCTCCGAGCTGCGCATCGAGTCCATTCACGCCGGCCTTGAGTGCGGCCTGTTTGCCGAGGCCCTGCACGGCCTGGACGCCATCGCCGTGGGCCCGACGCTCTCCGATGTCCACACCCCGGACGAGAGCATGGAGCTCGCTTCTGCCGAGCGCTTCTACGAGCTGCTCATCGACGTCCTCAAGCGCCTTGCCGCGTAAAGGTCGCCTTGGTTAAGCCGCTCTAAAACGGCTGGCTATGAAAACGGCCGCCTGGCGTAATGCCGGGCGGCCGTTATTCGTTACAGTGCGAGGATCCCAAGGTGCTCAAGTAGGATCTTAAGCCCGATGAGGACGAGTACGACGCCACCCACGATGGTGGCGGGTTTTTCGTAGCGCGCGCCAAAGGTGTGGCCGATCGCTACGCCGGCGACGGAGAAGATGAACGTTGTGACGCCGATAAGTGATACAGAGGGCACGATATCGACCGAGAGCGCGGCAAACGAGATGCCCACGGCGAGCGCGTCAATCGAGGTGGCGATGGCAAGGATTAGGTATTCGCCCAGGTCGATCTTTTCGGCATCCTTGCCGTCGCCTTCGTCCTCATCCTCGTCTTCGGTAAAGGTTTCCCACAGCATCTTGCCGCCGATAAAGGCCAAAAGGATAAAGGCGATCCAATGGTCTATGGGACCGATGATGCCCATGAACTGGCTGCCGAGTGCCCAACCGATTACGGGCATGCCGGCCTGAAAGCCGCCAAAGAACAGGCCGAGCACAACGGCGACTTTAAGGTTGATCTTTTTCATGCCGAGACCCTTGCAGATGGAAACGGCAAAGGCGTCCATCGAAAGGCCAACGGCGAGCAACACGAGCTCTGCGAGTCCCATAGTCTGGCCCCCTCTCTGCGGGCGAACCCGATTACACGACCACTCCCTCATTTATATGAGACCCGATGCTACCACATGAGCAGCCAAAAGAGCCCCGTCCCAAATGAGCTACCTAAGCGGTGTTCGCTCATTCTGTAAGCATCGGAATTTGCGGGCGTCACAGGGGCAAACCGTGAGAAACTTATTGACGTTTATGGAGCGTATACGATGGGAGCGATGCCTTGGATAAGAACGAGCTGCAAAAGCGTATGGAACAGGCCATCCGCCTGACGGCACCTGGCCAGCCGATCCGCACCGCCCTTGACATGATCATCGCCGGTCACCTGGGCGCCCTTATCTGCGTCGGCGACACCGAAAACGTGCTCGCTGCCGGTAACGACGGCTTCCCGCTCAACATTTCGTTTACCTCGAACCGCCTGTTCGAGCTTTCCAAGATGGACGGCGCCATCGTCATCGACGGCGACCTTACCCAGATCCTGCGCGCCAATTTCCACCTCAATCCCGACCCCTCGCTCGCCACGAGCGAGACGGGCATGCGTCACCGTACTGCCGCTCGCATGTCGGTGCTCACCGACGCCATCGTGATCTCGGTCTCGGCCCGTCGTGCCGTCGTCAACGTGTATGTGCACGGCAAGAGCTATGAGATTCAGCCCGTCACCACCATCATGAGCTCGGTCAACCAGCTCGTCGCTACGCTTCAGACCACCCGTCAGTCGCTCGACCGCTCCCTGCTGCGTCTGACGGCCCTCGAGCTGGACGACTACGTCACGCTCGCCGACATCACCGGCATTTTCTCGAGTTTCGAGATTATGCAGCAGGCAAAGACCGAGCTTAAGGATTGCATTGTCAAGCTGGGCAACCAGGGCAAGCTCGTGCAGATGCAGCTCGAGCAGCTCGCCGGCTCCAGCATGGATACCGAGTACGACTTGATGATTCGCGACTACGCAAGCGATTCCTCCGAGGCAAACGCCGAGAAGATCCGTGCCGAGCTTAGCCGCATGACGCCCAAGGACTTGTCTGACCCGCAGCATGTGGCGGCGGTTCTGGGTTACGACGACCTGGACGAGGACTCCGTCATGACGCCGCTGGGCCTGCGCACGCTTTCGCGCGTGTCCGTCGTGCGCGACGGCGTGGCCGAGAAGATCGTCGACGAGTATGGCTCGCTGCAGGAGCTCATGGACGACATCAGCAAGGATCCGGAGCGCCTGGGCGACTTTGGCGTTAACAACCCTGCCATTCTTGCGGACTCCCTGTACCGCATGAAGGGCACCAAACAGGGGAACGCATAATGGCGCCCGTATGCGCCGTGGTCGTTGCCGGTGGCAGCGGCCAGCGCTTTGGTAATCCCGGTGGCAAGCAGCTCGTCAATGTAGCGGGCCGTCCGCTTATGAGCTGGTCCATCCGCGCGTTTGACCGTAGCGATAAGGTCGGCCATATCGTCGTGGTTTGCCCTGCCGAGCGTCGTGCCGAGATGCGCCGCCTGGCCATCAGCCCGTATTCGTATAACACGCCCATCAGCTTCGCCGATGCCGGCGATACCCGCCAGGACTCCACTCGTGCCGGCGTGCATGCGGTGCCGGCAGGCTTTGAATACGTCGCCATTCACGACGGCGCTCGTCCGCTCATTACTACCGAGGCCATCGATCACGCTATCGACGTGCTCGTGAGTGACCGCTCGCTCGACGGTGTCGTGTGTGGCCAGCCCGCGATCGACACGCTCAAGATCGTCGATGGGGACAACATCGTCGAGACGCCGCCACGCGAACTCTATTGGGCCGCGCAGACGCCGCAGATCTTTAGTGTCGACGCCATGAAACGCGCCCATGCCGCGGCGATTGCCGAGGGCTTTATCGGTACGGACGATTCGTCACTGGTCGAGCGCATGGGTGGGCGCGTCCGCTGCGTCCAGAGCCCGCGCGACAACCTTAAGGTGACGGTGCCCGAGGACTTGCGTCCCGTAACCGCGATTTTGCTCGGGCGGATGGCCGAGAGAGAGGACCTTCCCCATGTTCAGTAACCTGCGCATTGGCCACGGCTACGACGTCCACCGTTTGGTGGAGGGGCGTCGATGTATCATCGGCGGGGTCGACATTCCCTACGAGCGCGGCCTGCTGGGCCACTCGGATGCCGATGTGCTCGCGCACGCGCTGGCCGACGCTATTCTGGGCGCCTGCCGCGGGGGAGACATTGGCAAGCTGTTCCCCGACACCGACCCCGCCTACGAGGGTGCCGACTCGATGGTGTTGCTTGCCCGCGTAATGGACTATGCGCGCGAGCTGGGCTTTGAGTTTGTCGATGCCGACTGCACCATTGCCTGCCAGCAGCCTAAGATCACCCCGCACCGCGATTCCATGCGTGCCAACTTGGCCCATGCCCTGGGCGTTGACGTTGAAAACGTGGGCGTCGCCGCCACCACGACCGAAAAGCTCGGTTGGGAAGGTCAAGGCGAGGGAATTGGCGCCTGGGCCGTCTGCCTGCTACAGAAAACCGTTAAGGAGTAACGAATGCGTATCTACAACAGCGCTACCCATAAAAAGGAAGAGTTCCAGCCCATCGAGCCCGGCAAGGTCAGCATGTACGTGTGCGGCCCCACGGTTTACGACAACATCCACATCGGCAACGCCCGCACGTTCATCAGCTTCGATGTGATTCGACGCTGGCTCATCGCGAGCGGCTACGAGGTCACGTTCGCCCAGAACCTCACCGATGTCGACGACAAGATCATCAAGCGCGCTAACGAGCAGGGCCGTACGGCCGCCGAGGTCGCGACGGAGTTCTCGGATAAGTTTATTGGCGTCATGCGCGCTGCCAACGTGCTCGATCCCGATGTGCGCCCCCGCGCCACCAAGGAGATCGGCCCCATGATTGCCATGATCAAGGCGCTCATCGAGCAGGGCCACGCTTACGCCGCCGATAACGGCGACGTGTACTTTTCCGTGCGCAGCGATCCCAACTACGGTCAGGTCTCGGGCCGCAACATCGACGACCTTATGGTGGGTGCGCGCATCGAGGAGAACGAGGACAAGAACGACCCGCTCGACTTTGCCCTGTGGAAGGCCGCCAAGCCCGGCGAGCCCAGCTGGCCGAGCCCCTGGGGCGAGGGCCGTCCCGGCTGGCACACCGAGTGCGCCGCCATGGTGCACCGCTACCTGGGTACCCCGATCGACATTCACGGCGGTGGCTCCGACCTTGCCTTCCCGCATCACGAGAACGAGTGCGCCCAGGCTGCCTGCGCCTGGCACCAGGGCTTCTCCAACACCTGGATGCACACGGGCATGCTGCTGGTCGACGGCGAGAAGATGTCCAAGTCGCTTGGTAACTTCTTTACGCTGGCCGAGGTGCTCGAGCAGCACTCCGCTGCCGCCCTGCGCCTGCTGATGCTGCAGACGAGCTATCGCTCGCCGCTCGACTTTTCCTGGGAGCGCCTGGAGGGTGCCGAGAATTCGCTCACGCGTATCGCCGGTACGGTCGAGAACCTGCGCTGGGCCGCGAACCATGCGACGGCCGATGCCGATGAGGCAGCATCTGAGGCGTTTGCCGCCAAGGCTGCCGAGACCCGTGCCACCTTTAAGGAGTGCATGGACGACGACTTTAACACCGCCGGTGCCATGGGCGCCGTCTTTGGTTTTGTCACCGAGTGCAATCAGTATCTGGAGCAGGCGGGCGACGCTGCCGACAAGGCCGCGGCTCTTGCTGCCGCCGATACGCTGGTCGAGCTGCTCGATACGTTTGGCGTTGAGCTTCCCGAGCCCAAGGTCGAGCTGCCGCTGGGTCTTTTGGGCGTTGCCGCCGGCTTGGTCGCCTACACTGGTGACGACGTGGACGAGGCCGCTGCCAAGATTCTCGAGGCTCGCGCCGAGGCCCGTGCCGCCAAGAACTGGGACTTGGCAGACGCCATCCGCGATCAACTCAAGGACTTGGGCCTGACGATTGAAGATACCGCCGCCGGCACCCGTATCAAATCCCTCTAATCCCCGCGGGTTTCCCAAGCACCCGACCGCCCGAGCCACGGCACCTTGCCTTTCAATCGTCGGGCATGGCCCCAAGGTCTATGCCCTCCTCTTTCAAGGCAATCTGCCGCACCTCGGGCGGTCGGTCTATTTGTTTCGTTTGATAGTTGTATTTAGGAGGCCGTCCTATGGCCGACAATCGCAAGCGTGCGCCTCGTGGCGGCAAGCAGGCCGCTTCTGGCTCGCGTTCGATTCGCCGAAATGACCGTGCTGCCGCTTCCAAGGGCCAGCGCGATCGCACCCAAGCTGCGCGTCCGCAGCGCGATCGCAACCGCGACGCTGTCCAGGCTCCCAAGGGCGAGTTTATCGAAGGCCGTCGTGCTGCCGTCGAGGCGCTGCGCACCGGTTTTCCCATCAAGTGCGCGCTCATTGCCGAGGGCGGGGAGCGCGATGCCGCCTTGTCTCGTCTGGTCGATGACCTCAACGCCGCGGGTGTCCGCATTAAGTATGTGCCGCGCGCGCAGCTCGATGCGCTGTCGAGCCATGGCGCTCACCAGGGTATTGCGCTCGAGGTGGGCAGCTTCCCTTATGCGGATGTCACCGATATCCTCGACCGTGCAGGCGAGGGTCCGGCACTTGTCGTGGTGCTCGACCACGTGACCGACGACGGTAACTTTGGCGCTATCGTGCGCTCCGCCGAGGTCGTGGGCGCGGCGGGCGTCATTATTGCCAACAAGCGCGCTGCCGGCGTGACCGTGGGCAGCTACAAGACCTCAGCCGGCGCCGTCATGCATCTGCCTATCGCACAGGTCCCCAATATCGCTCGTGCACTCGACGATCTTAAGGCCGCTGGCTTTTGGGTGGGCGGTGCCTCCGAGCACGCCGAGGGCAGTTGCTGGGATGCTCCCTTCGAGGGCCGCGTGGCGCTCGTCATGGGCTCCGAGGGCGACGGTATCTCGCGCCTGGTGCTCGAGAAATGCGACTTTTTGACCAAGCTTCCTCAGCGTGGCATGACCGAGAGCCTCAACGTTGCCCAGGCAACGACGGCGCTGTGCTTTGAGTGGCTACGTCGCAACGCCGGCGAGCTCATGGGGGAGGAGTAGCGCATGTCCAAGAAGAACCGCGCCAAGTCTAAGGCCAAGCGCTTTGGCGAAGGCTCGGCCAAGCCGATTGTCTCGGCCGCGACCTACGGCGTGGGCGGCAATGCGTTTGCGCAGGCTATCGCCGACCCGGTCTCCACGGTGCACTCCAATAAGCCCGAGCTGCTGGTGGTCGACGGCTACAACGTGATCCACTGCACGCCGCGCTACGAAAAGCTCGTGTACGACCATTCCGACGATCCGTATTCCAGCGACGTTCACGATATGGCGCGCACCGCCCTTATCAACGACGTCGCCGCCTTTGCCCAGGGCCGCTACGAGGCCGTAATTGTGTTTGACGGTGCAGGCAATATCTCTAGCGAGCGCCCCAACCTGCCGGCTCGCGGCGTGCGCATCGAGTTTTCGCCGACGGGTGTATCGGCCGATACCGTGGTACAAAAGCTCTGCATCGAGGCGCGCGAGGAAGGCCGCGCGTGCTCCGTGGTATCGAGTGACGGCACAATTCAAGCCGTCGTCATGGGCAAGGGCGTTACGCGCATCTCGAGCCGCATGCTGGTGGACGAGATCAAACAGATCGATAACGACGTCCGCGAGGCCGAGGAGGCTCCGCAGATCAAGATGACTCTGGGCAGTCGCCTGAGCCCCGAGGCACTGGCCAAGCTCAAGGCCCTGCGCGGGAGGTAGGTAAACCTTCTATGGGGAGCTGCTTTCTCGATTGATCAACCAACTGGTTTGTAATCAATGGGTTGCGGCTTGGCATCGCCAAAACGAATAGTTTTTGGTTCTGGCGAACAGATAAAACTATTCGTTCTGACGAATAGTTTTGAGATATGGTCGATCAAAGGGCCTGTTGCGCCCCGTCCGCAATTCCTTTATTCTTAATTGGCTTCGCGCGAAAGCGCCAAGTGTGCCAGTGTGGCGCAACGGTAGCGCAACTGATTTGTAATCAGTGGGTTGCGGGTTCGATTCCTGTCACTGGCTCCATGAGAGTTTCGGGCTCTGTTCCTTGTGGGACAGGGTCCGTTTCTATTTATGTCGATATGTAAGCGGGTTTGACTCCCACCAAGCTTCAGGTTTGTCTCGATCTGTAACACGAGGACGAGCGTTCAGCTCCCAGCTGTTACAGATTTAGACAATCTGGGGGCGAGCTGAGAAGTGTCTCAATCTGTAACAACTAGGGAAGGAAAACCGTTCTAACTGTTACAGAATGAGACGTAAGCTGGGGTCTCTGCGAAACATCTCAATCTGTAACAACTAGGGAAGGAAAACCGTTCTTGTTGTTACAGATTTAGATAAATGGGAAACCGCCAGGGAAACATCTCGATCTGTAACAAATAGGGGAGAAAATGTTCTCTAAATGTTACAGATCGAGACAAAGGCCGGACTGGTCCCAGTCATCCTGGTTGAGCGAGGATATTCGGACGCACGAGGATCGGTATCGAAAGTCGATACCGCAAGGGTACTCCACCACACCAAAGTGTTCCCTCGGGAAATGTCGCCAGCGCAGCCAAATCCGCCGTCCTTCATATCTAAATTCAGCAAAACCGCAGGTCAAAGGTATATAGATACGCCCGGCACCGTGTATTTAGAGGTTTTCGTTGACAGCCCCCAAGGTTGCATCGTATTATCTTTTTCGTTCGCGGGGGCGGAGGCCCAAAAGACCAAAGAACCTGCGGATACTTGAACGATTGGGAGTTTGCCCGAGTGGTTAATGGGGACGGGCTGTAAACCCGTTGGCTCTGCCTACATAGGTTCGAATCCTATAGCTCCCACCCGTCAAGTGCCTGTATAGCTCAGTCGGTAGAGCACTTCGTTGGTAACGAAGAGGTCACCAGTTCAAGTCTGGTTGCAGGCTCCATCCGGCGGTGTAGCTCAGTTGGTTAGAGCACACGGTTCATACCCGTGGCGTCACTGGTTCGAATCCAGTCACCGCTACCATAGGTAACACGGTGGCTTCTCAATAGTATGTTGAGAGGCCACTATGGTATAAAGGCATAGTCCCGTCCGGGGACGACCTGTTTAGAGGAGGGCTTTATGGCCAAAGAGAAGTTTGAGCGCACTAAGCCGCATGTTAACATCGGCACCATCGGTCACGTCGACCACGGCAAGACCACGCTGACCGCTGCCATCACCAAGGTTCTCTCCGAGACCGAGGGCTGCAAGGCTGACTTCACTGCGTTCGAGAACATCGACAAGGCTCCCGAGGAGCGCGAGCGCGGCATTACGATCTCCGTCTCCCACGTCGAGTACGAGACTGCTGCCCGTCACTACGCCCACGTTGACTGCCCGGGCCACGCTGACTACGTCAAGAACATGATCTCCGGTGCTGCTCAGATGGACGGCGCTATCCTGGTCATCGCCGCTACCGACGGCCCCATGGCTCAGACCCGCGAGCACATCCTGCTCGCCCGTCAGGTCGGCGTTCCCTACATCGTCGTCTTCCTGAACAAGTGCGACATGGTCGACGATGACGAGCTCATCGACCTCGTCGAGATGGAGACCCGTGAGCTCCTTTCCGAGTACGAGTTCCCCGGCGACGACATCCCCGTCATCCGTGGTTCCGCTCTGGGCGCTCTCGAGGGCGACGCCAAGTGGATGGACGCCATTCGCGAGCTCATGTCTGCCGTCGACGAGTACATCCCGACGCCTGCTCGTGACAACGACCTCCCGTTCCTGATGGCCGTTGAGGACGTTATGACCATCTCCGGCCGTGGTACCGTTGCTACCGGCCGTGTCGAGCGCGGTGAGCTCAAGCTCAACGAGCCCGTCGAGATCGTCGGCATCAAGGATACCCAGAACACCGTCGTTACCGGTATCGAGATGTTCCGTAAGTCCATGGACTTCTGCGAGGCTGGCGACAACGTCGGTCTGCTGCTCCGCGGCATCAAGCGCGAGGACATCGAGCGCGGCCAGGTTCTCTGCAAGCCCGGTTCGGTTACCCCGCACACCAAGTTCACCGGTGAGATCTACGTTCTGACCAAGGAGGAGGGCGGCCGTCACACCCCGTTCTTCGATGGTTATCGTCCTCAGTTCTACTTCCGTACCACCGACGTTACCGGTACGGTCAAGCTCCCCGAGGGCACCGAGATGGCTATGCCTGGTGACCACATCACCATCGAGGGCGACCTCATTCACCCGATCGCTATGGAGGAGGGCCTGCGCTTCGCTATCCGCGAGGGTGGCCACACCGTCGGTTCGGGCATCGTCTCCACGATCATTGAGTAAATTAGCTCTCTGATACAGCTGACTTAGAGAACCCGGCACTTATATGGGTGCCGGGTTCTTTTCTACGTGGGTCTTTTTGCCTGATGATTACGCTTAGCTCGCTCTTAAGTTGAGCGTGAGGGATCGATTAGATCTCGTTGGCTCCATTGATGTGTTCCAAATATGAATGGATCTACCGAGAACCAATTGATGCGAGGTTTTCATTGACAGCACTTACGTAGAGCTGATAAAGTACCAACTCGTGCCCGTACGGGGCGGATATGAAAGGTTCAGGATACATGCGTACTCTAGTTACTCTTGCGTGCACTGAGTGCAAGCGCCGCAACTATACGACCACTAAGAACAAGGCGAACATGCCTGATCGTATGGAGATCAAGAAGTATTGCCCCTGGTGCCGTCACCACACGCTGCACAAAGAGACTCGCTAGTCTCTAGTAACATACGCCAGTAGTTCAATTGGTAGAGCATCGGTCTCCAAAACCGAGTGTTGAGGGTTCGAGTCCTTCCTGGCGTGCCAGTCATTATTCCGTAAGCTCCCATTTGGGGGCTTACGGTTTACTCATGTATAAGCGCATTGCGCGGAGGTAACCCAAATGGCCAACAAGAAGAACAAGAAGAAGGCACAGCAGCAGGCGCCTGCCAACAAAGCTGCCGCCAACTCCAAGGTTGAGGCCAAGAAGGCCGTTGCCAAGAAGAGCGAGAAGGCTGCGAAGTCCAAGAAGAACGAGAAGCCCGGTTTCTTCGCCCGCACCAAGAAGTATTTTGCTTCGGTGAAGTCCGAGATGAAGCGTGTCACGTGGCCCGATAAGAAGGAGCTCGTGAACTACTCGGTCGTCGTTTGCGCTTCTCTGATCGTCGTCGGCGTCGTCATCGCTCTGCTCGATGCTGGCTTTGGCGAGGCTCTTGCTCTGTTCTCGGGATTGAGGGGCTAAACCATGTCTAAGCGTTGGTACGTCGTCCACACTTACTCTGGATACGAGAACCGCGTTAAGTCCGATCTCGAGCATCGCATCGAGACCATGGGCATGCAGGATCGTATCTTTGATATTGAGATTCCTATGGAGCGCGTCACCGAGATCAAAGAGGGTGGCAAGCGCGAGACCAAGGATTCTAAGATCTTCCCGGGTTATGTCCTGGTTCGCATGGAGATGGATGACGATGCATGGACGTGTGTTCGCAACACGCCCGGCGTCACCGGTTTCCTGGGCGGCAACGGCAAGCCCGCTCCGCTTTCCCGCGACGAGTACAATAAGATGACTCGTCGTCCCGGTAAGGGCGATTCGCCCAAGCGTACGTCGGTTGATATTGAGGTTGGTACGTCCGTCCGCGTCACCGATGGCCCGCTTACCGACTTTGATGGCAAGGTCTCCGAGGTTAACGCCGAGGCAGGCAAGCTCAAGGTCACGCTGATGATCTTTGGCCGCGAGACGCCGGTCGAGCTTGACTTTAACCAGGTCGCTGTCATCGCTTAAGTTTTCGTCCGTTCGCGCGAGCGTGCTTCTTCTGTGACTGCTCATCTCAGGAGTGCTTCTAACACGTGCGTGCTTACGATATAGCAAGTACTTCACACTCGTGATTCGAAAGGAATGACCATGGCTGAGAAGAAGGTTGCCAACGTCATTAAGCTCCAGATTCCTGCTGGTGCCGCTAACCCCGCTCCTCCCGTCGGCCCCGCCCTGGGCGCTGCTGGCGTGAACATCATGCAGTTCTGCCAGGCCTTTAACGCCGAGACGCAGGACAAGAAGGGCGACATTATCCCCGTTGAGATCTCTGTCTACGAGGATAAGTCCTTCTCCTTCATCACCAAGACTCCGCCGGCGGCTCACCTCATCAAGAAGGAGCTGAACCTCAAGTCTGGTTCCGCTAAGCCCCAGGCCGACAAGGTTGGCCAGCTCTCTCAGGAGCAGCTCACCAAGATCGCCGAGATCAAGATGCCGGACCTCAATGCCAACGACATTGACGCCGCCAAGAAGATCATCGCCGGTACCGCCCGTTCCATGGGCGTCACCATCGCTGAGTAGCGTTTTTCTAGGTAACGACGGGTGCTCCGACCGGGACGCCCGTTAAATGTGTGCAATAGGGCACACGATACGATGTGGGAGGGCTCACGCCCGTTTAACCACAGGAGGTAATGCACATGGCTAAGCATGGTAAGAGCTATAACGCCGCTGCCGAGAAGGTCGACCGCGCCACGCTCTACACCCCCCTTCAGGCTGCCAAGCTCATCAAGGAGCTCGACACCGCCAAGTTCGACGAGACCGTCGAGGCCCACTTCCGTCTGGGCATCGATACTCGTAAGGCTGACCAGAACATCCGTGGTTCCATCTCCCTGCCCCACGGCACCGGCAAGACCGTTCGTGTTGCCGTCTTCGCCGAGGGCGAGAAGGCCCGTGAGGCCGAGGCTGCCGGCGCCGACATCATCGGTTCCGACGAGCTCGTCGCCCAGATCCAGAAGGGCGAGATCAACTTCGACGCCGCTATCGCTACGCCGAACATGATGGCCAAGGTTGGCCGCATCGGTAAGATCCTTGGTCCCCGTGGCCTCATGCCGAACCCCAAGCTCGGCACCGTGACCATGGACGTCGCCAAGATGGTCTCCGAGCTCAAGGCCGGCCGCGTTGAGTATCGCGCCGACCGTTATGGCATCTGCCACGTGCCCCTGGGCAAGAAGTCCTTCTCTGAGCAGCAGCTCGTTGAGAACTACGCTGCCCTGTACACCGAGATCCTGCGCGTCAAGCCCTCTTCTGCTAAGGGCAAGTACGTCAAGTCCATCTCTGTGTCTTCCACCATGGGCCCTGGCGTCAAGGTCGATCCCGCTGTCCAGCGTGACTTCCTGGCTGAGTAACTTCTAGTTACTGCCTGAGCAAAGCAAGCATTGCTAAAGGAACCCGGTTCTGTCTTGTGCAGGACCGGGTTCCTTGCTGTTTCGGGCCAAAACCAACACGAAGGAGATAGGCGCCTTTGTGGTGGTTTTGGTTCAAAATCCCCGTTGCGCGTCGTTTTGCCTGTGTTACACTTTAGCCCAATGTAGTGAATACCCGAGGCTGAAAGGAGCCAGACATGTTCTATAACAAACAGCAGCTCCTAGGCCTAGCGCTACTAGATTAGATAGCGCGCTAGGGTTGTAATTTCGCTATAACGATTAGTTGTACCCGGGTGCGCTATCTTCCGCCGCTTTTGGGCGTGATGGGCGACACGGGTATTATTCTATCTTGGGGCACTCCATCTCTCCTGAAAGCCATCTGTATCTTTAGCCTGTCAGGAGGAAATCATGAGCCGCAAAATCGCAATCTTTGACACAACGCTTCGTGACGGGGAGCAGTCTCCCGGCGCCAGCATGAATACCGAGGAAAAGCTCGTTATTGCACGCCAGCTGGTACGTATGAATGTCGATGTGATCGAGGCGGGATTTCCTATTTCGAGCCCCGGTGATTATCGTTCCGTACAGGAGATTGGCAAGATCGCGGGTGACCGGTGCACGGTATGCGGTCTCACCCGTGCGGTCGATAAGGATATCGAAGTGGCCGCAGAAGCCCTCAAGACGGCTCAGAGGCCCCGTATCCATACCGGTCTGGGTGTGAGCCCCAGCCATTTGCGCGACAAGCTCCATATGACCGAAGACGAGGCTATCGAGCGTGCCGTTCACGCTGTAAAGCACGCTCGTAAGTTTGTCGACGATGTCGAGTTTTATGCCGAGGATGCGGGCCGCTCCGATCAGGAGTTCCTGGTCCGCATTATCGAGGCAGCGATCAAGGCCGGCGCTACGGTCGTGAATATTCCGGACACCACGGGCTATAACATGCCTTGGGAGTTTGGTGCTCGTATTCGCGATCTGCGCGAGCGCGTGGCCGGAATCGAGGACGTTACGATTTCGGTCCACACGCATAACGATCTGGGCATGGCCACAGCCCTTGCACTCGAGGCGGTCCGCAATGGCGCGACGCAGATCGAGTGCACCGTCAACGGCTTGGGCGAGCGCGCGGGCAACACGGCGCTCGAGGAGGTCGTCATGGCCATGAGGATGCACGAGCAGGATCTGGATGCACATACCGATATCGTAACGACCGAGCTCACGCGCGCATCCAAGCTCGTCAGTTCAATCACTGGTATCAACGTGCAGCCCAACAAGTCCATTGTGGGTGCTAATGCGTTTGCCCACAGCTCGGGCATTCACCAGGATGGCGTGCTCAAGGCGCGTGACACCTACGAGATTATCGATCCCAAGGACGTGGGTGCAGCGGGATCCGAGATTATCCTTTCGGCACGTTCGGGCCATGCGGCACTGCGCCATCGTCTCGCCGAGCTGGGTTATACGTTTGGCGATGAGGAATTCGAGTCGATCTATCAGCGCTTCTTGGAGATTGCAGATCAAAAGAAAGAGGTCTTTGACGAGGACCTGGAGTCGATGATTCAGGAGCGCCAGCGCGAGGTCAAGGCGATCTACACCCTCGACGCGCTCCAGGTTTCCTGCGGCGACCCGCTTATTCCTACGGCCACGGCGACCATCACGGACGAGGACGGCGCGACACGGGTGGTTTGCTCGACGGGTACCGGTCCGGTTGATGCGGCCTACAAGGCGGTTGACAAGGCCATCTCTGCCCATGGCGAGCTGACGGAGTTCAACGTTAAGGCCATTACGCGTGGTATCGACGCCATCGGTGAGGTGACGGTGCGCATCACCGCCGAGGATGGAAAGATTTACACCGGCCGCGGCGCGGATACCGACATTATCGTGAGCTCGGCCAAGGCTTACATCAACGCTATTAACCGCATGATTCAGACCAACCGTTCCAAGGCGGGCAAGTAACGATATTCGGCAGGGCAAAGCCCGCTTGAGAGGGGAATCACATGGCACGTCCCATGACCGTAGCAGAGAAAATTTTGGCGGCACACGCAGGCCTGGACGAGGTAAAGCCGGGCCAGCTGGTCGAATGCGACCTGGACATCGTGCTCGCCAATGATATTACCGCACCTATCGCGATCGATGTCTTTCGCGAGCTGGGTGCCACCGAGGTGTTCGATCGCGACCGCGTTTGCCTGGTGCCCGATCACTATGCGCCCAACAAGGACATTAAGAGCGCCGAGCAGACAAAGAAGATGCGAGATTTTGCGCACGAGCAGCATGTGACGCACTATTACGAGCAAGGCTGCGCGGGCATTGAGCATGCCCTGCTGCCCGAGCGCGGCGTGGTGGTCCCGGGCGATCTGATTATCGGTGCCGACTCGCATACCTGCACGTATGGCGCCTTGGGTGCGTTTTCGACCGGTGTGGGCTCAACAGACGCCGGCGTGGGCATTGCCACGGGGCGCGCATGGTTTAAGGTTCCGCCGACGATTCGCTTTGAGATTAACGGCGAGCTTGAGGACGGTGCCACCGCCAAGGACATCATCCTGCACATTATTGGCATGATCGGCGTGGACGGTGCCCTGTACCAGGCCATGGAGTTTGCCGGCAACACCATCGAGGGCCTGTCGATGGAAGGTCGCATGACAATTTCGAACATGGCGATCGAAGCGGGCGGCAAGGCGGGCATTATCGAGGTCGATGATGTTGCCCGCGCCTGGCTCAAGGGGCGCTGCGAACGTGATTACGTTGAGTATCACGCCGATCCAGACGCCGAGTATGCCCAGGTTATTGCCATTGACGCGGCCGACATTAAGCCGTGTGTATCGTGGCCGCATCTGCCCAGCAACACCCATCCGGTGAGCGAGAGCCGTCACATCATGATCGACCAGGCGGTCATCGGCTCGTGCACCAACGGACGTATCGAGGATATGCGTGCTGCGGCCGAAGTCATGCGCGGCCATAAGGTTGCCGACGGGGTGCGTTGCATCGTGATTCCGGCGACCCAGGCGGTCTTCCGCCAGTGCATGAAGGAGGGATTGACCGACATTTTCCTAGATGCCAACTGTGTGTTCTCCACGCCCACGTGCGGTCCGTGCCTGGGCGGCTACATGGGCATCTTGGCGGCGGGGGAGCGTTGCGTTTCTACGACCAACCGCAACTTTGTCGGCCGTATGGGCGACCCCACGTCCGAGGTCTATCTGGCCTCGCCGGCCGTGGCGGCTGCTTCTGCCGTGGCGGGGCACATATGCTTGCCGTCTGACCTGTAGGGGCTACGGGGTCCTTCGACCTTTGCTCGCTACTGCGGACAGTCCTGGCACTTTTTTTGTTCGCCGAAGGCGAACGCTAACTTTCCATTAGCTTTTTTGTAGCCGAAACGCGAACGAGGGATTTGATATTTGCTTGCGTCGAGTTCCGCACGAGCCGGAGAGCACTTAATGTGCTCTCCGTGCGAGCAGGACTGTCCGAGTAAGTAAGTAAATATCAAATCCCCCGCATTCCATGTTTGAACGGAGAATGATATGAACTTTGAAGGTTCGGTTTTTCGATATGGTCGTGATGTTGATACGGACGTGATTATTCCTGCTCGGTATCTGAACTCGTCGGATCATGCGCACTTGGCGGCGCATGCTATGGAGGATATTGATCCCGCGTTTGCCTCTGCCGTGAGGCCCGGTGACATCATTGTGGCTGAGGAGAACTTTGGTTGCGGTTCTTCGCGTGAGCATGCCCCGGTTGCCATTAAGGCTGCAGGGGTGTCGTGTGTTATTGCCAAGAGCTTCGCACGCATCTTCTATCGCAATGCCATTAACGTGGGCCTGCCCATTATGGAGTGCCCCGAAGCTGTCGATGCGATTTGTGCCGGCGATACCGTGAAGGTCGATACCGATGCGGGTGTCATCACCAACGAGCGTACTGGCGAGACTTTTACAGCTGAGCCGTTCCCGCCATTTATTGCCGAGATTATCGAGGCCGGCGGTTTGGTTGCGCGCACGCGTGCCAAGATTGTCGCGGCAAAGGCTCAGGAGGCGTAAGCGATTATGACGGTCAAGCTGGATAATCCGTTTGCAAACGGGCCGAGTAGCGAGAGCTGGAGCTGCAACGTGAAGAAGACCTATAAGATCTGCTGTCTTCCTGGTGACGGCATTGGGCCCGAGGTCATTGCCGAGGGTAAGAAGGTGCTGGCTGCCGTGGGCAAGCGCGCTGGCGTAGAGTTTGCCTTTGAGGATCACCTGATTGGTGGCGCGGCGATCGATGCGTGCGGCAATCCGCTGCCCGATGAAACCCTTGCGGCGGCAAAGGCGTCGGACGCCGTGCTGTTGGCATCCGTCGGTGGCCCAAAGTGGGATTCGACCGATCCGGCGGTCCCGCGCCCCGAGCAAGGCTTGCTGCGTATCCGCAAAGAACTCGGCCTCTATACCAACCTTCGCCCTGTAAAAATCTACGACGCACTTGCCAGCGCATCGACGCTTCGTCCCGAAGTCATCAAGGGCGTTGACATGGTACTCGTCCGCGAACTTACCGGTGGCATTTACTTTGGCAAGCACGAGCGCTTTTATGACGAGGGCGGTGCGGGCACCGACGGTGTGGCTGGCCAGCGCGCGGTTGACGTAATGGAGTACCGCGAGTACGAAGTTGAGCGCATCGCCCGCCAGGCGTTCGAGGCAGCTCGCAAGCGCCGCGGCAAGGTGACAAGCGTGGATAAGCGCAATGTATTGGAGACGAGCCGCATGTGGCGTGAGGTCGTGCATCGCGTGCATGACGAGGAGTATCCAGATGTAGAGCTTGAGGACCTGCTCGTCGACAACGCCGCCATGCAGCTCATTAACCGACCGGCCGACTTTGACGTCGTAGTTACGGAGAACATGTTCGGCGACATTCTCTCCGACGAGGCGGCGCAGATTACCGGATCGCTCGGCATGCTTGCCTCGGCTTCGCTGGGCGATGGTGTGTCGCTGTTTGAGCCGAGCGCCGGCAGCGCGCCCGACATCGCGGGGCTCGGTATCGCTAACCCGCTCGCGCAGATCCTGTCGGCGGCAATGCTGCTCACGTACGCGCTCGACATGGGTGAGCAGGCTGCTTGGATCGAAAATGCCGTGGCACGTGTGCTTGACGAAGGCTGGCGCACCCGCGACATTGCCGATGCCAGTACCCCTGCCGATAAGATCCTCGGCACGACCCAGATGGGCGATAAGGTCATCGCCGCGCTGTAGCGTCGAGATGTCCGGAACCACCACAAAGGTGCTTGTCCCCTTTGTGGTGGTTACCAGGGGGTTCTGGCGGTTGAGGACTCGATTGCCTCGTGGCGCTTGAGCTCGCGGCGCATGGTTTGCGAATTGAGCCAGGCTGCCTGCCATCCACGGATGGGGTAGCGCGCCTCGTCCAGCTCAAACTGCGTATAGCCGCAGGCGTTGATAATCGTCGTCCCGCATGCGTGCTGGCGTTCGCGTTGAAAGTCGCGAACATAGCATTGGTGCACATGCCCGTGCACCATGTAGTCGGGATTCCATGTCTCGAGCGCTGTGTTAAAGCATTCGAATCCCCGATGCGGCAGATCGTCCAGATCGCCCATGCCGGCGGCGGGCGCATGGGTGAGCAAGATGTCGCAGCCGCCGACCATCCTCACTTTGCGGGACAGCTTACGCATGCGCTTGGCCATATCGCGCTCGGTGTACATGTTAGCGCCATCTCGATAGCGCATGGAGCCGCCAAGCCCCGCAATGCGGACGCCGCGATACACGTACACGGTGTCTTCGACACAGATGCAGCCGCCCGGTGCATGACGCGCGTAGCGGTCATCGTGATTGCCACGCACGTAGATGAGCGGTCTGTTGATGACCGTGACCAAAAACTCAAGATAGTCCGGGTCCAGATCGCCAGCGGACAAAATTAGGTCGACACCCTCAAAGCGTTCCTTGCGAAAGCACTCCCACAGGCATCGCTCTTCGGTATCGGCTATGGCAAGGATTTTCATAGAGCACGGACCTTCGGCTCATCGTCGGGCTGCGGAATGGTGCCCACCACGTTGTCTGCCAGCCAGTCCATCTCGACGATTTGCGTGCTCGGCAGTGGGGGAAAGCCCTCAATCTGCACCACGCCGTCTTGGCTATGGAGCTCGCCGCCAAATGGATTGATGGAGCCCTCGACGATGCCATTGCGGAGGAGCTGAACAAGCTTGCGCGTCTGATAGGGCAGACCCGGAGCGTAGCGAATATCGATAACGCCCGAGCTCATGCCATACCAGTAGTTGACGGCGCGAAGCTGGCTGTCGTCACTGGTCTCATCCCAGGTGCCATGCAGCAGACTTCGCACGATAAGCTCGTAGTATCGGCCCCAGTTCCATACCGGCATGGCAATGCCGGCAACCTTGCCATCGACCAGGCGGTGGAGTCCGTAGGCCGTGGGGTCTTCGAGCGACTTTGACATGTCGGCGCCGGTCATGACGCTCACACCTTCGCGGCACATGGCCTCGGCAAGGCCTCCGGCGGGCACATCGCCCCAGGTCAGGATAATTTGCGCGCGGGGGTCGAGCAGCGAGGCGCCAATCGCAAAGGCATTGATCTCGCTGAGTGCACCCGAGGCGAAGACCGACGCGTGGTAACCGATGCGGTGGTTGTCCGCCATGCTGGCGGCAAGGGCGCCCAGGAGAAACTTGGCTTCGTACATCTTGCCAAAGTACGAACGGACGCTTTGGTGGGGAAGGCCGATGGAGCAGTTAAGGAACCGAACCCGGGGATATTCAACGGCAGCCCTGAGCGTGTATTCCATCAGGCGGTGCGAGGTCGAGAAGATGACGTTAGCTCCATGTTTGACAGCCGTTTCCACGGCGGCGTAGAACACGTCCGGATCGTGACAGTCCTCAAACGCCTCGGTGCGCACGATACCGCCAAAGTGCTCATCGAGATACTGACGCCCTTGGTCGTGCAGGCTGTCCCAGCTCGACGTCGCACAGGTGAATTCATGGATAAAGGCGATGCGCAGGGGGTTGGCCGCCGAATAGACGGTCTTGCCCATAAAGAAGTTGAGCATGCCGGAGGTGGACTTGGCGGGCAACTCCTCCTCATCGACGTTCGGCGCTTCGACAAGATCGACCTTGTCCTCGTCACTTTTCCCGGCAATGACCAGCTCGCGCCAGATCTTGCACAGGCGGTTTACGACGATATCTGTCGGCGTATCCAGCAGGCGGTCCTGGTTGTACACATTGAGGTACACGAGCATGGCGTCGGCGGGCGTAATGTCCAGGTGGTCGCCGCCCGCGCGAAGGTAGGCGCGCTTAAAGAGTAGGAAGGTGTGGCGCAGGTAATCGACCTTTTTCTGGGGCCATTTTTCGATAAGGTTCTGACCGAGCATCTTGGCGAGCGTTTCGTAGCTTCCTTCGCGCGAGAACTCGATCTCGTATAGGGGGCAGACACGCCAAAACGCGCAGAACTCGCCGTACAGGCGACTTTCGACGGAATCCCATTTGCCGGGGTAGAGGCGGGTGACCTTGGCCGAAACCGTCGGGGCGTCCAGGAATTTGAGGACGCTGACGCGCTTGTTGCCCTCCTGGACATAGAACCGATGCATGAACTCGGTGACGATGATGGGGTCGCGATAGCCCTCGGTTACCTGAATGTCGTAGAGGTTGGACCACTTGCGGGCGAACTCGGTGCTAAACGGCAGCAGGGGCATAAAGTTGCATGAAAAGGCGGACTGACGGCCCTTGGTAACCGTGCCGACAACCATTTCGAGCGGAATATCCCGCAGGCCGACATTCTCTCGCTGACCTAGGGGGAGCTGGGCAACCAAACTGTCGAGGTCCGTAAGGTATGGATGCTCGCTTTGGCTAATGGCGCGTCGACGTCCTTGCTCGCCGCGCTTGCGTGCTTGACGGTAGGCCTCTTCCATAGTTTGCTCCCTTAGTCGTTTAAACAACTGTATGAACTATGGTACCACGAATGAAAACCTCCCATTTCCCGATGTCAAAGAAATGGGAGGCAGTTCACTGTCCCCTTTGTGGCGGTTTAGGCGATGATGGGAGCGATAGCGCGGATGCAGGCGTCGGCAGCGGTGAGTGTGGTGCTGTCGTCACTGACGATAAAGATGATCTTGCCCTTGATGCCAAAGTCGCCGATTTCGCTAAAGAGCACGTAGGGCTCCTGGTCAAAGCCCGAGATGGGAAGCACGGCGGCCTTGGTGGCGCTGGTCAGCTCGTCTGCCAGCGCGTCAAGGGAAGCCCATTTAGACGTGTCCTTTACGGCAACGGGCACGGCCACGCGCCCAAAGGGCATCAGATGCACGAGCGTGTCCTTGGAGATGTTGGAGTTGGGCACAATGATGGTCTGCCCGTAGGCATCCTCGATGGTCGTGTGGCGCCAGGTGATGTCCTGTACCACGCCCGACACGCCGCCGACCTCGATATTGTCGCCGGGCTTGATGATGCCCATAAAGGTCACCTGCATGCCGCCGATAAGGTTCGACAGCGTGTCCTGAAAGCCGAGCGAGATGGCAATGCCGCCGACGCCAAGAGCGGCGACGAGCGCGTTTGCGTTAATGCCAAAGCAGTTGTCGAGGATAAAACTGCCGCCGATCATCCAGATGACGGCGCGCGCAATGTTGATGAAGATACTCGATGCCGGAAGCGGGTTATCGTCGCGGTTGAGCAGGTGACGCAGCGTCTTGGAAACGACTTTGGCGGCGACGGCGGTGCCTATCGCCAAGATACCAGCCCAGATGATGTTGTGGACCCACCGCTGCTCAAAGAAATGAAGAATCGGCTCAAACAATTCCATGTAGGGAAAACCTCCTCAAGATCGTTCAACCATGATACCCACCAAAAAGCCCGTCCGATCACAACGGACGGGCCGATAGCTTGAGATGGGGCGTCCGCGGTGGCGTAAGCTGGGGCGCCGGCGAGTACGCCGGCAAGGAGTGCGGCGGTCAAGCAAGACGAGGAAGAGATCCTCTCATGGCAGTTTCCTTAGTTCTTAACCAGTGGTCCCTGCTGACGCTGGATTATCGACATAATATGCGAAAACCGCCGCAAAGGTGTCTGTCCCTTTGCGGCGGTTTTGACGTCTGCGCAGATAAAACCTGCCAAAATAAACCTGTCCCTTTTTGGTAGGTTTAGCTCAGCAGCATGCGGTCGTTGGCGAGCTCGCCGCCCGAGACCTCCTCGAACTTCTGAAGCAAGTCGGCCACGGTGAGCGATTTCTTCTCATCGCCCGCCACGTCGTAGATTACGTGGCCCTCGTGCATCATGATCAGGCGATTGCCCAGACGGATAGCGTCGTTCATGTTATGCGTGACCATGAGCGTGGTCAGGTGGTTCTCGTCGACGATCTCCTCGGTCAGATTGAGCACCTTAGAGGCCGTCTTGGGGTCGAGTGCCGCGGTATGCTCGTCGAGCAGCAGCAGGCGCGGCTTGGTGAGCGTGGCCATGAGCAGGGTGAGTGCCTGGCGCTGGCCGCCCGAGAGCAGGCCGACCTTGGCGTTGAGGCGCGTGTCCAGACCAAGGTCCAGGCGTTTGAGCAGCTTGACGTACTCGTCCTTCTCGGCCTTGGTGACGCCCCACGAAAGGCCGCGACGCTGGCCGCGACGCTTGGCGAGTGCCAGGTTCTCGGCAATTTGCATGTCGGCTGCGGTGCCGCGCATGGGGTCCTGGAACACGCGGCCCAGGTACTTGGCACGCTGCGACTCGCTCAGACGCGAGATGTCGGTGCCGTCGAGCTCGATAACGCCCGAATCGAGCGGATATACGCCGGCGATCATGTTGAGCAGCGTGGACTTGCCGGCGCCGTTGCCGCCAATCACGGTTACAAAGTCGCCATCGTTGAGGGTAAGGTCGACGCCGGTAAGAGCGCGCTTTTCGGTGACGGTGCCCTTGTTAAAGGTCTTCTTGACGTGCGAGAGCTTAAGCATCTGCCTCATCCCCCTTCGTGTAGGAGCTGCGGAGCTTATAGCGCTCCCAAACCACGGGCACGCATAGGGCCACGGCGACAATCACGGCGGAGAGCAGCTTCATGTCGTTGGCGTCCATGCCCAGCTGCAGCACGATGGCGCGGATGAGGAAGTACACCACGGAGCCAAAGACGGCGGAGGCAAGACGGACGCTAAACTGCGTGAGACCGCCGGGCAGCAGGCGGCCGAGCACCTCGCCGATAACAATGGCGGCAAGACCGATAACGATGGCGCCGGTGCCCATGCCAATGTCGGCGTACTTCTGGCTCTGGCAGATGAGCGCGCCCGAAAGGCCAATGAGGGCGTTGGAGAGCACGAGGGCGATCATCTTAGTGGAGTTGGTGTTGACGCCCAGGGCACGGATCATGTACTCGTTGTTGCCGGTGGCGCGCAGCGCCGAGCCGATCTCGGTGCCAAAGAACCAATACAGGATGGCAACGATAGCCACGGCGAGCAAGATGCCCAGGATGATGGCAACGGTGGACTGCGGCAGGCCCGTCATATTGCTGACGGCCGAGAACACGGTGCCCTTGGCAAGGATGGGCGTGTTGGATTTGCCCATGATGCGCAGGTTGATGGACCACAGGCTGATCTGGGTGAGGATTCCGGCGAGGATCGCGGGAATCTCAAAGACGGTGGTCAGAATGCCCGTGACCGCGCCCGCAATGGCGCCGGCGCACATGCCGGCCAAAACGGCGAGCAACGGGTCGACATTGTTGTTGACGATGAGCACGGCGCAGACGCAGCCGCCGAGGGCAAAGCTGCCGTCACAGGTCATATCGGGGATGTCGAGCAGGCGGAACGTGATAAACACGCCAAGCACCATAATGCCCCAGAGGACACCCTGCGAAACGGCGCCCTGCAACGCAATGAGCATGCTTCATACCTCCTAGGATAGGGTGGACACGTGATTTTCCATAATAGCGGTACCAATGCATAAAAGAGCAGCGGACGGACATTTTGTTTTACCAAAAACAAGCAGGGCGAACGCCGGTCTTTAGCGTTCGCCCCAATGACTCAGATATTGAATAACGCAGCTATGGCGCAAGCGCGTGCCTAGCTGCGTTACCGCGCATGGCGCTACTCGTCTAGAGCGGAAAGGTCGATGCCCAGGGCCTCGGCCATCTCGTCGTTCTTGATGACGACCAGATCCTTGCTTGGGAGGTGCTTGATCGGCATATCCTCGGGCTTGGCCTCGCCCTTCAGAATCTTAACGGCCATCTCGCCCGCGGCGTAGCCCAGGTCCTCATAGTTGATGGAAAGGGTGAACAGGCCGCCGGCCATGCACATGCCCTCCTCGCCGGTCACAAAGGGAAGCTTGTTCTCCTTGCAGATCTGACCGACCTGCGAAGCGCCCGCGGCGATGGTGTTGTCAGTGGGGGAGTAGAGCGCGTCGACCTTGCCCACGGCAGACTCGACGACGGACTGGATCTCGTTGGAGCTCGAGACGGTGAAATCGGTGTACTCCAGGCCCAGCTTGTCGAGTTCCTTCTTGGCGGCCTTGATCTGGACGTCGGAGTTGGACTCGGCGGTGCAGTAGAGCAGACCGACCTTTTTAACGTCGGGCAGGACCTTCTGCATCATCTCGAGCTGCTCGGCGACCGGGGTGAGGTCGGAGGCGCCGGTGACGTTGGTGCCGGGCTTGTCGTTGTCCTGGACCAGGCCGGAGGCGGCGTAGTCGGTGATGGCGCAGCCCACGATGGGGATATCGGCCGTGGCGCCGGCGGCAGCCTGTGCGGCAGGCGTGGCGATGGCGTAGATCAAGTTGACGTTGTCGCCCACAAACTTGTCGGCGATGGACTTACACGTGGACTGGTCGTTCTGGGCGTTCTTCTGGTCGATCTTGACCTTGAGTCCGCTCTTCTTGATGGCCTTGACAAAGCCGTCGTTGGCGGCGTCGAGCGCGGAGTGCTCAGTGAGCTGCAGAACGCCGATGGTGTAGTCGGAACCGGCGGCTGCAGAGCCGGAACCAGAGTTGCCGCCGCATCCGGCGAGCGGGGCCAGTGCGAGCAGGCCGGCGGAGACCAGAAGGCTCCTGCGGCTGATGGTGATGTCGTTCATGTCATTACCCCCAGTATAGAAATTGCTGGAAACACTGCACTCAAACAAAGTGCAAGTGGGTCTATAGTAGCGCCGATGCCCATTTTTTCAACAACCTGTCGGGTTTTTTAATACTGAACCGGATGGACGGCGGGGGATTTGGCGGGCAACGGCAAGACTTAGGCGGCGGGCGCGGGCCGCTCCCCCTCGTCCAGCGCGGCAAAGAGCTTCTTGCCGTCGAGCAGGCGCGTGCTAACGTTTCTCATGCGGCCGACCTCGACGGTGCGCAGGGTGTCGTCGGAGCCGTGCTCGTCGACGACCGTTCCCAGCAGATACGAGACGCCGTCTCGCTGTTTGATGGCAAAAGGCCGAACGGTCATCCGCGTCACTTCGATCTTGTCATGTGTCGTGACGCTTGAAATGTCAAAGCTCACCGTGGTTCCGTGGTCGATGGCCCGCTCGATGAGCTCGCAGGTATCGATGCGTTTGGCGGGCGGTCGCGTGGTCTTGGCGGGTTTGCCCTCTGCGCTTGGTGCCGGCTCGGACGTATCGAGGTAGCCGCGAACGTCGGCGCTTGCCATGGCGACCAGATGGCGCGCTATGCTTTTTCTGGTCGCGATGGGTGTGGAGCGGTTGCGCATGACCATGCCATGGAGTCGAATGATTTCCTCGTCGGAGAGCGGTCGGGTGAGAAGTCGGTAACCCGCGCCGCGCTTGTACTCAATCTCGTATCCGGCATGTCGCAGGGCGGAAATCGCGGTATGGATACTGCGCCGCGCTGCCGAGATGGGCATGCGAGCGGGGTCGTCGGGATGGGCGAGACGCTCGATCAGCTCATCGGGAGGAAGCGCTTTGTCCTCACCGGTATGCTCGCTTAAGAGTTGCAGGATGCGCACAGCGCGATAGGCTGCCATGGAAGCAGCACCCCTGGTCGTGGCCTCGTAGTTCTCAACAGCGGGTTTGGCCATTGCGTTCACGTCCTTTCCGTTTTTGGGTGATGACGCTACGGAGCCTAGGACACGGGGTTTGCTTAGGGGCACAGGGCACTCTGGGTGGTCGGTAGTCGTCGGCAAGCGGCGGGTCGAGTTTTCAACAGCCCTGATCAGCTGACCAAAAACTTGACAAAAGCCTGACGGATGCTGTTGAAAAAAGCGCCCCTCGGCTTGCCGAGAGGCGCTGGTGCGACACGCTGTAACGCGCGGGACGGAGCTGTGGCGATTAGAAATCGGCGTTGCCCACGGTGCGGGGGTGCGGAAGGACGTCGCGGATGTTGCCCACGCCCGTCAGGTACATGACCAAGCGCTCGAAGCCCAGGCCATAGCCGGCGTGCTTGCAGGAGCCATAGCGGCGCAGGTCAAGGTAGTACTTGTACTGCTCAGGGGCCATGCCCAGGTCCTTGATGCGGGCCTCGAGCAGATCCAGGCGCTCCTCGCGCTGGGAGCCGCCGATAATCTCGCCGATACCGGGAACCAGGCAGTCGGCGGCGGCGACGGTCTTGCCGTCGTCGTTCATGCGCATGTAGAAGGCCTTGATCTCGGCCGGGTAGTCGGTCACGAAGGTCGGGCGCTTAAAGTGCTCCTCGGTCAGGAAGCGCTCGTGCTCGGTCTGCAGGTCAATGCCCCAGCTGACAGGATAGTCAAACTTGTGACCGGCGGCGACGGCCTGCTCCAGGATCTCGACGGCCTCGGTGTAGGTGACGCGGGCAAAGTCGGAGTTGGCAACGTGGTTCAGGCGCTCGATCAGGCCCTTGTCCACAAACTTGTTGAGCATGTTGAGCTCGTCGGGGCAAGTGGCCATAACGTCCTTAAGAACGTACTTGAGCATGGCCTCGGCGTTATCCATGTAGTCGTTCAGGTCGGCAAAGGCCATCTCGGGCTCAATCATCCAAAACTCGGCGGCGTGGCGCGTGGTGTTGGAGTTTTCGGCGCGGAAGGTGGGGCCAAAGGTGTACACGTCGCCAAAGGCCATGGCAAAGTTCTCGGCATTGAGCTGGCCGGACACGGTAAGGCTTGCATGCTTGCCAAAGAAGTCCTGGCTCCAGTCGACCTCTCCGGACTCGGTGAGAGGCGGATTTTTGGGGTCGATCGTGGTCACGCGGAACATCTCGCCGGCGCCCTCGCAGTCACTCGTGGTGATGATGGGGGTGTTGACGTAGACAAAGCCCTGCTCTTGGAAGAAGCGGTGGATGGCGGCAGCCGCGACAGAGCGGATGCGGAACACGGCGCGGAACAGGTTGGTGCGCGGGCGCAGGTGCTGCTGGGTACGCAGGAACTCGACGGTTGCGCGCTTCTTCTGCAGCGGGTAGTCCGGGGCGCTCGTGCCCTCTACCTCGATGGAGGTGGCAGAAAGCTCGAAAGGCTGGGGCGCATCGGGGGTCAGCTTGACGGTGCCGGTGCAAATGAGTGCAGCCGAGACGTTTTGGTGGGCGATCTCGTCGTAGTTGCCGAGCGTCTCGCGGTTCATGACGACCTGCAGGTCGCGGAAGCAGCTGCCGTCGTTGAGCGTGACGAAGCCAAAGTTCTTCATGTCGCGGACGGACTTGACCCAGCCGGCGACAGTGACGGTCTGGCCGCCGAGCGACTCGGCATCGGCATAGAGCTGCGCGATTTTGGTGCGGTTCACGTATCCTCCCATAGCGGTTGAATGATAGTTATCCATATAGTTCGATATTCTAGCAGCTCGGCTCATTTGGGCTATACAGATAAGGCATTGACGGGACGGTTTTCAAACGAAAAGCGCCCGCGGCCAGATGGTCGTGGGCGCTTGCGTGTTGCCTATTGGCTGTACGGCGCAGGACTCGTTACTTGGTCTTAGCCACCAGCAGCGGGTCGCCCAGCTTGACGAGCGGGTTGCCGCCGATAAGCGTTCCAGACTCGCCGACATGGTCGATGCTCTTAAGACGATCGAGCTCGGAGATGATGACGGTCACGATGTCCTCGTGGCCAGCGGCCTTAATGGCATCGCGGTCGAAACTGATGAGCGGCTGGCCTGCCTTGACCACATCGCCCATCTCGACAAAGCGGGCAAAACCCTTGCCGTTCATTTGTACGGTGCCCAGGCCGACATGGATGAACACGCGAAGGCCGTCCTCGGTGATCATGCCAATAGAGTGGTTGGTGACGGTGGTGGCGCCGATGCGGCCGTTAGCGGGCGCATAGATGGTGCCGGTGATGGGCTCGATGCCGTAGCCCTGGCCGAGCATACCCGAGGCGATGGTCTCGTCGGGAATCTCGTTTAGATTGACGAGCACACCGTTAACGGGAGCGTAGATGACGCCTTCGCGGGTGGCGAAGCTTGCTGCGGGCGGTACGGATGCCTCGCCCGACGAGCTGAACGTGGACTTGAGCGAATCGAGTAGACCCATAGATGCCTCCAACGTATCAAGTGCGCATGTGGCGCACGCGTAGTTTTGCCGGAAACGTTTCGTGTGTGTTACCGGCTCGGTCAGCGTCTCTATTTTACGCTGCTCAACGACGGCCCTGAGCTGGGATTATGTGATATATCAGTTGAAGGGAACTTATTGCGGATACGTTTCGATGCCGTGCGTCCAAGTGGGGTACGCTTGAAGGCGATACATAACGTGCGCGCGAATCGCGCGAAGGGAGCATATATGATCGTCGAGAGCCATGCGCTGTGGGGCGAGGAGCCGACCGAGGAATATCCGGCGACGTTTACCTATATGGGGGCCGAACCGCTGCCCGGCAAGCCCAATGGTCGTCGCCCGGCAGTGATCATCTGCGGCGGAGGCGCGTTTACGCACATCGCTCCGCACGAGCAAGATCCGGTGGCGTTTGCCTTTTTGGATCACGGGTACCAGGCCTTTGTTCTCAACTATGTCACGAGTGGCACGGGTGACGTGAGCTTTCCGCACCCCCAGGCAGATCTTGCCAAGATGGTCGCCACGGTTCGTGCGAATGCCGACGAGTGGCATGTCGATCCCAAGCGCGTGTGCGTCGTGGGATTCTCGGCGGGTGGCATGATCTGCGCTTCGCTGGCAACGCAATGGAAGACCGGCCCCTTCGCGGCACTTGCCGGGGCGCGTCCGGACGACATTCGTCCCGATGCCGTGGTGCTGGGCTATCCATTGCTCGACTTTGCCTATGTCCGCGACATGCAGACGCGCGATCCGCGCATCGACTTGCGCGTGCCCAAGACAGGTGGCAAGACGGGGCGCGATTTGCTCAACGATTACCTGTCGATGGTGACCGGCGGCGAGGCCACCGAAGAGCACCTGGCCGATATCTGCCCTACCACGCATGTTTCGCGCCAGATGCCCCCGACTTTTGTGTGGGGCGTGTCCGATGACAAAACGGCGCCGATCGCGCAGGTCTATCCGTTTGCTCAGCGTATGGCCGAGGAGGGCGTCGCTTGCGAGATGCACGTCTTTGACCAAGGCGGTCACGGCCTTTCGCTCGGCAATGCCAATACCGCGGTCGACAACGAGGACAAGCAGGTGGCAGTTCGCCCTTGGATTCGCCTAGCCTTCCGCTTCCTGGAGCGCCATCTGTAAGAGTAAGAGGGCCAGTCCCTCCCGTCCCTCATGACTTGCGGTGAAATAGTTCCTGTTTTTGCTGGTTAAAGCCCCAAGCAGGAACTATTCCACCGTAACTTCGTTTTGATGCCCGGGCCGGAAACCGCGTCCCAGTTTTGCCCCTCAAGGTGGGATACAGTTTCTCGCAGAGGGCCGATCGGGAAAATGCGTCCCGGTCTGAGCGACGATTCCGGGATGCATTTTCCGCAAGATGCCTCAACCGGAAAACGCATCCCGTTTTGAAGCTTCAGAGTGGGATGCGGTTTCCCCGAGAGGCCCCATCGGGAAATCGGGGACCGGAATTCGCCTGAGTAGTGGGATGCAGTTTCCGCAGCAGACTCGTCTGGAAAACTGGGGTCCGGAATCCCCATTGCAACAATCTGTTGATTGAACGTCGCTGCATGTTCGCGCTATCATGCATGGTTAAAATTGGTTAGCCATGGCAAACGGTTAGCAATGGTGAACATAAATGCAACGCCCTGTGGGCGTCGGGGGAGGAACACGTACGTGAAGCTCGATACACTCGAGATTGGAAAGGACGCCGTTGTCGCATCGGTGGCATCGGACGACCAGGCACTCCGACAGCATATTTTGGACATGGGCTTAACGCCGGGCACCGAAGTCACCATGATGAAGTACGCCCCCATGGGCGACCCGCTCGAGATTCGCCTGCGTGGCTACGAGTTGACGCTGCGCAAAGACGATGCTGCTCGCATTGAGCTCGTGGGTATTCACGACACCGATACGAGCCCGCGCGTTAACGCCGCAATCGGCACGACGGAGCACCCGGCGCTCGGTGAGGGGACGTATTCGCCCCGCGCGGCAAAAACGGCCGTGCCCGAGGGCGCGCCGCTGCACTTTGCCCTCGCCGGCAACCAAAATTGCGGCAAGACCACGCTGTTCAACCAGCTGACGGGTTCCAACCAACATGTTGGCAACTTTCCCGGCGTGACGGTCGACCGCAAGGACGGTACTGTCCGTAACCACCCCGAGACGAGCGTTACCGACCTGCCCGGTATTTATTCGTTGTCGCCGTACACGGGCGAGGAGATTGTCAGCCGTCAATTCATCCTTGACGAGCATCCCGACGCCATCATCGACATCATCGATGCCACCAATATCGAGCGCAACCTCTACCTGACGCTGCAGCTTATGGAGCTCGACTGCCCCATGGTCATCGCGCTCAACATGATGGACGAGGTGACGGCCAACGGCGGCGCCGTGGACGTCAACCTGCTCGAGAGCCTGTTGGGCGTGCCTGTTGTCCCCATTAGCGCTGCCCGCAACGAGGGTATCGGCGAGCTGGTGGATCACGCTCTGCATGTGGCGCGGTTCCGAGAGCGCCCGGGTCGCCTGGACTTCTGCGCGCCCGATGGCCCGGACGGCGGTGCGCTGCATCGCTGCATCCACGGCATTGCCAACCTGATCGAGGACCATGCCGTGACGGCCCGCATTCCGGTGCGTTTTGCGGCGACCAAGCTGGTTGAGGGCGACGAGCTGGTGACCGAGGCACTTCACCTGGATCGCAACGAACTTGACGCTATCGAGCACATCATTACCCAGATGGAGGGCGAGGCTGGCACCGACCGCCTGTCCGCGCTGGCCGATATGCGCTTTAGCTTTATCGGCGACGTGTGCGGGCGCTGCGTGGTGAAGCCGCACGAGAGCCGCGAGCACGTGCGCTCCGTTAAGATCGACCGCATCCTGACGGGTCGCTACACGGCCATCCCGGCGTTTCTGGTGATCATGGGCCTCGTCTTTTGGCTGACGTTTGGCGTGATCGGCGCGGCGTTGCAGGGACTTATGGAGGACGGCATCGCTGTCATCATCGCCTCGGCCGATGCGGGTCTCAAGGCGTTCGGAACCAACGACGTGGTGCGCTCGCTGGCTGTCGATGGCGTGCTTACGGGCGTGGGCAGCGTGCTGACCTTCCTGCCGATTATCGTCGTGCTCTTCTTGTTCCTCTCCATTCTGGAAGACTCCGGCTACATGGCGCGCGTGGCCTTTGTCATGGATAAGGTGCTGCGTCGCTTTGGCCTGTCGGGCCGCAGCTTTGTGCCCATGCTCGTCGGTTTTGGCTGCACCGTGCCGGCTATCATGTCGACCCGTACACTCCCATCCGAGCATGATCGCAAGATGACGGTCATGCTCACGCCGTTCATGAGCTGCTCGGCCAAGTTGCCGGTTTACGGCTTGCTGTGCGGAGCATTCTTCCCTCAGGCGACGGTCCCAGCCATGGTCTCGCTCTATCTGATTGGCATTGCGGTCGGTTGCATCGCGGCTTTGGTGCTCAACCGCACGGCATTTAAGGGCGACCCGGTGCCGTTTATCATGGAGCTACCCAATTACCGCCTGCCGAGCATCAAGACGACGGTGATGCTGGCGTGGGATAAGGCCAAGGACTTTATTACCAAGGCCTTTACCATCATCTTTGCCGCCACCGTGGTCATCTGGTTCCTCCAGACGTTTGACATCCGCTTTAATGTGGTCGCCGATCAGTCGCAGAGTCTACTTGCCGGTCTGGGTAGCATCATCGCGCCGGCGTTGGCGCCGCTTGGCTTTGGCGACTGGCGTGCATCCACGGCGCTCGTCACCGGACTTATCGCCAAGGAGAGCGTCATCTCGACCCTCACCGTGCTTTTGGATGCAACGTCACCCGCGGCGCTGTCGACCATGTTTTCGCCGTTTACCGCCTACGTGTTCTTGGTCTTTACGCTGCTGTACCCGCCCTGCGTGGCGGCAATCGGTGCCGTCAAGAGCGAGTTGGGCGCGCGCTATGCCGTTGCCGTGTTCGCGTTTCAGGTGATGGTCGCCTGGATTGTGGCGTTTGTCGTGCATTCGGCGGGCATATTGCTGGGGTTGGCTTAGCTATTTATTGACGGCGCAACCTCTGTGTATTGAGTTGATTGTGGCCCCGCATCTGTACTGACGGATGCGGGGCCGTTGCTATATAATCGCCCACCGCCCAAGACAATCGGAGAGGTTTCCTACATGACTCAGGCAAGACAAGATGGCATCTCGCTCAAGCAGTGGCTCCCGCTTATCGGGCTTGCCTGCTGCGCGTTCGTGTTCAACACATCGGAGTTCATGCCCATCGGCCTTCTGACTGATATTGCCGTATCGTTCTCGCTCACCGAGGCCCAGGCAGGCATCATGATTTCGGTCTACGCCTGGGGCGTCATGCTGCTGTCGCTGCCGCTTATGGTGTTTGCCTCGCGCTTTGAGTTCAAGCGTATGCTGCTCGGCGTGCTCGCCGTGTTCTCTCTGGGTCAGTTCCTGTCCGCCGTGGCGCCCACCTATCCTATTTTGGTCTGCGCACGCCTGGTGGTCGCTTGCGCACATGCCGTGTTCTGGTCGGTCGCCTCGATTATGGCCTCGCGCCTGGTCGACACCCGTCACGGGGCGCTCGCCATCAGCATGATCGCCACGGGCTCGTCCATCGCACAGATCTTTGGCCTGCCGATCGGCCGCGCCATCGGCCTGGCCGTGGGCTGGCGCATGACGTTTGCCGTGGTCGGGGCCTTTTCTGCCGCCGCGGTGGTGTACCAGGCAGCGGTGTTCCCGGCCATGCCGGCGGGTGAGCGGTTTGCGGTTAAACAGCTGCCCGAGCTGCTCAAGAACCCGTTCCTCATCGCGCTCTACGCGGTCACGGTTTTTATGGCGACCGGCTATTACACAGGCTACAGCTATATCGAGCCCTTCCTGGCGCAGGTCGCGCACGTCGACGCGGGTGCCATTACCATGACGCTGACGGCGTTTGGCTGCTCCGGTCTGGTGGGCAGCTGGCTGTTTGGCCGCCTGTTCGACGGGCACCGCTTCCCGTTTTTGGCTATCACACTCTCCGGCGTGCCAGCGGCCCTGCTGCTCATGGGTTCGGCCGCATCGTCGCTCGCAGCAGTGCTTGCCGTCTGCGTGCTGTGGGGCTGCTGCGCCACGGCCTTTAACGTGGCATTTCAGGCCGAGCTCATCAAGTACACGCCCGCGGATTCGTCGGCTGTCGCCATGTCGATCTTCTCGGGCCTGTTTAATCTGGGTATCGGCACGGGCACCGCGATCGGCGGCGCCGTGGTTTCGGGCCCCGGTATCGCCTGGATCGGCTTCGTGGGCGGGGCGATTGCCGTCGTGGGCGTCATCCTCGCCATCACGGTGATGTTCCCGGCCATACGCCGCGCAAAGCCCGTCGCCTAATCACGTTTCCTCATCAGTTGCGGTGGAATAGTTCCTGTTTAAGGCCCCTGAAGGTCCAAGCGGGAACTATTTCACCGCAACTTATTTTGGGGAAGAGGATGCAAGCCGGGCATACAATGGATGTCGTTGTGTTGAGCTTACCGGGAGGCTGCTATGTGGGCATACGAGACGACGTTCTATCAAATCTATCCGCTGGGCTTTTGTGGAGCTCCGCACGAAAACGCCGCGCCCGTTGCCGAGGATGAGCTTGCCCAGGCTGTCAGCGACGCGCCCAACCCCGATGCCCCCATCATGAAAATCGCCCAATGGGCCGACTACCTGCAAAAACTCGGTATTGGCGCTGTGCTCATCAACCCACCGCTCGAGTCCGATAGCCATGGCTACGACACGCGCAGCCTGCGCCACATCGACCGTCGCCTGGGTGGGGATGCCGACTTTGCCGCCGTGTGCGAGACGCTGCATGCCCACGGCATCCGCGTGGTGCTCGACGCCGTCTTCAACCATGTGGGCCGTGGCTTTTGGGCCTTCCGCGATGTGCAGGAGCGCAAGTGGGACTCGCCCTACAAGGACTGGTTCCACATCAGCTTTGACGGCGACTCGTGCTACGGCGACGGCTTTTGGTACGAGGGCTGGGAAGGCCATTTTGAGCTCGTGAAGCTCAACCTGCAAAACCCCGCCGTGGTCGATTACCTGCTCGAGTCCGTGCGCCGTTGGGCCGATGTCTTTGGCGTCGACGGTCTGCGCCTGGACGTCGCCTATATGCTCGACCGCGACTTTATGCGCCGCCTGCACGCCTTTGCCCGTGAGCTCAAGCCCGATTTTGTGCTGATCGGCGAGACGCTCCACGGCGACTACAACCAGATCGTCAACGACGAGATGCTCGACTCCTGCACCAACTACGAGTGTTACAAGGGACTGTACTCCAGCTTTAACTCGATCAACATGTTCGAGATCGCCCACTCGCTGCACCGTCAGTTTGGCGGCGACCCGTGGTGCATCTACCGCGGCAAGCACCTGCTGTCGTTTGTCGACAACCACGACGTGCCGCGCCTGGCGAGCATCCTCACCGACAAGTCGTGCCTGCGTCCCGCCTATGGCATGCTCTTTGGAATGCCGGGCATCCCGTGCATCTACTATGGCAGCGAGTGGGGAATTGCTGGCGAAAAGGGCGGCCCCGATGGCGACTGGGCGCTGCGCCCTGCGCTCGATGAGCCTGCGCCCAACGAGCTGACGGCCTTCATCACACAGCTTGCGCACCTGCGCTCGGCCGACGACGCGGCGGCACGCGCTCTCAGCTACGGCGCGTACCGCAACGTGGTGATTCAGAACAAACAGCTGCTGTTCGAGCGCGCCTGCGACGACGCGACGGTGCTCGTGGCGGTCAATGCCGTGAACGAGCCTTATACCTTTGGAGCCGGCGAACTCAACGGTTCCTTCGTCGACCTACTTGCCGACGATGCACCCACGGTCGAGCTGACGGGTGCGCTTGAACTTGCGCCCTACGAGGTGCGCTATCTGTTGAGGGCCTAGGTCATGGCGGCGTCAGACGAGGGCTATCAACATATTGAGCATGGGTTTGAGCCCGTGTTTGACCAGCACTCGCGCGTTTTGGTGCTCGGGTCGTTTCCCTCGGTGCTTTCGCGCGCCAATGCCTTTTATTACGGCAACCCTCAGAATCGCTTTTGGCGCGTGATGGCCGCGTGCCTTGGTGTGCCTGTACCACCCAACGAGGGCGACCCTTTGGTGGGCGGCGAGCCCGCGACGCTCGACGCCTCTATTGCCGCCAAGCGATCCATGCTGTTGAACGGTGGTGTGGCCCTGTGGGATGTGGTCGAGAGCTGCGACATTAAGGGGTCGAGCGACGCGAGCATCAAAAACGTTGTGCCGGCATATATCGAACGCATCACTGGAGCTGCGCCCATCGAGCGGGTGGTATGCAACGGAGGTACGGCGGGGCGCCTCTATAAGCGCTATCTACAGGAGCGGACGGGTCTGTCCGCTGTCGTGTTGCCGTCAACTAGTCCCGCTAACGCGGCCTGGCGCCTGGAGCGGCTTGTCGAGCGCTGGCGCGAGGCAGTTGACTGGACCGCACGGTAATCTAGATCCTTGATTGAGCATGGGCGCCGAGGCGTTTGATGATGGCATGCCAGATTGGTGCGGGCACGGCGGGCTTGACGCGCACCATGCCGTCGACATCGACACTATCGGCATCGCCGCCGCCAAGCAGCTGCGCATGTTCAATGGAACAGCCCATGCGCACAGCGCCTACAAGCTTATCCATCGCTTCGGAAAATGGACGGCGTAAGAGGCCCATACGCGGGGAGTGGCGAAGCGCCGCAATACCGCTGCCGGCACAGATGACAACGCCACCGCACCATGGCAGGTCGCGTAGAATACATGCCCGGTACAGGTGGTCGAGGACTTCGTCCGCCTGCTTGTTGTTTTTTGACAGGGCCTGGACGACGACATAGACGCGTGTCTCTGTATCCCCGAAGCGATCGAGTATCTGCTCGACAGCGATCATCGCCTCATCATCAAATGCATCATCAACAGCGAACACCATGCCATCGACTACACCGGCATCATCCGCCTCCAAGTCGACCGAACGGGGGAGCGCGGTGTCGGAAAGCTGAGCATAGGCGGCGATGGCATCCTGCAGGTCCCAAAGCAAAAACTCAAGATCGGCGCTCTCGGGAATACTGATATATGCAATGGTTTGCAGCGTTTTTGGTACATCGCCGCGTGCAGTTGTCTCCATGCCGCCTCCTTTCCGGTTGGTTTCCGTTTAGGTTACACCGTCTGGTGGCGCGCGGGCGCGCTATCCTAGTGCAACCCTTACGAAAGGAACGCCATGCGTCTACCCATGAACACCTCGCTTGCCACGCTTAAGCCCTCCGGTATCCGCCGGATCAACGCACTCGCCGCCCAGCATCCGGGGTGCATCGCGCTCGCGCTTGGCGAGCCCGATTTTCCCACGCCCGATGTGATTAGCGCCGAGGTGACCGCCGCGCTGGGCCGCGGCGACACGCACTATCCGCCCAACAACGGTCGCCCCGCCCTGCGCGAGGCGCTGTCTACCTACATGGGAGACGCGGGCCTTACGTTTTCGGCCGACGAGGTCATCCTGACCGACGGCGCGACCGAGGCCCTGTCGGCAACATTTATGGCCATGCTCAACCCCGGCGACGAGGTTATTATCCCCACGCCGGCCTTTGGTCTGTACGAGAGCATCGTCGTGGCCAACCACGCCAAAGCGGTCTTTTTGGATACGGAGCCCGCGCAATTTCAGATTGACGAGGACGCGCTTCGCGCCTGCGTGACGCCGGCGACTAAGGCCATCGTCATCTGCACGCCCAACAATCCCACGGGCTGTATCCTCGACGCGGCATCGCTCGACGCCGTGGCACACGTGGCAGAGCAAGCGGGCATCTACGTAATCTGCGACGACGTATATAACCGCCTGGTCTATGTGGATGGCTATGAGCGCTTTGCCCAGCGCCACCCGGAGCTACGCGAGCAGACGGTGGTCATCGAGAGCTTCTCCAAGCCATGGGCTATGACCGGCTGGCGCTTGGGCTGGCTCGCAGCTGCAGCCCCCGTCATCGCCGAGATCGCAAAGGCCCACCAATACTTAGTATCGAGCGCCGTCTCCTTTGAGATGGACGCCGCGGCCCGAGCCCTGACCGTCGACCCAACCCCTATGCTCAAAGTCTACCGAGCCCGCCGCGAACGCGTGCTCGCAGCCTTAGATACCATGGGCCTCGACGTAGTGGAACCAGCCGGCGCCTTCTACGCTTTCCCCAGCATCAAACAATTCGGCCTAACAAGCGAAGACTTCTGCATCAAAGCCATCAAAGAAACCAACGTAGCCCTAGTCCCCGGAGATTGCTTCGGAACCGAAGGCCACGTCCGCTTAAGCTACTGCGTCTCCGACCAAGATCTGGACGAAGGCCTCCGCCGCCTGTCCACCTTCATTTCGACTTTGTAGTCCTCAGGGATGCAACACATCAGCCCACCGACATAAGGATTGTGAGTGGGGCGCGTCGGCCAACGGCAACCCTGGCTGCCCCAAAGTCAACACAGGTCGCGCCGCCAAAGGCCAGGCGCAAGCTTTTCGTAGATTCCGCACGAGCCGAAGAGCACTAAATGTGCTCTTCGTGCGAGCCCAGGACCTGACCGAGCGAAAAGCTTGCGCCTGGCCTTTGGCGGCGCGACCGAGATGGTGGAATTGTGTGCAGCCAGGGTTGCCGTTGACCGAAGCCGGGGTCCCCGCCATAATACTTTCGGTTCACGCACGAATCCGCTGCCAGAGACAGCCGGTGCAAACGGGCATTGCCCGCGAGCTTAATGGGATATCCCGCCAGCCGAGGTGGTCGAGTAGATATGTCTTCTCGCCCCCGTCGCTCATGCAGCGCGGGGGCTTTCTTTTTTGGACATGCCCCCGTCACGTCCTTGTGGCGGACCGTGCCCGGAAAGAATTCGAGGAGGTGTAATTCATGCCCCAGCAGTACAAAATCGACAAGGTTGCAGAGATCGAGTCCCGTATCGCCGAGAATGCCGGTCTGTTCGTCGTCAACTACAACGGTCTGACGGTTAAGCAGGCTCAGGAGCTGCGTCATCAGCTTCGCGAGTGCGGCGCCGAGATGAAGGTCTACAAGAACAACCTGGTCAAGATCGCTCTCAAGAACCAGGAGCAGCCCGAGCTCGACGAGATCCTCGCCGGCCCCGTCGCTTATGTGTTCTACGAGACCGAGCCGGTCGAGGCCGCTAAGACCCTTAAGGACTTCTCCGCTAAGTCCAAGGGCGTCCTTGAGATCAAGGGCGGTATCTCCGACGGCAAGGCCGTTTCCGCTGATGATGTTAAGGCTATCGCCGAGCTGCCCACCAAGGACCAGCTTCTCGGCCAGATCGCCGGTCTCATCTCCGGTTTCGCTCGCGACATCGCTGTCTGCGTCAACGGCGTTTCCTCTGGTCTCGCTCGTTCGATCCAGCAGGTCTCCGAGCAGAAGGCAGCCTAGTCGCTGTTTTCACCCGCGGCGGCAACGCCGCACCCCTGGCGCATTCGCGCCGTGTTTTAACTGATCTCCGTGCACAGACACGGAAACCGAAAGGACTTAGAAATGGCTAAGCTTACCACCGATGAGATCATCGATGCTCTTAAGGAAATGACCCTTCTCGAGGCTTCCGAGCTCGTTAAGGCTATCGAGGACACCTTCGGCGTTTCCGCCGCTGCTCCTGCCGCTGTTGTCGCCGCTCCCGCTGCTGGCGCTGCTGAGGCCGAGGAGAAGACCGAGTTTGACGTCGTGCTCGAGGGCTTCGGCGACAACAAGATCCAGGTCATCAAGGCCGTCCGTGAGCTCACCAACCTTGGCCTGAAGGAGGCCAAGGAGGTCGTCGAGAGCGCTCCCAAGGCTGTTCTCGAGGGCGCCAAGAAGGAGGACGCCGAGGCTGCCAAGGAGAAGCTCGAGGCTGCTGGCGCTGCTGTCACCCTCAAGTAATCAGGCTTTCTCGCCAGATTTCTTTGCAGACGGGGTTCGCATTGCGAGCCCCGTCTTTTTTGTTTTGGCCCCTCATTCCCATTGCTCGGCACGCAGAACACCGCCGTCTTCGCCGTGCCAATCCCGTTACCGCTGGGGCATAAAATTGCACCATTCGAGCAATAATTTGCGTTGACCTGCTGAAGAATTGCGTTTGCCTTACGGGGACGTATGTCTCCGGCGGTAAGATACTTCGGTATCGCAATTTGGTCTGCGGCCGCCGTGCCGCACGCTTGGGGCGCTTTGCGCCTGCGAAAGGATCCTTGAATAATATGAAGGCAATCATCCCCGCCGCCGGCCTTGGCACGCGTTTTCTGCCTGGCACTAAGTGCACGCCCAAAGAGATGCTGCCGGTGCTCGACAAGCCGGTTATCCAGTACGTCGTTGAGGAGGCACTCGACCCCGAGGAGGTCGACGACGCCATCATCGTTACCTCTCCCGGTAAGCCCGAGCTGCTGAGCTACTTCCAGCCCGACCGTTCGCTCGAGAACCTGCTGCGCGAGCGCGGCAAGAACGCCTATGCCGATGCCGTCGCCCACGCTGGCGGTATGCCGGTCGATTTCCGTTATCAGTACGAGCCCAAGGGCCTCGGCCATGCCATTCGCTCGGCGGCCGATGCTGTGGCGGGGGAGAACTTCCTGGTTCTTCTGGGCGACTATGTTGTGCCCAACCATGACATTTGCGACAAGATGCTTGCCGTCTCCAAGGAGCATGGCGGCGCTTCGGTTATCGCTGTTGCCGCGTGTGCTCCCGAGGAGGTCAGCCGCTATGGCGTTATCGCCGGCGAGCGCGTGGGCTCCCTCGAGGGCGCTGAGGGCGTTGGCGATGCCGAGCCTGGCGCCGTGTGGCGTATCGGCGGCTTGGTGGAGAAGCCTGCTCCCGAGGCTGCGCCTTCTAACCTTTACATCGTCGGACGCTATCTGCTGAGCCCGCTGGTCATGGAGCTGCTTGCCGACCAGCAGGCCGGCAAGGGCGGCGAGATCCAGCTGACCGACGCCATGGCCCGTTCGCTCGACCGCGAGGCCATGTACGCCGTCGTCATCGATCCTCTGTCGGGCTACGACACCGGCACGCCTTCTGGCTGGATGGCCACCAACGCCCTTATGGCCGCAAGCGATCCTCGCTTTGCCGATGCCTTCTGGGATGCCATCGACGAGCGCGGCGGCTTGATGCGCAAGTAAACAGCGCTTACGGGTGCGGACTTCGGTCTGCACCCGTTTTTTTGCGAACTGCCGCTTAGCTCCGGAAAGTGCGACCCACAATTTGGTCGAATTCTGGGATGCGCTTTCCGGCTGAGGACCCTAGCGGAAAGCGCATCCCAGAATATCGGCTCAGGACGGGATACAGTTTCCCAAACAGGGCTCAATCGGAAACTACGACCTAGTTTGAGGCCTCAAAACGGGACGCAGTTTCCGCCCGATCAGCCTTCGCCGCCATTCCGCCATTCAGCGACGTGCATCAGCAACTCTGTTCACAGAAAATATATGAACATATGTTCGATATAAGCACATCTACCTCCGCATTTTCTGTCAAAAAACTTTGCTACTCCAAAAACTCAATCGCGTCAAGGCTTTTCTTGCCCAACGGTCGGTACCTGATAAACTATTAGGTTGCGATAACTGGCGAAGCTATGCCTCGCCAACCCACCGAGCATTTCCGTGAAGGAGGAAAAACCTGGTGACCTACGCATACACTGCCACTGAGCGCAAGCGCGTCAGCTTCGGGAAAATCCCGGAGGCCATGGAGCTCCCCAACCTTATCTCTGTTCAAAGGGAATCCTTTGAGCGTTTTAAGGACGAGGGCCTTCGTGAGGCGTTTAAGGAATCCAGCCCCATCCAGAGCCAGAACCATGTTCTCGAGGTTACCTTCGGCGAGCATCAGTTTGGCGACCCCGCGCACACCGTCGAGGAGTGCCGCGAGAAGGATATGACCTATCAGGCTCCGCTTCTGACCGACGTCCGTCTCACTAACAAGGAGACCGGCGAGATCAAGGAGCAGCTCGTCTTTATGGGCGACTTCCCCATGATGACCGATCAGGGCACCTTCATCATCAACGGTACCGAGCGTATCGTTGTCTCGCAGCTCGTCCGTTCCCCGGGCGTGTACTTCAGCTCCGAGATGGATTCGGGCAAGCAGATCTACAAGGCTCAGATCATCCCGTCCCGCGGTGCCTGGCTTGAGTTTGAGGTTGACAAGCGCGACCAGCTCATGGTCTCCATCGACCGTAAGCGCAAGCAGAGCGCCACGATGTTCCTGCGCGCCCTTGGCATCGCCGTCACCAACGACGACATCATCGAGCTGCTCGGCAATTCCGATGTGATCAAGCGCACCCTCGAGCGCGATACCGCCCTCACCCGCGAGGATGCTCTTATCGAGATCTACCGTCGTCTGCGCCCGGGCGAGCCTCCCACCGTGGACGCTTCCCGCAGCCTGCTCGAGGGCCTGCTCTTCAACCCGCAGCGCTACGACCTGGCCCGCGTCGGTCGCTACAAGGTCAACAAGAAGCTCAACCTCACTACCGAGGAAGAGGTCACGGTGCTCACCGACGAGGACATCGTCGCGACGCTGCGCTACCTCCTGTCCCTCGCTGCCGGCGAGCAGGGCTTCAAGGTTGACGACATCGACCACTTTGGCAACCGCCGTATCCGCACCGTCGGCGAGCTTGTCGCCAACCAGTTCCGTATCGGCATGAGCCGTATGGAGCGCGTCGTCCGTGAGCGCATGAGCTCCCAGGACATCGACGAGATTACCCCGCAGTCGCTCATCAACATCCGCCCGATCGTGGCCTCCATCAAGGAGTTCTTCGGTTCCTCGCAGCTCTCGCAGTTCATGGACCAGGCGAACCCTCTGACCGGTCTGACCCACAAGCGCCGTCTGTCCGCACTCGGCCCTGGCGGTCTTGCCGGCCACAAGTCGGGCTCCAGCCGCCGCACCAACGTGCCGACGGCCGTCCGCGACGTTCACAACTCGCACTACAGCCGCATGTGCCCGATCGAGACCCCCGAAGGCCCCAACATCGGCCTGATCGGCTCGCTTGCCCTCTACGCCCGCGTCAACGAGTATGGCTTCATCGAGGCCCCGTTCCGCCGCGTCGAGAACGGCGTTGCCACCGACCAGATCGACTGGATGACCGCTGACGAGGAAGAGAAGCACGTTATCGCGCCGGCCAACACGCCGCTCGATCCCAAGACCAACGAGTTCATCACGACCGATGCCGAGGGCAAGATCGTCCGTCCGCATTCCGTGATCGCCCGTACCCGCGACTTCGACGGCTCCTTCGGCGCTCCCGCCGACGTGCCTGTCGAGGACGTCGACTACATGGACGTCTCGCCGCGCCAGATGCTCTCCGTCGCAGCCACGCTGATCCCGTTCCTCGAGCACGACGACGCTAAGCGTACGCTCATGGGCGCCAACATGCAGCGTCAGGCCGTGCCGCTGGTTCACCCCGCCGCTCCCTATGTCGGTACCGGCATGGAGCGTCGCGCCGCCCTGGACTCTGGCGAGGTCACCCTGGCCAAGAACGCCGGCGAGGTCATCTTTGCCGACGCCTCCAAGATTATCGTCAAGCATGCCGGCGGCATGGACGAGTATCACCTGGCCAAGTACCAGCGCTCCAACCAGTCCACCTGCATCAACCACCGCCCGCTCGTGCGCGTCGGCGACACCGTTGAGCAGGGTGAGCCTCTGGCCGACGGTCCTTCGACCGATCACGGCGAGCTCGCACTGGGCCAGAACCTCACCGTGGCCTACATGCCGTGGGAAGGCTTCAACTACGAGGACGGTATCGTCGTGTCCGAGCGCCTGGTGGCCGAGGACCTGCTGACGACCATCAACATCACCCGTCACGAGATCGACGCCCGCGATACCAAGCTCGGCCCCGAGGAGATCACTCGCGAGATCCCGAACCTCTCCGAGGACATGCTTGCCAACCTCGACGAGGACGGCATCATCCGCATCGGCGCTGAGGTCGGCCCTGGCGACATCCTGGTCGGCAAGGTTACCCCTAAGGGCGAGAGCGCTCTGACTGCCGAGGAGCGCCTGCTGCGCGCCATCTTCGGTGCCAAGGCTCATGACGTTCGCGACACTTCCCTTAAGATGCCTCACGGCGCTTACGGCCGCGTCATCGACGTCGTCCGCTTTAGCCGCGAGAACGGCGACGACCTGGCCCCTGGCGTCAACGAGCAGGTGCGCGTCTACGTCGCCCAGCGCCGTAAGATCCAGCAGGGCGATAAGATTGCCGGCCGCCACGGCAACAAGGGTGTTATCTGTAACGTTCTGCCGGTCGAGGACATGCCCTACATGGCTGACGGTACCCCGATCGACGTTATCCTCAACCCGCTGGGCGTTCCTTCGCGTATGAACGTCGGCCAGCTGCTCGAGTGCCACCTTGGCTGGGCTGCTGCCTGCGGTTGGGATACCGAGGATGCCGATTCCGACAAGTACGTCCCCGGTCCGTTCTTTACCGCGACGCCCGTCTTCGACGGCGCCAAGGAGGACGAGATCGCCGAGGTCATCCGTCGTGCCAACAAGAATATGCTCAACAAGGCCACCGCTGCCTTTGGCGATCACATGCGCCCCGAGTTTGTCACCCAGCTTGACGAGCGCGGAAAGACCCGCCTGTTTGACGGCCGTACCGGCGAGGAGTTCCGCGAGCCCATTACCGTGGGTACGTCCTACATCCTCAAGCTCGGTCACATGGTCGACGACAAGATCCACGCCCGTTCGACTGGCCCTTACAGCTTGGTTACCCAGCAGCCGCTGGGCGGCAAGGCCCAGTTCGGCGGCCAGCGCTTCGGCGAGATGGAAGTTTGGGCACTGTACGCATACGGTGCTTCCAACGTCCTGCAGGAGATCCTGACCGTCAAGTCCGACGATACCGTGGGCCGCGTCAAGACCTACGAGTCCATCGTCAAGGGCGAGAACGTCCCGGTTCCGGGTATCCCCGAGTCCTTCAAGGTTCTCGTCAAGGAGATCCGTTCCCTCGCACTGGACATCGAGCCCATGCGCGATGCCGACGAGGACGCCTCCGCCCCCGTGACCGCCGAGGAGACCTCTGCCCTCGATGACCTGGCTGCGCTCGCCGGCGTTGACGCCGACGTCGAGGCCCAGGATGCCGAGACCGCCGAGGCACCCGAGGCTGTCGCCGCCACGACCACTGATAAGGAGTAGTTGACTGTGGCAGATTTCGAAGCTACTGAATTTGACTCGGTAAAGATCTCCCTTGCCTCCGCCGACCAGATCCGTTCCTGGTCGCACGGTGAGGTCAAGAAGCCGGAGACCATCAATTACCGTACCCTCAAGCCCGAGAAGGACGGCCTGTTCTGCGAGAAGATCTTCGGTCCCGCCAAGGACTGGGAGTGCTCCTGCGGCAAGTACAAGGGCATCCGCTTTAAGGGCATCGTCTGCGAGCGCTGCGGCGTCGAGGTCACCTCGGCCAAGGTGCGTCGCGACCGCATGGGCCATATCGAGCTCGCCGCTCCCGTGTCCCACATCTGGTACTTCAAGAGCCCCACGAGCTTCCCGATGAGCCGTATGCTCGACATCAAGTCCAAGGACCTCGAGAAGGTTCTGTACTTTGCCAGCTACATCATCACCGAGGTCGACTACGAGGCTCGCGAGGCCGACGCTGACGACCTGCGCGAGGAGCTCGCCGCCGATCTGGAAGAGATCGATGCCGAGTGCGCCCGCCAGATCGAGTCCCTCAAGGAGCAGGGCAACCCCGAGAACTTTGACGAGTTCTCCGACGAGGAGCCGCTGACCCCCGAGGAGATCGCCTCCGGCATCGTCGACATCGAGGAAGAGTGCAAGGACGAGAAGCAGCTCCGTACGGACGCCTTCAACGCCTTCATGAAGCTCACCGAGCGCGACCTCATCTCCGATGAGCCGCTGTTCCGCGAGATGACCCGTTACTACTCCATGTACTTCAAGGGTGGCATGGGTGCCGAGGCCGTCCGCGACCTGCTCGCTGCCATCGACCTCCCCTCCGAGGCCGAGAAGCTCAAGGCCATCATCGCCGACGAGGACTCTCAGAAGCAGAAGCGCGAGAAGGCCGTCAAGCGCCTCGAGGTCGTTGACGCCTTCCTGAAGGGCGGCAACAGCCCCGCGAACATGATTCTGGATGTCATCCCGGTCATTCCGCCCGATCTGCGCCCGATGGTCCAGCTCGACGGCGGCCGCTTTGCCGCGTCCGACCTCAACGACCTGTATCGTCGCGTGATCAACCGTAACAACCGACTCAAGCGCCTGCTCGACCTGGACGCCCCTGCGATCATCGTGAACAACGAGAAGCGCATGCTCCAGGAGTCCGTGGACGCCCTGTTCGACAACGGCCGCCGTGGGCGCCCGGTCTCTGGCCGTGGTGGTCGCCCGCTCAAGTCGCTCGCCGAGGCCCTCAAGGGCAAGCAGGGTCGTTTCCGCCAGAACCTGCTGGGCAAGCGTGTCGACTACTCTGGCCGTTCGGTAATCGTTACCGACCCCAAGCTGCTGCTGCACCAGTGCGGTCTGCCCAAGACCATGGCGCTGGAGCTCTTCAAGCCCTTCGTCATGAAGCGCCTGGTCGAGCTTGGCAAGGTCGAGAACATCAAGGGCGCCAAGCGCGCTATCGACCGCGGTGCCACCTTTGTGTGGGACATCCTCGAAGAGGTCATCGACGGTCGTGTCGTGCTGCTCAACCGTGCACCGACCCTGCACCGTCTGTCCATCCAGGCCTTTGAGCCGGTGCTGGTCGAGGGCAAGGCTATCCACCTGCACCCGCTGGTCTGCGCGCCCTTCAACGCCGACTTCGACGGCGACCAGATGTCTGTCCACGTGCCGCTGTCCAGCCAGGCTCAGGCCGAGGCCCGCGTGCTCATGCTCTCTGCGAACAACCTGCGCTCGCCGGCATCCGGCAAGCCGGTCAACATCCCCTCGCAGGACATGATCATTGGTGTGTACTACCTGACCCAGGTCCGCGACGGTCTGCCGGGCGAGAACCACGTGTTCTCGAGCTTCGACGACGCGCTGCACGCCTATGACTGCCGCTCCGAGGTCGACATGCAGGCCAAGATTCAGGTCCGTGTGTCCGCCGAGAACGCCAACGTCATCAACGAGGACGGCACCCGTATCTTCCGCGTCAAGAACGGCAAGAACGAGTTCGTCGACTACGATGTCACCGGTAACAAGACCGCACGCTTCGAGACGTCTATCGGCCGCATCATCTTCAACCGCCAGTGCCTGCCCGAAGACTACGAGTTCATGAACTACAAGATGGTCAAGGGCGATGTGGCTAAGCTGGTTGCCGACTGCTGCGATCGTTACCCCGAGGCCAAGGTCGGCCCGATCCTCGACTCTATCAAGTACTCCGGCTTCCACTACGCTACCCGCGCCGGCCTCACCATCTCGGTGTGGGACGCTCTCATCCCTGCCGAGAAGCAGGAGCTGCTCGACCGCGCCCAGGCCAACGTCGACCAGATCAACGAGTACTTCGAGGAGGGCTTCATCAACGAGACGGAGCGCCACATCGAAGTCGTTAACGAGTGGACCGCTTGTACCGATAAGGTCGCAGCGCTCATGCTCGACATGTTCGACGAGGAGAACCCGCTGTACATGATGGCCGACTCCGGCGCCCGTGGTTCTAAGACCCAGCTGCGTCAGCTCGGCGGCATGCGTGGCCTGATGGCAGATATGTCCGGCGAGACGATCGACCTTCCCATTAAGGCGAACTTCCGCGAGGGCCTGCTGCCGCTCGAGTACTTCATTTCGACCTACGGCGCCCGTAAGGGCCTGGTCGATACCGCATCCCACACCTCGGACTCCGGCTACCTGACCCGTCGTCTGGTCGACGTGGCCCAGGACGTCATCGTCCGCGAGGAGGACTGCGGTACGCACGAGGGCGTCACCTACAACCTCATCATCCCCGGCACCACCGACCTCAACACCGATCTTGTCGGCCGTTGCTTCATTGAGGACGTCGTGGCTCCCGATGGCACCGTGCTCTTTGAGCAGGACGGCTATATCGAGAAGGTCGCCGACATCCAGAAGATGGTCGATGCGGGCCTTAAGAAGGTTAAGCTTCGCGCGCTGCTCACCTGCCGCTCCAAGTACGGCGTGTGCCAGAAGTGCTACGGCTGGGATCTTTCCACCCGTCGTCCGGTCGCCATCGGTACCGCAGTCGGCATTATTGCCGCCCAGTCCATCGGCGAGCCCGGTACGCAGCTTACGATGCGTACCATTCACTCCGGCGGCGTCGCTGGCGTCGACGATATTACGCAGGGTCTGCCTACGGTCAGCCGTATGTTCGATATCGTCGGCAACGTCAACGAGAAGATCCTGGGTCGCGAGGCCGAGCTGGCTCCGTACTCCGGCCACCTCTCGATTAAGCCCGAGAAGTCCGAGTACGTGCTGACGCTCACCGACTCCGAGGATCACACCCGTGTCCTCGACGAGCGTCGCGTCCCCGCTTCGGTGCGCTTTATGCCCGAGATCGAGGACGGCTGCGAGGTTCGCGCCGGCGACCAGATCACCAAGGGCTTCGTCAACTTCCGCAACCTGCGCAAGCTGACCGACATCGAGTCGACGATGCACACCTTCGTCGAGAGCGTCAAGGACGTCTACACCAGCCAGGGCGTCGACCTGAACGACAAGCACATCGAGGTGCTCGCACGTCAGATGCTGCGTCGCGTTCAGATTACCAACCCCGGCGACTCCAAGTACCTGCTTGGTCAGTACGTCGACCGCTACGAGTTCGCCGACGAGGTCGAGCGCGTTGCCCGTCTGGGCGGTCAGGCTCCCGTGGCTGAGCCCGTCATCTTGGGTACGCTCAAGGTTGCGTCCAACATCGACTCCTGGCTGTCGAGCGCTTCGTTCATCCGTACCGCCGGCGTCCTTACCGAGGCTGCTATTGAGGGCAAGGTCGACCACCTGCTCGACCTTAAGTCCAACGTCATCGTCGGTAAGAAGATCCCGGCTGGTACCGGCCTCAAGCCGTACGCTAACGCCAAGCTGACGTATCGCACGGCCGACGGCTACGTGGACATCGATGGTCCGGCTTCGCCCAACGCCAAGTCGCTGCCCGAGTGGGCTCCCGTGGAGCTCAAGGACCTGGACGAGCGGCTCCCACAGCAGCTCGACTGGGCCGGCTACGACGAGTTTGGCGGTGCCGACGGTTCGTTCACCCGCAACGGCCACACCATCTCCGCCGAGAAGGCTCGCCTGTACCTGTTCGACGACCTTGGCGTGTCGCAGCGCTGGACCAACAAGTTCAGCGAGGTCGGCATCGAGACGGTCGGCGACCTGGTTGGCAAGTCCGAGGAGGATCTGCTGCGCATCGATGGCATCGGTGCCAAGGCGATCGAGGAGCTCCGTGACGGCCTCGAGGCCCACGACCTGCTCTACATCCTCGAGAACAACGACGACGTTGCCGACGAGGAAGACCTTTCGCAGCTGCTGCAGATGGTCTTTAGCCCCGACGGTCCGGACGACATCCTGCTGGGCACCTCCGCTCCGACGCATCACGCCGATGCCGACGAGGAGCTCCTGGGCGCCCCGATCGACGACAAGAAGGCTTCCGCCAACGGTGCCATCAACGAGGACATGGCTTCCCTCGACGAGCTGCTCAACCAGCTCGTGGACACCGACGATGCCGAAGAGGCCAAGGACAACGACGGGGAGTAATTTCCCAGTACGTTAACCGCCCTTCCAAAGACCCGCTTCCCAACAGGGGAGCGGGTCTTTTTTGTTGAGGAACGTTGCCCTGACGAGCACGTAGGATTCCCGGGACGGGCGGCCCCCGGGGTTAAGTTTGTCGCGAGTTCCGCACGAGCCGGAGGCCACTTAATGTGGCCTCCGTGCGAGCCAGGACTGTAGAGCAGCAAACTTAACCCCAGGGCCGCCCGTCCCGGAAATCCGCCCTCGCGCACAGGAGGGGATTCCTTTTGTGTAGGCTTTGCGGAAATGTGGCTATTTTAGGATACGCCCGGCAGCGTGGTCTGTTGACGACACAGCTAACGGCACGTATCCTATCGAACTGCGTGTTTCGTAGGGGGATGCTGACCCCTCGATTCAAGCCGTTGCACTTTACAGAAAGCTGGAATCATTCGAGAAGGAGTACGCTTTGCCTACTATTAACCAGCTGGTTCGCCAGGGCCGTCGTTCCGCGCCCAAGAAGTCCAAGAACGCTGCTCTACAGCACAACTCCCAGAAGCGCGGCGTGTGCACCCGCGTCTTCACCACGAGCCCCAAAAAGCCGAACTCGGCTCTTCGTAAGGTTGCCCGTGTTCGCCTCGTCAACGGCATCGAAGTTACTGCTTACATTCCGGGTGAGGGCCACAACCTGCAGGAGCACTCCATCGTGCTCGTCCGCGGCGGTCGTGTTCGTGACCTCCCTGGTGTCCGTTATCACGTCATCCGTGGCGCCTACGATGCTGCTCCGGTCCAGAACCGTATGCAGGCCCGTTCCAAGTACGGTGCTAAGCGCCCCAAGGCCAAATAAGCCAGATAACGTTTTGATACTTTCGCCGTGTGCCGCCTAAGCGCCGCACGGTAGACACTTAAGGAGATTTCACATGCCGCGTCGTGCAGCAGCTAATCGTCGTGAGGTTCAGCCTGACGCCGTTTACAACAACCGCCTGGTGACTCAGCTCATCAACAAGGTCCTTCTTGACGGCAAGAAGGCCACCGCTGAGCGCATCGTTTACACCGCTTTCGAGATCGTTGCCGAGAAGTCCGAGGGTGGCGACGCTCTCGCTACCTTCAAGAAGGCTATGGACAACGTCAAGCCCACGCTCGAGGTTAAGCCCAAGCGTGTCGGTGGCGCTACCTATCAGGTCCCGATGGAGGTCAACTCCCGTCGTTCCACCGCTCTGGGCATCCGCTGGATCGTCAACTTCTCCCGCGCTCGCAAGGAGAAGACCATGGCTGAGCGTCTCGCAAACGAGATTCTTGACGCTTCCAACGGCCTGGGCGCTTCCGTCAAGAAGCGTGAGGACGTCTTCAAGATGGCCGAGGCCAACCGCGCGTTCTCTCACTATCGTTGGTAAGTTAAGGTAAGGAACTAATATGGCTAAGGCTAAGCACAAGCTTTCCGATACCCGTAACATCGGCATCATGGCCCACATCGATGCCGGTAAGACCACCACGACCGAGCGTATTCTTTACTACACCGGTAAGACCCACAAGATCGGTGAGGTCCATGAGGGCGCTGCCACCATGGACTGGATGGTTCAGGAGCAGGAGCGCGGCGTAACCATTACCTCCGCTGCTACCACGTGCTTCTGGAACAAGGACGGTAAGGACTACCGCATCCAGATCATCGACACCCCGGGCCACGTTGACTTCACCGCCGAGGTCGAGCGCTGCCTGCGCGTCCTCGATGGCGCTGTCGCCGTCTTCGACGCCGTTGCCGGCGTCCAGCCCCAGTCTGAGACCGTTTGGCGTCAGGCTTCTACCTTCAACGTTCCCCGCATCGCCTTCATCAACAAGTATGACCGCGTGGGCGCTGACTTCTTCAACGCTATCGAGACCATGAAGGATCGTCTCGACGCCAACGCCGTGGCCGCTCAGGTCCCGATGGGCGCCGAGGACAACTTCTGGGGCGTCATCGACCTGGTCACCATGACTGCATGGGACTTCAAGGCCGACGAGAAGGGCATGACCTACCCCGAGCCGATGGATGAGATCCCGGCTGAGTTCGCCGACATCGCTGCCACCAAGCGCGAGGAGCTCCTCGACGCCGCTGCCAGCTTTGACGACGAGCTCATGGAGAAGATCCTCATGGAGGAGGACTTCACCGTCGAGGAGCTCAAGGCTGCTCTGCGCAAGGGCGTTCTGGCCAACGAGCTCAACCTCGTCTTTGTGGGCTCCGCCTACAAGAACAAGGGCGTTCAGGAGCTGCTCGACGCTGTCGTCGACTACCTGCCCAGCCCCCTCGACGTTGAGGCCGTCACCGGTACCGATCCGGAAACCGGCGAGGAGATCGTGCGTCATCCCTCCTTCGACGAGCCCTTCTCCGGCCTGGTCTTCAAGATCATGACCGACCCGTTCGTCGGTAAGCTCACCTACGTCCGCGTTTATTCCGGTCGCGCCGAGTCCGGCTCCTACGTGGTCAACGCCTCCAACGGTCAGCGCGAGCGCCTCGGCCGCATCCTCGAGATGAACGCCGCCGAGCGTATCGACCGTGACGACGCTTGCGCCGGTGACATCGTCGCCTGCGTCGGCTTCAAGAACTCCACCACCGGTGACACCCTGTGCGCCGAGGGCAAGGAGATCGTCCTCGAGAAGATCGAGTTCGCTAAGCCCGTTATCGACGTTGCCATCGAGCCCAAGACCAAGGCCGAGCAGGACAAGATGTCCCTGGCTCTGACCAAGCTCGCCGAGGAGGACCCGACCTTCACGGTGTCCACCAACCACGAGACCGGCCAGACCATCATCGCCGGCATGGGCGAGCTGCACCTCGAGATCATCGTTGACCGTCTGCTCCGTGAGTTCAAGGTTGACGCTAACGTCGGTAAGCCCCAGGTTGCCTACCGCGAGACCGCTGGTCACGACGTCGAGAGGGCTGAGGGCAAGTTCGTCCGTCAGTCCGGCGGTCGCGGTCAGTACGGCCACGCCGTCATCAAGCTCGAGAAGATGGAGGAGGGCTTCGGCTACGAGTTCGTCAACGCTATCGTCGGCGGCGTCGTGCCCAAGGAGTACATCCCGTCCATCGACAAGGGCATCCAGGAGGCCCTGAACACCGGTGTTATCGCCGGCTTCCCGGTCCTCGACGTTAAGGTCACCCTGTTCGACGGTTCTTACCACGAGGTCGACTCCTCCGAGGCCGCCTTCAAGATCGCCGGTTCCATGGCTATCAAGGACGCCCTCAAGAAGTCCGATCCGCAGCTGCTCGAGCCGATCATGGCTGTCGAGGTCGAGACCCCCGAGCAGTACATGGGCGACGTTATGGGCAACCTCTCCGGTCGCCGCGGCAAGATCGAGGGCATGGAGGATCGCAAGAACACCAAGCTCATCCGTGCCAAGGTGCCGCTGGGCGAGATGTTCGGTTACGCTACCGACCTTCGCTCCCAGACCCAGGGCCGTGCATCCTACACGATGCAGTTCGACTCTTATGAGCCTGCGCCCAAGTCCATCGTGGACGAGGTCATGAGCAAGAACGCCTAAGTTCGAGCTCCCTGTTACGTAATCCGCGAGAACATCTCTCGCACTCTTTGGAGGTTTAAGTTGGCTACCCAGAAGATCCGCATTCGCCTCAAGGGCTATGATCACGAGGTCGTCGATCAGTCCGCGAAGCTCATTGTCGAGACCGCTCAGAAGACCGGCGCTCGCGTTTCCGGTCCTGTCCCCCTGCCCACCGAGCGCAACCTGTACACGGTTATCCGCTCGCCGCACAAGGACAAGGACTCCCGTGAGCAGTTCGAGATGCGCACCCACAAGCGCCTCATCGACATCCTCGACCCCACCTCGGGCACCGTTGATTCGCTTATGCGTCTCGACCTCCCCGCTGGCGTCGACATCGACATCAAGCTCTAAGCTTTTTGCTCGATAGTGCGATTTGTAAGGCCGCAGCCCTAAGGGTTGCGGCCTTTTTTGTATCGATGGGGTAAAGGGTCTACACTACTGAGCTATTCGACAAACGAGTGTATGAGTAAAACTGTTGGGGGCAGATATAGATGGTCGAGTGGATCGTTCGTCGTGCGCAGGGCGACCGTGCGCGCGTGGGCACGTTGGCGGGCGTGGTGTGCATTCTCGCCAATGTGGCACTATGCGCTGCGAAGGGTGCAATTGGCGTGCTGTCGGGATCGGTTTCGATTGTGGCGGACGCCATGAACAACCTGTCTGACGCCAGCTCAAACATCGTGAGCGTGCTTGGCTTTAAGCTGGCGGGCAAGCCGGCAGACCCCGAGCACCCTTACGGCCATGGCCGCTACGAGTATCTCTCGGGTCTGGTCGTGGCGGCGCTCGTGCTGCTCATCGGCCTCGAACTGGTGAAGTCCTCGTTTGAGCGTATCGTCCACCCCGAACCCGTCGAGTTCTCGCTTGCCCTGGTGGCAGTCTTGGCGCTTTCGATGGTTGTTAAACTGTGGATGGCGGCCCTCAACCAAAAGCTCGGTGACCGTATTGAGTCTGAGACGCTGCATGCGACCGCGCAGGATTCCAAGAACGATGTCCTTGCTACAGGCGCCGTGTTAGCGTGCGCAATTGTTTCGCAGGTGACGCATATCAATCTTGATGCTTGGGTCGGCCTTGCCGTTGGCGCCTATATTGGCTGGAGCGGTTTTGAGCTCATCCAGGATACGGTGAGCCCGCTTTTGGGTCAGGCGCCCGATCCCAAGCTGGTCGAACATATTCGCGGCAAGATCATGAGCTACCCTGGCGTTTTGGGCGTTCATGACCTAATGGTTCACGACTACGGCCCGGGCAGGAAGTTCGCAAGCGCTCACGCCGAGATGGCGGCCGAGGCTAGCCCGCTGGAAAGTCACGACACGCTCGATAACATTGAACAGGCATTTAGGGACGAAGACGACATGATTGTCACGCTTCACTACGATCCCATCGTGACCGATGACCCCAAGGTGGCGAGCATGCGCTTGCGCATTCACGCCATGGCCCAACAGATCGATAGCCGCCTTTCGATTCATGACCTGCGCTGCGTGCCGGGTCCTACGCACACCAACGTGATCTTTGACTGCGTGCGTCCCTCGGATTTGGGCATGGGGTCCGATGAGCTCAAGCACGCGTTGGCCCAGAGGGTCGAATCGGAATATCCCAAGTCGATTGCCAAGATTACGATCGACGATGACTACGTAGGGCATACCCACGAGTAGGTCTGCGCCGGCAAAGCACGTTATACAGAAGGGGAGAATATGAAGAGGCTGTATCTGCTCCGCCACGGCCAGACGGAATTCAACGTCAAAAAGCTCGTCCAGGGTCGCTGTGATTCACCGCTTACCGATTTGGGCCGTCAACAGGCCCAAGCGGCAGCCGAATGGCTCAAAGCCCACGGCGTCGTCCCCGACAAAGTGGTCTCATCGCCTTTAGGCCGAGCCATGGACACGGCAAGTCTCGTCGCATGCGAGATCCTCGGTCCGGATGCTACTGTCGAGCCCTGCGAAGGAATCATCGAGCGCGGCTATGGGACCTTCGAGGAAGGCCCGCACGACGCATTGCCTACCGACGTTTGGGATCCGGGCGAGGATTTGGTCCCCTTTGGAGGAGAAGGAAGCCGCGCGCTGCAAGAACGCATGGTAGACACCCTCACCAATCTCATGGGCGCCGAGGGCATCGAAACCCTCCTAGCAGTAAGCCACGGCAGCGCCAGCCGCCAATTCATCAAGGCTGCAGCTCCAGAGGGCTTCGAGCTCCCAGCAAAACTCCCCAACTGCGCCATTATGATCTTCGATTTCGACGATGCGCGAGAAGAGGACGATACGCCCCAATGCAAGTTCACCTTGCAGCAAATTGTGGATCCCCAACAAAGTCATTAGCTGAGCGAGCAGAGTTAAGCAGACATCAACGTGTCGTTCCCAGTGTGCGGCGGAGGGGGCGGGCCTGAGACATATTAAGGTTGTCGCGAGTTCCGCACGAACAGGAGAGCACTTAATGTGCTCTCCGTCGTGAGCAGGACTGTAGAGCAGCAACCTTAATATGTCTCAGGCCCGCCCCCTCCGCCGCACACTGGGAACGTGCCACGCACTTTACCTGCGTAAACAATGTGAGTGAAATATGAATCTCGATGGATACGCCCGCAGCCGTGTATACTAAACAGCTGTGTGAAACCAGGGGAGTATTCTGGCTGGACAAAATGCCTGCTTAATAGGGTTGTCAGGTAGTTCGGACGCAATACAAGGCTGGGGAGCACGTTGTGTAAGTAGTGGTCCTCTAGGGGCGTACGCTCGGTGGTGTACGCATTGTCCCAAGACCACGCGAGAGTTGGGATCATATCTTGATCAGCATGATTCTCGGCCGCAAGATTGGCATGACCCAGGTTTGGGACGAGAACGACAACGTCGTTCCCGTCACGGTCATCCAGGCTGGCCCCTGCGCTGTCTCGCAGGTTAAAACTCAGGCAACCGACGGCTATGACGCCGTCCAGATCGGTTTCGGCGACATCAAGGCCAAGAACGTGAACAAGCCCATGGCTGGTCACTTCGCCAAGGCCGGCGTCGAGCCTGTCCGCTTCCTTCGTGAGGTCCGCGTCGAGAACGGCGAGGAGCACAAGGTCGGCGAGGTCGTCACCGTCGCTGATTTCGCTGATGTCGAGAAGGTCGACGTCATCGGTACCTCCAAGGGTAAGGGCTTCCAGGGTCGCATCAAGCGCTGGGGTCAGCGCCGCGGTCCTATGACGCATGGTTCTCACTTCCAGCGTCACCCCGGTTCTATCGGTCAGTGCGCCTATCCTGCGCGCGTCCTCAAGGGCGTCAAGATGGCCGGCCACATGGGTAACGAGCGCGTTACCGTCAAGAACCTTTCCGTTGTCCGCATCGATGCCGAGCAGAACCTCATCTTGGTCAAGGGCGCTGTCCCGGGTGCCAAGAATGGTCTCGTCGCCATCCGTATGGCCTAAGGGCCCAGCCCATTTAGCCCAGCGTCATACCAAGGAGAACACTTAAATGGCAAAGTTTGAAGTAAAGAACAGCGAGGGCAAGAAGGTCGCCGAGGCCGAGCTCGCCGCTGAGGTGTACGGCATCGAGCCGAACATCCACGTTATGCACCACATCGTCAAGTGCCAGATGGCCTCTTGGCGTCAGGGCACCCAGTCCGCTAAGGGCCGCTCTGAGGTTTCCGGTGGCGGTAAGAAGCCTTGGCGTCAGAAGGGCACCGGTCGTGCCCGCCAGGGTTCCATCCGTGCTGCCCAGTGGCGTCACGGTGGCGTTGTCTTCGCCCCCAAGCCCCGTTCCTACGCTAAGCGCATGAACAACAAGGAGGTCAAGCTGGCTATGCGCTCTGCGCTGTCCGCCAAGCTGGCCGATGGCGAGCTCGTGCTCGTCGACGACTACGGCTTCGAGAAGCCTTCCACCAAGGCTGCCGTTGCCATGCTCAAGGCTCTTGGCCTTGAGGGCAAGCGTCTGACCATCATCGTTCGCGATGAGGACGTCAACGCCTACCTGTCGTTCCGCAACATTCCCAAGACGTTCATCATCACTGCCGACGAGGCCAACACCTATGATCTCGTCAACAACAACGCTGTGCTGATGCCCGCCGACATCGCCGCTCACTTCGGGGAGGTGCTTGCATAAATGACCGCCCACGAGATCATCATCCGTCCGATCGTGTCCGAGCGTTCCTTCTCCGGCATGGAGCAGAACAAGTACACGTTCGAGGTCGCCAAGGATGCTAACAAGTATCAGATCAAGGACGCTGTCGAGGAGATCTTCGGCGTCAAGGTCGTTCGCGTGAACACCCTGACGGTCAAGCCCAAGACCAAGCGCGTGCGCTATGTCGCCGGCAAGACCCGTTCTTGGAAGAAGGCCATCGTTACGCTGGCCGAGGGCGACACCATCGAGGTCTTTGGCAACCAGGCCTAAGACTCGCTGCTGTTGAGTGAGCTCATGCCTCCCAAATAGGGGAGGCGAGAGCTCAAGGTTTTGGGCGTATAAAATGGACACGCCCGGAACCGTGTATACGTCCGGTGTCATCGCACCCGAGGCAGAACCTCGAATCCCTGTCTGCGATGGCTAACGGATACCTATTGAAAGGGATTGTAATGGCTGTAAAGCACCTTAAGCCGACCTCCGCTGGTAGGCGTTGGCAGACGATCTCCGACTTCTCCGAGATCACCTGCACCAAGCCCGAGAAGTCTCTTCTCGAGCCCCTGCCCAAGAAGGCCGGTCGTAACAACAACGGCCGCATCACCACCCGCCACCAGGGCGGCGGCGTGAAGCGTCGTTACCGCGTGATCGACTTCAAGCGCAACAAGGACGGCGTGCCCGCCAAGGTTGCCACGATCGAGTACGATCCGAACCGTTCCGCTCGCATCGCTCTGCTGCACTATGCTGACGGTGAGAAGCGCTACATCCTGGCCCCCAAGGGCCTCGAGGTCGGTCAGACCGTCATGTCCGGTTCTGACGCCGACATCAAGCCGGGCAACGCTCTGCCCCTCGCCGACATCCCTGTCGGTACGCTCATCCACGCCGTCGAGTTCCAGCCGGGCAAGGGCGCCGCTATCGCCCGTTCCGCCGGTAACTCCTGCCAGCTGATGGGTAAGGAGGGCAAGTACGCCATCGTCCGTATGCCTTCCTCCGAGATGCGCCGCATCCTCGTTACCTGCCGCGCCACCGTCGGTGAGGTCGGCAACGCCGATCACGCCAACATCGTCATCGGCAAGGCCGGCCGTAAGCGTCACATGAACGTGCGCCCGACCGTCCGCGGTACCGTTATGAACCCTGTCGACCACCCGCACGGCGGTGGCGAGGGCAAGAACCACACCTCTGGTCGTCCCTCTGTTACCCCCTGGGGTAAGCCGACGAAGGGCCTTCGTACGCGCAAGAAGAAGAAGGTCTCGAACCAGCACATCATTCGTCGCCGTAAGAAGTAATTTCGGATACCGAGTTTTAGGAGAAAGCACTTATGAGCAGAAGTCTCAAAAAGGGCCCGTTCGTGGAGACTCGCCTTCTCTCGCGTATCACCGCGATGAACGAGGCTGGCAAGAAGGACGTCGTGAAGACCTGGTCCCGCGCGTCCACCATCTTCCCCGAGATGGTTGGTCACACCATCGCCGTCCACGACGGCCGCAAGCATGTGCCCGTGTATGTTACCGAGTCCATGGTTGGTCACAAGCTCGGCGAGTTCGCGCCGACTCGTACGTTCCGTGGCCACAAGGCCAAATAGGGGGTTAACCGTAAATGGCAACTAAGTCTATTGAAACTGAGGCCACCGAGGTTCGCGCCGTCGCTAAGTACGTGCGTGTTTCCCCCAGCAAGGCCCGCCTGGTGGTCGATCTGATCCGCCGCAAGCCTGTCGCTCAGGCCTTCGACATCCTCCACTTCTGCGACCGCGCCGTCGCCGTGGATGTCGAGAAGGTTCTCCGTTCCGCCGTTGCGAACGCCGAGAACAACAACGGTCTGCGTGCCGACAACCTGGTTGTCGCTGCTGCCTATGTTGACGAGGGTCCGACGCTTAAGCGCATCCGTCCCCGCGCCAAGGGTTCCGCTTCCCGCATTCTGAAGCGTACTTCCCACATCACCGTCGTCGTTGCTCCTCGAAAGGAGGCGTAAAGCTGTATGGGTCAGAAAGTCTACCCCACCGGCTTCCGTCTTGGCATCACCGAGAACTGGCGCTCCCGCTGGTTCGCAGAGAAGGATTACGCTAAGACCCTCGGTAACGATCTCGAGATCCGCAAGTACCTCGAGAAGCGTCTCTCCCGCGCAGCTGTCTCCCGCGTCGAGATCGAGCGCGCTGGCGACAAGGTGAAGGTCATCATCTTCACCGCTCGCCCCGGCGTTGTCATCGGTAAGAAGGGTGCCGAGATCGATACCCTCCGCACCGAGCTCGAGAAGGTCGCTGGCGTCTCCAAGGGCCAGCTCTCCGTCGACGTTGTCGAGATCAAGCGCCCCGAGCTCGACGCCAACCTCGTTGCTCAGTCCATCGCTGAGCAGCTCGAGGGCCGCGTTGCCTTCCGTCGCGCTATGCGCAAGGCTGTCCAGTCCGCCCGCAAGGCCGGCGCTAAGGGCATCCGTATCCAGTGCTCCGGTCGTCTCGGCGGTGCCGAGATGGGCCGTCGTGAGTGGTACCGTGAGGGTCGCGTGCCTCTGCACACCCTCCGTGCCAAGATCGACTACGGCACGGCTGTCGCCAGCACCACCATGGGTGCCTGCGGCGTGAAGGTCTGGATCTACCTGGGCGAGAAGCTCCCGGGCCAGCCTGTTCCCAACCCTGCACTCGAGGGCTCTTCCCGTCCTCGTCGTCGTAACTCCGAGAGGAGGGGTCAGTAGTGCTTGCCCCTAAGCGTATTCTTCACCGCAAGGTGCAGCGTGGCTCCATGAAGGGCCAGGCCAAGGGTAATACCGAGCTGCATTTCGGCGATTTTGGTATCCAGGCTCTCGAGGCCCATTGGATCACCAACCGTCAGATCGAGGCCGCTCGTATTGCCATGACCCGCTACATGAAGCGTGGCGGTCGTGTCTACATCACGATCTTCCCCGATAAGCCCATCACTAAGAAGCCTGCCGAGACTCGCATGGGTTCTGGTAAGGGTAACCCCGAGGAGTGGGTGGCCGTCGTCAAGCCCGGCCGCATCATGTTCGAGGTCAAGGGCGTGCCCGAGGAGGTCGCTCGCGAGGCTCTGCGTCTGGCGCAGCACAAGCTCCCCATCAAGACCAAGATCGTCGCTAAGCCTGCCGCTACAGAGACGGCCGAGGAGGAGAACTAATGAAGCCCGCAGAGATTCGTGAGCTCTCGGACGCCCAGCTCGTTGAGAAGCTGAAGGAAATGCGCGCCGAGCTCTTTAACCTTCGTTTCCAGATGGCCACCAGCCAGCTGGACAACACCGCTCGCGTCAACACCGTGAAGAAGGACATCGCTCGCGTCCTCACGGAGCAGCGCGCCCGCGAGATCGCAGCGGAGAAGTCCGCTGTCGCCGAGTAGGACCTAAGGAGAGAATATGACTGATTCGCGTAACTCGCGTAAGGTCCGTACGGGTGTCGTTACCTCCGTCTCCGGTGCCAAGACCATCGTTGTCACCATCACCGAGCGCAAGCGTCACCCCAAGTACGGCAAGATGATGACCAGCTCCAAGAAGCTGCACGCTCACGACGAGGAGTGCACGGCTGGCGTGGGCGATACCGTCCGCGTTATGGAGACCCGTCCTATGTCCAAGATGAAGCGTTGGCGCCTCATCGAGGTCGTCGAGCGCGCTAAATAAGCAGTCGCTCTTACGACTTGTACGTTTCCGAAGATGTGCGTATGCCTGGCTTGCATACCATGGGCCGCATAAAGGCTGCGCACCTCTCTTCGGTTCTTAGTTCGGAGGAACATCTACCATGATTCAGATGCAAACCATGCTGAACGTCGCCGACAACTCCGGCGCTCGCAAGATTCGCTGCATCAAGGTGCTTGGCGGTTCCAAGCGTCGTTATGCAGGCATCGGCGATGTGTTCATCGGTGCTGTCCAGGAGGCTACCCCTGGCGCCAACGTCAAGAAGAAGGACGTTGTCCGTTGCGTCGTCGTTCGCACCGTTAAGGAGATCCGCCGCAAGGATGGCTCCTACATTCGCTTTGATGATAACGCCTGCGTTGTCATCAACAACGATGGTTCGCCCGTCGGCACCCGTATCTTCGGGCCCGTCGCTCGCGAGCTTCGTGACAAGAAGTACATGAAGATCGTCTCGCTCGCTCCCGAGACCCTGTAGTTAGGGGAGATATATGTATATCAAGAAGGGCGATAAGGTCCAGGTTCTCTCTGGTAAGGATCGTGGCAAGCAGGGCGTTGTCCTGCGTGCTCTCCCCGCCGAGAACAAGGTCGTTGTCGAGGGCGTTTCGGTCGTCAAGAAGGCCGTCAAGCCCAACGCTGCCAACCAGCAGGGCGGCATCGTTTCGCAGGAGGCTCCCATCGATGCCTCCAACGTCAATCTCGTTTGCCCCGAGTGCGGTAAGGTTACCCGCGTCGGTCACGAGAAGGATGGCAAGAACAAGCTGCGCGTCTGCAAGAAGTGCGGCCACAAGTTCTAAGCTGCCCGCAACATCTAAGTTGCTAGCAAAGGCCCGGATGCCACGGCACCCGGGCCTTTTTCTATCCCTACTCATTGGGGACAGACTTAAATGAGTGGCCACTCATTGGGGACAGACATAAATGAGTGGCTACTCCTCATTGGGGACAGACATAAATGACTGGTCGTTGGGGACGTTCTTTAACGGCTGGTTGATGGGGACAGTCTTGCCACGAAAGCGTCGTACGGGAAACGCCCCCAGGTTTCGGCAGCCTGGGACAGTCCCTATGTGTCGGCAGTTAGGGATGGTCTTTTGATGTCTGATGCCCCTAGGGGGCAGAGTAAGACAGCCTGCTTTTCTTTAGGGGTTTTGGTGTCCCGCCTTTTTCTGCATCATAACGATCGATGCATGCGTATTTACGCACAGAGTCTTGCGCGATAATGCGCATAGCCGCGCAAATATCTGCTAGTTATGGTTTAATTATAACCGATAAACAAATAAACACGCAAATACAAGCAAATGCGCGCAAATTTGTGCGAATATAAGGCTGTTGGAAATGAAGAACTTCCGATAACTCAGGAGGCACATGATGACAGATTCCAAACAGGCTCCGCTCGACGCCGAAGCCGCCGCTAAGGCGGCGTTTGCCTCGGTCCAAGATCAGCCGTTCCCTAACGACATCTTTACGGCTCCCGAGCTTCGTTGGGCCGTGATCGGATGCGGCGTTATCGCCAACCAGATGGCCCAGTCTCTCGCCCTTGCCGGTCGCAAGCTTGCGGGCGTCGCCAACCGTACGCTTTCCAAGGCCCAGGCTTTTGCCGAGCAGTATGGCGTCGTGAAGGTGTACGAGACGGTTGAGGACCTCTACGCCGATCCCGACATCGACGCCGTTTATATCACCACGCCGCATAACACGCATATCACCTACCTGCGCGCCGCTCTGGCAGCTGGCAAGCACGTGCTTTGCGAGAAGGCCATCACCCTCAACTCCGCCGAGCTCGACGAAGCGCGTGCCATTGCCGACGAGCATAACGTGGTCCTTATGGACGCCACCACGGTGCTCCACATGCCCTTGTATCGGGAGCTGCGTCGCCGCATGGATGCCGGCGAGTTTGGCCGCATGAACCTCGCTCAGCTCAACTTTGGCAGCTACAAGGAATACGGCGACCTGACCAACCGTTTCTACAATCGCAACCTTGCTGGCGGTGCCATGCTCGATATTGGCGTGTATGCCCTGTCCGTCATGCGCCTCTTTATGGCAAGCCAGCCTGTTGAGGTCGTTTCGCTCGGCAACACCTGTGAGACCGGCGTTGACGTTGCGGGCGGCATCGTCTGCCGTAATGCCCAGCAGCAGCTGGGCGTGGTGAGCCTTACACTTCACTCCAAGCAGCCCAAGCGCTCGGTCATCAGCTTCGATAAGTGCTATATCGAGGTCAACGAGTATCCCCGCGCCGATCACGCGACCATCGTGTGGACTGCGGACGGGCACCGTGAGGAGATCCACACCGGCACCGAGGCATACGCTCTGTGCTACGAGATGGCCGACCTGGAGAAGGCCGTTGCCGGTGATGATTCGAAGCGCGCGCTTCTGGATTATGCTTCTGATGTTATGGAGCTTATGACCAAGCTCCGCGCCGACTGGGGAGTCGTGTACCCCGAGGAGGAGTAAGCGATGCTTGCGGAGGATAGGCTCAACGCGATCGTGTCGATGGTCCAGCAGGCTGGCTCGGTTACTGTGCAAGAGCTTGCCGATACCCTGGGCGTGACGGCGTCTACCATTCGGCGCGACCTGCAGACGCTCGATCGAGCACACCGCATCGCCAAGGTCCACGGCGGAGCGACGAGTCTTGAGCGCGCGCACGTGACGCGCGACCTAACGCTCAATGAGCGCAGCGACCTCCATAACGACGATAAGGAGCGTATCTGCGCCCGCGCCGCGGCGCTGGTGGAGCCCGAGAGCTTTGTATACATCGACTCGGGCTCGACGACGCTCAAGCTCATCGAGCATCTTCCACACCTTGAAGATGTCACCTATGTGACCGATTCCGTGCTCCATGCTCAGCACCTCGCTTTGCGCGGCATGCGTACCGTGGTGCTGGGCGGCGAGCTCAAGCCCGAGACCGAAGCACTCGTTGGCCCCGATGCCTTGGCAACCATAGACCGCTACAACTTCAACTGTGGCTTTTGGGGTTCTAACGGCATTGCCGCCGAGCAGGGCTTCACGGCGCCCGATATCGAGGAGGCGCAGATTAAGCGCATCTCGATGCGCCATACGGCCAAGCGCTTTGTAATCTCGGACGCCAGTAAATTTGGCATGGTGGCGCCCGTCAAGTTCGCGGACTTTCGCGACGCAACGATTATTACCGCGGGCGAGGTGCCCGCCAAGTACCGGGCAATGGACAACGTCATCACGGTCTAGCAACGGGACAAAGCCAAAACCATCACAAAGGTGCCTGTCCCCATTGTGGTGGTTCGTAACGAAAACCGAGTAGTTTTCTCAATAGAAAAGCGGCAACGTTCATCACAGGCGTTGCCGCTTTCGTTGTCCGCCGGTTTGTCTAAGTCTGTAACAACTGGACCGTTAAAAGTGGGCTAGATGTTACAGATTGAGATACTTCCGAACCGCACCATCCCTTTGTCTTAATCTGTAACATCTGGGACCGATTTTGCCGAGTTGCTGTTACAGATCGAGATTTTCCCTTGAGGGGGATTTGAATGTCTCGATCTGTAACAGATAGACCGGAAAATGGGTTCTAACTGTTACAGATCGAGACGTTTTGGCGCCGCGGCTGAGCCATCGTGGCGGCTTGACGTTTGCCCAGATAAAACCTGCCAAAATAAACCTGTCCCTTTTTGGCAGGTTTTAGGGCTCCCAGGGGCAGGAGGCTTCGATGTGGATGTGCTCGCCGGTTACGGGATGGGTAAAGGATACGCTGTGGGCGTGGAGCATGAGGCCACAGGGGCGCGGCGTTCCGTACAGGTCGTCGCCAACCAGGGGATGATGCTCGCTTGCCAGGTGCACGCGGATCTGGTGTTTGCGGCCGGTGAGCAGCTCAACATCGATATACGAACGGGCGGGCAGGCCTCGGCGGCTCTTAAGGCGCTTGAGCACCTTGACGCGTGTCTGCGACGGCTTGCCGCTGGCGCCGACGCGCATCTTGCGGCTATCGTGGCGATCGCGGGCGATGGGCTTGTCGATGAGCTTTTCGTTCCAGTCGATCTTGCCCTCGGCGAGCGCCAGATAGTGCTTTTCGAAGGCGTGGTCGATGACCATCTGGTCAAAGGCGGGCTGCGTTTGCTTGTCGAGCGAGAACAACACCACGCCGGTGGTGTCGCGGTCCAAGCGGTTGAGCGGCTGCATGTCGGTCGCGGCAAAGCCGTCGCCCATCGCCAGCAAAAGGTCGCTGGCATAGTCGGTAAGCGTGCGCTCGCCGGTGCCGTCGCCGTGGACGATCATGCCGGCGGGCTTATCGATGGCCATGAGCCAGGCGTCGCAGTAGAGGACTTGAGGTTCTTCGTTCACGTGTAAGCCTTTCGGTTAGCTAATTCCCACAAACATGCAGCCCGAAGTGGCGCCGCGCAGGCGGGCGGCGGGCTTACGGCCGGCCTGCGCGGCCTCGACGGCGCGACGGACGCGTGCGACGGCGCGGCCAATCTCATCGGCCTCGAGCAGGGTCCCGTCGACCATGAGACGGCGCACGCCGGCGTCGAGCAGCTGTGGAACCTGCGGTGTGAGGTCGATGGGGTAGGCGTCGTACAGGCGCGAGCGGCCGTGGATGTCGGTACGCACCGGCATGACCTTGCCGTCGATATTCTTGAGCGACAGCTTGCGGGCGCGCAGGCGGCAGTGGGCGCAATCGTGGATGCAGCCATTGGCCACCTGCAGGATACAGTGCTCGCTCGTCATAACGCGCGGGCGGCCGAAAACGGTGATGCCCAGGGCCGCGGGCGCGGAGGTACCAAGCGAGATAATCTCGTCGAGCGTGATCTCGGGCGAGAGCCAAAACGCCCCGGCTCCGCGCTCGGCAAGTGCCTCCATGCAAGGCGTGTTGTGCACGGGCAGGCAAGAGCGAATCTCGGCCGTGGCACCAACCTGGGCGGCCAGGGCAAGCTCAGAGATGTTGCCAATAGCGACCGTGGCACCGGCAACGACCCACGGGTCGACGCGCGCGTGGTCGACGGCGCGGCAGACCTCATCGAGCACGGGAACAATACCCTGCTCAAACGCATCGGCGGGGGAGAGCTCGGCCGCATCGAGCGCGTCGGTGGTCATGTAGATGCGCGCGGCTCCCTCCGCGCGCGCTGCCTCGGCGGCCTCGAGCGAGGTGACGGTGGCGCAGATCTGAGGCTCATCGCGGTAGTGCTCGGGCGCGGGGCGGGAATCACTGGTGACAATCGCCGGCAGCTCGAGCGTTTTCGCGCGCTCCTCGTAAGGCGCCAGAATGGCCTCCTCGAGCGCCTTGCAAGCGGCGGCGCGCACCTTGTGCACAGCGGAGAAGCCCATGCCACAGCCCTCATCGAGCGCCACGTCAAAGCTCGCGGCCTCAAAGGGCGAGGAGCCCATGCGGCCCACATGCTCCACCAGATCGGACGCCTCAACCGCGCGGGTCTTGGCGGCCTCGACGGTAAAGCCGGTGGCGGTGGTGGTGAGCGTGGGGTCGTCGCAGCAGGTGAGCGTGACGGTAAACGCCTCGCCCAGGCGCGCCGCGACGGACACGTCTACGGCGCGGCGGCGTAGCACATCGCGCTTGAGCGCAGCGCCGGCAGCGTCAATGGCGCGCTGGCTGCGAATCACACGCACGCGGCAGCCCTCGGGCATGCTGCGGGGCACGCGGCACTCGATGATGTCGCCGACGGCGGCATCATCGGCGGCGATGGTAGTCAGGAATTGGTCGAACTCGTCGTCGTGACGAAGCTCCAACAGGTCGCCCTTGCCCACGGGCTCAAACAGCTCAATGCGGGCGATGGCGGCGCGGCGACGACGGTCGTCGGGTTTGAGCCCGCGCACGTCGCGGTTGGCCAGACGGCTGCCCAGCACCGTGCCCACGATCTGGCCGCGGTTGTTGGAGCGCTCGTAGCTCATCATCTCGTCGCCCGAGGTGCCGTCCTGATAGGCGTGCGTAAAGTCGCGGTTAAAGCAGCGCTTGAGTTGGCGCTGGCGAGCGGCGTCCTCGTCCTTATCTACGACGGCCTCGGCCAGCATGTCATCGATCTGATGACGATACACATCGACGATGGAGTACACGTAATCGGGCGCCTTCATGCGGCCCTCGAGCTTGAGCGATGCGGCGCCGGCGTCATACAGGCGGCGAACAAGCTGTGAAGTGTTGGTGTCGCGCGGGCATAGCGCGCGCTCGCGACCGGCGGGGGAGAGCGTGCGGCCGTTCTCGTCGATCAGCTCGTAGGGCAGACGGCAGGGCTGAGCGCACATGCCGCGGTTGGCCGAGCGGCCCGCCATGGCAAAGCTCGAGAGCAGGCACAGGCCCGAGTAGCAAAAGCAGATGGCGCCGTGGCTAAAGACCTCCAGGTCAACGTCGGGCGCGGCGTCGTGGATGGCGGCGATCTCGTCGATGGAAAGCTCGCGCGAGAGGGTCACGCGGTCGGCGCCCTGCTCGCGGCACCAGATGGTTCCACGGTCATCGTGGATGTTCGCCTGGGTCGAGATATGGGTCTCGATGCCGGGCATGGTGCGCTTGACCTCAAAGAACAGGCCCCAGTCCTGGATAATGAAGGCGTCGGCGCCCAGCGTGGAGCAGCGATGGATGAGCTGCAGCGCATCGCTCATCTCGGACTGCTTGATGACGATGTTGACCGTGACGTAGACGCGCGACCCGGCCAGGTGTGCAGCACGGCAGGCCTGCTCAAAGGCCTCATCGGTAAAGTTGGTTGCCTTGCGGCGGGCGTTGAAGCTGCCCATGCCGCAGTAGATGGCGTCTGCCCCGGCGGCGAGCGCGGCGGCAAAGGGCTCCGGGCCTCCGGCGGGAGCCAAGAGCTCGGGCCTGCGGTTGGTGGTTCGGCTGGCGGTTGCGGTCATATCCTGCCTTTCAAAATGCTCAGATACACAAAAGTATAGTGGCGCCGTCGCGATGGGCGATGCCCGCAGCCTAAGCAGGACAAAGTCTTCAGTAGCCTGGGCTGGCTGACCCCGTGGAGAACCGTTCAGCGGTTCGGGGAAACCGTTGGGCGATAAAATATTCTCGCATTCTGATAATTATCTTGCAGCGGGCGTAATCATCCCCTACTATCCCAATCAAGCGCGGTGTTCAGACCGAACTGTGCCTCCCGGTGCGAACGCCGCGCTCACGCTCTCTATTTGATCGTAAGGAGAAAAACATGAGCAAGACCGTCGTGTCTTCCGATAACGCGCCCGCAGCCATCGGCCCGTATTCTCCCGGTATCCAGTCCGGCAACATGGTGTTCCTGTCCGGCCAGCTGGGCATCGATCCCGCGACCGGCAAGCTGCCCGAGGGCATCGAGGCCCAGGCCAAGCAGTCCCTCGCCAACGTCGAAGCCCTGCTGACCGCTGCCGGCGCTACGTTTGCCGATGTCGTCAAGACCACGGTCTACCTGGCTGACATCGCCGACTTTGCCGCCGTGAACGAGATTTATGCCTCCAAGTTTGAGGCCCCGTTCCCCGCGCGCAGCGCTTTCCAGGTTGCCGCTCTTCCGGCTGGCGGTCTGGTCGAGATCGAGGTCGTCGCCGCTCTCTAAGGCGTTGGCAACAACTAAACATGACATGCAAAAAGACCCTGCAGCGCGTGTGAGCTGCAGGGTTCTTTTGTCACGTGACGGATCGCTTGCGGAGCCACCAAGGGCAGTCTTTTTGGGACGGGGCCATTTTAGCTACCCCTATATGCAGGATTGATTTTACTTGCGGCTCATCGAAATCGTGGGCAGAGGGAGGGTAGCTAAAATAGCCCCGTCCCAAAAAGACTGCCCGCGCTCCATTTTGCTCGTTAGCCTTCCTTGCGGACTTTTTGCAGGTAGCGGTAGACGCTGGGCTCCGAGATGCCTAGCGAGGTGGCAGCGCAGGCAACAGCGCCCTTGAGCATAAATACGCCGTTGCCGTTAAGGTGGCGAATAACGTCCACGCGATCGGCCTGCCCAAGCGAGGCGACATCCTGGCCGCGGCTTTCGAGCAACTCGGAAATGCTGCGGTCGATGAGCTCCTGTGTAGACTCCGAAAGTATTTCGACCTCGATAGACGCGGGCTCCGCCTGCCTTGGCACAGCGTCGAAGCAGGCCATGAGCTGCTGAGCCATGGCGTTGATGGAGCGTACCGTGGAAAGATCGGTGTTGACGCAGAGCATGCCGACGATCTCGTTATCCTCGCGAATAAAGTACGTTGCGGATTCCAACGTCTTGCCACCGGCACCGCGCCCCTCGTAGCCCGTAATAAACGGCAGGTCGCGATACTTGGGGTCGTGCATGATCTTGAGTGCCAGATCGGTGGCGGGACCGCCGACCTTGCGGCCGCTCACGATGCCGTTGCGGATATCGACGATGGCGTGGTCGGGATCCGAGAAATCGTGCAGCACGATTTCGCTGTTTTTGCCGAGTATCTGCTCCAGGAAATCGACCATCGGCAAAAAGCGACGTACAGTCTCGTTCACGGGCAACTCCTTTGGATGAAATCGGAAGTTTCATAACAATTTTTTCTTATGGTAACACGGTGTCTATTGACTCGTATATTCGCAGGTACATTGCGTAATACAGACGAACGGTAGGATTTTGGCGGTAAGCGGTCGACCAAAAGAAAAGTTAGATGTTATTTTGACCAGACACTTTCCTGACCTGCGGAAATGCGTTGTCTCAGCTGAAAAATAGTCTGATAACAAAAAATTATTATTGAGAATGAGAAAGAGCACCGACATCATTCAGGTGGCGCTCATTCTTTCGGCAATCGACACGGCCCTTCAGGCCTTCGCTCCCTTCCGCCGCATCGGCGGCGGCCTGCTGGGCGGTCTTCCCACCAGCGCCCTTGGCCAGAACGTGGGCATCATCTGCTCCAACAAGGTCGTCAACAAGTGGGTCTTTGTGATCATCGCGTCCGTCTTTGCCATCGCCGGCCTGTTCCCGCAGCTCTCTGCCGTGCTCTCCGCCATCCCGCAGCCCGTCATCGGCGGCGCGACCGTCGGCGTCTTTGGCACCATCACCATGAACGGCGTGCGCATGTTCACCCGCGAGGGCCTTACGCAGCGCACCACCACCATCGTCGGTACCTCCGTCGTCTTTGGCCTGGGTATCTGGATGGCCAGCGGTTGCCTTGCCGGCGAGGGCATGCCCACCTGGGTGTCCACCGTCATCGGCTCCAATGCCGTAACCCCCACCGCCATCATGGCCATCGTGCTCAACCTGATCCTTCCGCAGACGCCGGTCGTGGCTCAGCACATCGATGCTGCCAAGGACGCTGCCGTTGATCTGGTCTTGCCCGAGAGCAAGAAGTAACCAATTCGGTGCTATTCGTCGGCGGACGTATCGCCTCGTCCGCCGACGTCATGCGGCGCCAAGCCGCACTTCAAAGGGTTTGTCCCGTGGGTAAAATAAGGCTGACGGCAGCCCAAGTGGTGAAGAACTGGGCAGCGCCGTTGTTTAGATTAAGGGGTCGATGCCTTAACGGCGTCGACCCCTCTTTTTATGCTTCGGACGCTGCTTGAGTGCCTCGGAAAGTCCGACAAGCGCTCGCAGGGTGGATTTGCCCCGGAGCTTCCGGAACGGTCCACGTGCGGTGGCGTGCCGCCCCTTCTGCGTGAGCGATTGTCGAATTACGTTATAGCTAGCTATAACGTAAAGGAAGCTGAGGGACCGTCCTGTGTTGTTGGTGACGGGTCTTTGCCCGATCGCGCGGTCTTTAGCATTTGCGGTTGAGTGCTCCGTGGATGTTGAGTGGTGGCTGGAGTAGAGCGACGAGTTGAGCGAACGCAGGAACGGGCGCCGAGGCCTCGTTGCCGAAAATCCATTTGTTAAACCAAGCGCCCGCGGATAGAATAAAGTTGACGGCAGCCCAAGGGTGATAGCTGGGCAGCGCCGTTGCTTGGTCAAGAGGTCAGTGCCTTAATGGCAGCGACTTGTTATGCTTCGAATGCTGCTTGAGTGCCTCGGAAAGTTCGATAAGCGCCGTGAAGAGCGAGACCAAAGCAACCAAGAGCTCTACGGGCTCTGATGGGCCCGGGATGACCTCTGATTCAAGTCACCGGGCCTCAATCTTTTTCATGCATTTGAATAGAGCGGGCGACTCCCTTGGGGCCGCCTGCATGGCGTGTGCCTGGCGCGCGTGGCATTGCGCCCCGCTTCCATGTCCGCACGGGCGCCTATCCTTACGGCAATGTAGCCGCCTATGTAGCAAGCGGCAGGCAACGGAGAAAGGCCATAACCGTGTCAGCTGAAAAGACGTCGGGTATCTCGGCTATCGATACGACGAACTTTGCGCGCCAGATCGTGCTGGACTTTGAGTTTGCGCCGGTGCCAAAGCAGCGCCAGCGCCGTGGACTGCGCAACGAGATTATCGAGGTCGGCGCCGTCAAGCTCGATTACCACGGCAACGTTATGGGCGAGTTCTCGCAGTTTGTGCAGACGGAATTTACCGAAGGCGTTGCGTTTCCCGTCCGCGAGCTCACAGGGATATCGGCTGTGGACACCGCGATGGCCGATCCGCTCTACATGGTGATCAAAAGGCTCAGCGATTGGATCGGTCGCTACTCCGCCCAGGTGGTTTGCTGGAGCGAGACGGACCGTCGACAGCTTTTGGCCGAGTGCCAGGCAAAGCACATCGACCTTTCCGCATTTCCTACGGACTGGGCCGACCTGCAGGCGTTCTACACATCGATCATGGACGTGGGCAGCCACGGGCGCGTTTCGTTGGGTGACGCGGCGATGTGGTTTGGCATTGAGTTCGACGAGTCGACGGGCCACGCCCACAGCGCCCTTGCCGATGCGCGCGTGACCGCCAAGCTGCTCAAGCAGGTGATGGACGGGGACTACCACGTGAGCCCGCGCGCCCAGGAAGTCCGCCAACGGTGGGGGATGGGCGAGCGAGCCCAGACGCGCCTCTCCAGCAAGTGCCCCGAGCTGGGCGACCTGCTGCTGAAGCTGAAGGCGGAGGGGAGGTAGGGGGCGTTGTCGGTCCTCGCAACCGAAGCCCATTTGATAAATTGTCCTCATGCGAAAAAGCTATAAGTCAATGGCCCCGGGAATGACCTCTGATTCAAGTCACCGGGGCTCATTTTATATTGATATGAGATTGTAGCGATTCATATGCGTGCGATGCATTCCGTTGAGTTAGAGGGCCCTACTGATAACTAGGCATGCAAACGCACGCTTGTCGATTTAATGCCAATATCGCCAGGTTTTCCGTGTAAGCTAGTAACATATTGTGCTGGCCGAGATAGATGACTGCGCGGATGGTGTCAAATGGGTTCTGATCTTAATAACTTATCGGTTGTAGATAAGGCAGAGGCCCTTTTTGGATACTTGGAAGAGTTCTCCAAGATTAGGATGAAGATCGTTCGCAACGTAAGCGATTACGCTTCGGACTGCATTGATTTGGAGAGCTTGCCAACAGATAACGGATGGATCGAGGTGCGATTTCGCGATTCCGCTAATAACGATGGTCCGATTTTGAGTGTCGCTAAACCGGAGTTCAAAACGTGCCCGCAGCCTCCGGATGAGATCGCGCCGTGGATTGCAAGCGGATGGGAAAGCTATAAGAACCAGATAGGGTTTAAGTTTCCACCCGAGGAGCTTGCGGAGGCAAATGAAGAAGCGCCTCAAGATCTATTTATGTCCGATCCCGCTAGAGCTCAACTGCTTGAGGAATGGGGCGGCGAGCGAGACAAATGGGTCACATACCAAACTAAGGCGACAGAAGCCTCTGGGGTGTATGAGCGCCTGTTTAAAATGAAAGAAAAACTCAAGAGCGACCCCGATAAACTCGAGGTTGTTGCCGCATCGATGAACGTTCGGCTTTCCGAAGACAAGAGGGTGGATCACCCAGTCTTTACGCGGAACATGAGGATTCAGCTCGATGCGGAAAAGGGAATCATTTCCGTTGAAGACGTCGATTCCGACACGTTGATTCAAAAGGACCTGCTGTCTCAGTCTCAGAATCTGACGATGAGCAAGATTAGCGAGGCGGAACAGAGACTCGACGAGGAAGAAGTGCATCCGCTTGATCGTGATGCAATTGCCCGTGAAGCCAAACTGCTCGTGAATCAGCTATCGCCCAAGTCTCGTTATTTTGACCGCGCTGATGCTGCGCGAGACCAAGAAGCCGATATAGACGTTCGACCCGGTTTCTATTTAATCTTTAGGCAGCGTCCTGATGGAACCGCGGGCGCTATCGGCAGAATTGTAAAAACGATTGATGAGACTCAGCGCGTCCCTGCGTTCTTAAACGGCCTTCTTGGCGAGTTTACGCACGATGAAACCACCCCGGTCCTTGAGGAGTTATCGGACGGGTCTACGGTTTCTCGGCGCTTGGCGGAGGCAAACGGAGAAGACGACGAGATTCTATTGGCGAAACCTGCCAACCGTGCGCAGTTAGAGATTGCCAAGCGAATCGAGCAAGATGACGCCGTTCTCGTTCAGGGCCCTCCGGGTACCGGTAAAACCCATACGATTGCAAACCTGATGGGCAGCTTTTTGGCACAAGGCAAAAGGGTGCTTGTAACGAGCTATACCTCAAAGGCTTTGACGGTTCTTGCCGACAAGATGCCTCCTGAGCTCAGAAGCCTTTGTGTGTCTTCGCTGGCATCTAACGGTAAGGACGCTCGTGATTCGGTAGAAGCGATTGTCAACCATCTCGGCGAGCATTCGATAAGTGAACTGAATAAATCCGTGCAGGAACTATCTTGTCAGCGAGAAGAGATACTGGTTGATCTTGCAAAGGCGCGCAAATCCGCCTTTGTTGAACGAGAGGCCGAGAACAAACAGTTTGATCTGGGGAATGAAACCCTCACTCCGCATGATGCCGCACAATTTGTTGCAAAGAATAAGGAAGAGCTGGGCGACATTATTCCCGGCCAGGTGAAGCTGTTGGCGCAGCTTGATATTTCGATTGTCGAGGAACTTTACCAAAGCAACGGCATTGCCTCTGCAGAAGATGAGGCAGAGGCAATCTGTCTACAGGATGTCGACTGGATGGCTTTGCTCCCCAAGCCAGACGTCTATGCACAGGAGTTTGAGAAATACAACCAAGCCAGTTCTTTGGCGGACGAGCTGATTCGTCGCCACGGTTGGGAGCTATGCGACGATGGGGGAGCGGTGGAGGTCGGATCGGCTGTTCTCCCCGTTTTGGACAATGAGTCCGAAGCATTCGGCACGGTGAAGAACCTTGTAATGCACGGAGCTCTGAGCGAGGAGTGGCAGCGAGAGGTCGCTGCGAGATCCTTGAGGGGCGAGGGCGAGAAAACGATCTGGCATCGTCTCTGCGATGAGGTTCAGTTGCTTGAACAGCAGGCTTCGTCATATCGAAGCAAGTGGTTTCCGAGGCAGGTTGCGCTTGGTGACAACAGCGATTATCAACAACTGCGCGCGCTTGTAAGCGGGTACAAAGAGTACCTAGCTAAAACGGGCCTGCGAAAGCTGCTTTCTTCGGTCAAGAGCTTGCCCGATGGTGTGGCGGTCAACGGGGCACAGGCGGCTTCGCCCGAGGACTGCGATGCCATCCTGGATTACATAGAGCTTATGGACAAGCGACACGCTTGCGCCATTCAATGGGATGCGCTTATGGGAACCGTTGGCGTGAGCTGCTTTGCAGAGTTGGATAGCAGTGAGCCCGAGCACGTGGCATTTCGATATGTTGAGGGTATTAAGGCGGCCCTTGCGTGGAAAGCCGAGTGCATTGACAAGCTGTTTGACGCATTGGACTCAAGCGGTATCTCTCATGAAGCGTTCTTTGACTGCCCTTCCATGATTTCCGAAAAGGAGGTCGTGGCCAAAACCTTGCAAGCACTGGAAACGGATCTCACGGATTACCTTAAGTTATGTGTCGCACTCAAAAAAATAAGGGCGATTAAGGCATGGGCAGAGGACGTTTTGAAGAGAATCGAAGACGCTTCGGCCAAGCACTGTGAGACCGTCGCTGCATTGAGTGACTGCATTGTGCAGCTTCGCCCTGTTGGAGATTTCGGCGAAGCGGTTGACCCCGAACTCGGCTTGGTGCAAACATACCGCGATCAGTACAATCGTCTACAGTGGCTGTGCGAAATAAGGGCGGCAGTTAAGCGCCGACATGAGCAACTGAATCAGTTGTCGCAAATTGCTCCGGGATGGGCACAAGCCGTTCGTGAGCGCGAGGGCGTTCACGGGGCTACGAGCGTTCCGCGGGATATCGAACGAGCATGGAAATACAAGCAGTGCCAGGCAATCGTTGAGTATGCCGATCGTGCAAACTCTTCCAATCCCCAGAAGGAAATTTCTGAGCTGGGCAAACGCTATCGTGACATAACGGCAAAATTGGCAGGCATGATGGCGTGGCTCAAGATTCACAAGGACCTTGAGAGCAATACAGAGCTCAAGGTCGCGCTGAACGGCTGGAAGCAGACGGTCGCGCGAATTGGCAAGGGAACGGGCAAGAATGCATCGCGGCATCGCTCGAAGGCCCGTGCTCTCATGGCGAAATGTCAGCGGGCTGTGCCGGCATGGATTATGCCGATTGGCCAAGCGCTTGACTCTTTTGACCCCGCCAACAATCTGTTTGATATCGTAATCATCGACGAGGCAAGCCAGGCCGACATGACCGCCCTGGCTATTACATATCTTGCAAAAAAGGTAATTGTTGTTGGTGATGACAAACAGGTAAGCCCTCTTTCTGTCGGTGCAAAGGAATCCACTGCCGAAGGATTGGCTGCTTCATATATCGAGGGAAAGGGAATTCCCAACGCCCATCTGTATCGAGCAAGATACTCGCTTTACGAAATTGCCCAGCAGGGCTTTTCGCCCATCATGCTTACCGAGCACTTTAGGTGCGTGCCGGATATCATCGGCTTTAGCAATGGGCTATCGTACGGTGGAAAAATCAAGGCGCTGAGAGACGCCGATGCGGGTGGATTGATGCCGGCGTTGGTTCCCTTTCGCGTCAAAAGCGGCATGCGCTCGGGCAAGGCGAAGATTAACCAGCAAGAGGCCAAAGCCGCAGTTGCGATTATCCGTGCCTGTCTTGAGCAGCCAGAATATGAGAACAAGACATTTGGCGTTTTGTCCTTGCTGGGAGAAGAGCAGGCTGACTTGATTCGAAACGAACTGCTTAAAGAGATGGATCCCGCTGAGTTTGAAAAACATGAGATTATTTGCGGCAACGCTGCGGGTTTCCAGGGCGATGAACGCGATGTCATGATTCTAAGCATGGTTGACAGCAACGAATCCGAGACTCCCTTGCGCTTTATGGGGACGGGCTCGGATGACGCATACAAGAAGCGTTACAACGTTGCTGCGAGCCGCGCGAAAGACCAGATGTGGCTTGTATATTCGCTTGATCCAGTTCGTGATTTAAAGAGTGGCGACCTGCGTAGGCAGCTAATTGAGTACATGCTCGACCCGCATACGTTTGACACTCAGATTGAGGAGGCGCAAGAAAAAGCCGAGTCCGATTTTGAGTTGCAGGTGTGCACTGAGCTTTCCAAGCGCGGTTATCAATATGAGCAGCAAAAGGAAGTCGGAAGCTACCGCATTGATATTGTCGTGCAAAGCGACCATCACAACGTTGCTATCGAATGCGACGGCGATCGTTGGCATTCAACCGAGGGGCAAATTATCGCGGACATGGAGCGACAGACGATTCTGGAACGTGTGGGATGGGATTTCATCCGTATTCGAGGTAGTGAGTTCTACAGCGATCGGGATGCAACGATGGATCGAGTTGTAGCCGAACTCGCTATTTACGACATTAAGCCAGGCCAGCAGTTCCCCACGGTTGCCCGTGACACCAGCGAACTTCTCGAGCGAGTGCTCGAGGCGGTTCGTGACAATTTCGATGACGAAGTGGACGAGAACACACTCGAGTCCACGGTTGCTCGAGATTCGGCCATCGCAGCCGCTCTTCAAGAACAGGAGCCGCCGCGCGAGCCGGATATGCTATCGAAAGATGATGGCGCTAAGGAAGCGCATACCAAGGCGGATGACTTTGCTGTTGCGGCTGGCTGCTCGGATGTGATCGAGAATGACGACGCAAGCGGCCAGTGCGAGCAGGTGGACGAACAACGTGGACAGACAATAACTGAGGATTCGCGACAGGAGATGCTTCTGCTCGCACTCGAACGGGCAGGGCATCGGTTCTATGAAACCGAGCAGGCGGACGTCTTTTGGGTGCCTGGCGACTTATCAATGCGGGCGTCAATAAAGGACATCTGTTCTTCGTTTGATTACAGTTGCGTTTACAACTTTGGGGACACCGGCGCGAACACTGGTCTTTCCGGATGGATTTTGTACCCTAAGGGTAAGCGGGCTAGCATTGCACATGCGCTGCAATCAGAAGCGCTTACGCTGCAATCAGAAGCACTTAAATGGCATAAAGGAAACAGTTGTGGGGATGCTTTGCTTGCTGAGTTGAACTCTCTGGGCCTTACCTGTATTGATAAGCGAAGCAAACACGGTGCGCTATGGGTCATTGACGATCCGGTGTTTAAGGAAAAGCGCCTCGGCATCGAGGCAAAATATAAAGTGAGGTTCAAATACAGCAAACAAGGGTCAAGGTCGACATCGTCCCGACCTGCGTGGTACACAAAATAACGAAGCATTCACGAAGTACATGAACGGTGTCTATTAATTGCACAACAAATAATTGAGGTCGTAGAGATAACCCGCTTGCCGAAAATGTCCTGACGCTCCTCTATGTTGGGAGACAATGGATAAAGTTTTAGCAAAGGGCCCTGCGTCCTGAACCAATAGCAATTAAACCTGGAGTGTACTTCGTGGATATGCCTGCGGATTAATTTCAGGAGCTCGAAACGATAAACTTCGCCTTCAATGAGGCTGACACGATTGTCATCGGACCCGACAACGTCACAATTTTCAAGGTGGTAGAGGAAAATGCCGAGACGGGCGATGGTTCTGAGGAAGTGATTGTGTAGATATCTTCGAGATGGGGCGCATGTAGGGCTTAGCACCAGACCTCCAACGCCTTGTCCGCAAGCCATTCTGCGCGTTCGGCGATGTCGCCCTCGTCCCAAGTCTTCTTCTCCAAGGCATCGGCCATGGTCGCAAGGCCGGCGGCGCAGAGGGCCAAGCCGTCCTTGTATCCCTTTCCCTGCTTCTTGGTGGTCCAATCGGCATCGCGGATGGAGGCGTTGAGCGAATGCGTGATGATGGCGAGGTTGCCGAGCGTGAGGAGCTTCCGGTCCCTTCGCGTGGCGGCTTCGTCGTCGAGGGTTCCCCATTTGTTTCGCCACTTCTTGGGCATCATGTGCTCGAGGGTGTACTGGTTGAATCCGAGCAGGGCTGTGCTGCTCATGCCTGGGCGAATGGCGCTTTCCAGCAGATAGAGGACGCCCTTGGACTGGAGGTTGTACAGACACGATTCCTCGAATGCCGCTCGAACCTCGGCGTCGCCGGGCATGTATGTCGTCGCCTCGTCATTGGCTTCGAGAGCCTTCCTCAGCGCCTCCGCGTCCTTCACCTCGTTCAGGATCAGCGAGGTGAACAACCTGTTGTAGTTCTTCGTGGTCGCCTGAACCAGCGTTCGGCGGATGATGTAGGTCTCAAGCAGGGCGAAGACCTCGGATTCCTCGCCCGAAGACTCCGCGTTCTTGCGAACGTAGAGCACGTACGGGATGAGCGTCGAGTTCTTGAGGCCGAATATGAGCACGTTCAGGCGCTCGATGCCGGGGGCGGAGGGGATGTCCGCGTCGCAGCAGCTTGGGTCAAACGTGGACTCGAACACCTTGGCATACGCCTTCATGCTGCTGAGGATCTCGTCCTTGTCTCCGTTGCAGTACCTGCCGATGAAGTCCTTGTAGGACTGGAAGAGGTTGGACGTGCGCGAATAGAAGAGCTTGTCCTCGGTCGTGACGCCACGCCTCTTGTCCTGAACCAGGATCTGGAGGAACGCGTCGAAGAACAGGTCGACGAGCGTGCGCTTGATGCGCCCGGTCACGACCTCCTGCTCCCAATACTCCCTCTTCTCAGCCGTGGGCTCGAAGACGTCTTCCCAGCACTCCTTGAACGCCTGCTCGTTCTCGCGGTTGAAGAAGTAGTTCTTGAGGAGCTCCGCCGTCGTCAGGCGCACCCCGAGCGAGTTGATGGTGTCGAATATCTGCTGCTCGTCCTCGCCCTCGGTAAGGTCGATGCAGACGAACTGGACGTTCGACTTGATCGTGTTCCTGTCGACCCTCTCTGGGTCGATATTCTTGAGGAAGTAGTTGTAGGCGCGGATGATGGCCGAGGTGCCCTCGATGGGCTCGCAGTCCGTGGCGCTGACGACCCTCTCGAAATCCTGCCGGTCGTACTTGCCGTGTCTTAGGGCGATTTGGCCGGTCTCCAGGACGAAATCTCGCTCAAACAAATTGTTTGTGCCGTTTTTCGCACAGAGTGCCTTGAAGAAGATGACCATGGTCGTGAGTCGCTGCTGGCCGTCGATGACGGTGCGAACCTCGGACACCTCGGACCAGGTGTTACCGGAGGAGGCCTGCTTCAGGATGATGGAACCAAGGAAATAAGGTCGCTTAGAGGCCGTGACGAACTCCATGTCGCCAAGGAAGCGCTCCCATTGCTCTTCTCCCCAGACGTACGCCCTTTGGTAGAAAGGTATTTCGAGCAGGCGCGATCCGTTGAACACGCCGCTTATCGTAGATTTTCCTGCATCCATCCTTAATGACCTATCTATCCTTCGCGGTTATTGCTGGTGAGCCGATTTCGGTAGTGTCGAGAAAGTTGGTGTCAGGGCCCTTGCGGCCCCTGTGTCCGATATCCGGAATCAGTTGATATCCTAGGCCGCCTCCACGCTGTCGGCAAGTTCCAGGCTGGATTCGATCGTCTTCCTGGCCGCCTTCTCCAGCTCCGCCCAGTCGTGCTCGCCCGCGGCACCCATTCTGAACGCGGCGTCATGCATCTCGGCCATCTTCCTCTCCGAGAAGTAGCGCGAGCCGGACCATGTCTCGGCCTGGTCGCACATGACGGCGCCCACGAGCCTGAGCAGCGAACTCTCCGACGGGAAGACCTGCACCACGCGCGAGCGGCGCTTTATCTCCCTGTTGGCGCGCTCCTGCACGCTGTTGGTGCGCAGGCGCTTCCAGTGCGACGGCGGGAAGTCCAGGTACGCGAGCGCGTCGGGCTCCGCCTCCTCTGGCACCCTCGCCGCCCTCGGGCGGCACCCCTCCAGCATCTCGCACGCCGCGTGGTACATGGCCACGGCGGTGGCGGCGTCCCCGGCGCGGAAGGCCGACGAGACGATGCGCCCCACGCGGCGCCCCAGCTGCCGGGAGCCGGCCTCGCGCATGCAGTCGCGCACCAGGTGCACGGCGCATCGCTGCCAGGCCGCCCCCTGGAAGACCTCGCCTATGGCCCTGACCGGGCCCCCGTGGGCATCGGATGCGACGAGCTCGGTGCCGGTCGCGCCGCGGTCGCGCAGCTCCCGCAGGAAACCGAGCCACGATTCGCAGGGCCCCGTGCCCGCCACGGACACCCCCAACACCCGCCTCCAGCCGGACTCGTCGCAGCCTATCGCCGTGACCGCCGCGGTCGAAGCCACGCGGCCCCCGCGGCGGCACTTGACGCAGGTCGCGTCGAGCCAGATGCAGGGTATCGCGCGCGCATCGGGCGACACCCCGCGAGGTCGGCTATCTCGGCGTCGAGGGTCGCGGCGATCGCGCCCACTCGGTCCCTGCCGAGCCTCTCGATGCCCATCTTCTCGGCTATCCTCTGCACCTTCCTGGTGCCGGTGCCGGTGGCGTACATCTCGGCCACCGGCGCGACGAGCGCGCGGTCGACGCGCCGGTGGCGCTCGAGGACGTCCTCGGGGAAGAAGCTGCCCCTCCTGAGCTCGGGGATTCTCAGGTTGGGCGTGCCCGCGCACGTCTCGAGCGTGCGGTTGCGGTAGCCGTTCCTGCTGTTGGCCCCGTCGCCGCAGAGCCGGTCGGCCTCCTCGTCCATGATGGCGTTGACCACCTGCTCGGCGAGCGGCCTGAGCAGCGACTGGATGTCGACCATCCCGTCGGTCGACCTCGGGATGGCGGCCTTTTCCGGCATCGCGTCCGCTTATATCTCCATAGCGGTCCCTGTCCTTTCCCAGAACCTGTGTTATGTAGCAATTCCAGATTCTAGGACAGGGGCCGCTTGCGTTTGGCGGTCAGCCGTCGGCGCGCTTACACCAACATTTCCGACGCGATCCAGTCTTTTGACATCGTGTGATCAAAGACTGCGCGCCACCATGATGCCGCCTGCGTCTACCTACACCCTCGCAATCCCGCGGGCAGCACTCAGCAGCTCGTACTCCCTCTGGCTCCACTGGCGCAGCCCAGCCGCGCGTACGGCATCGCGGCACAGGTCCAAAAACACCTCAGCGCCCTCGCAGAAGCACTCACGGGCAAAGGTGCCAGATCCGTCCGCAACGCACACGCCGTCTGCAAACAGCTCCCAGCTAGACGGCTCACGCGAGTCATCTCCGAGCAACTTGATCTGCAACACATGTGGATTGCCAGCGGTGCAGAGCTCTTCCTCGAGTTTCTGTACCGTAAAGCGCATCTGGTGGGAGAGGCTGCTCTTGACCATGGCCGAGGCATAGCCGCTCGGCGCGTCCAGAAGATGCATTCGTTTTGGCTTGGCTGCCAGATTGTGGAAGTTGCGCTCACTGCGCACGGAGAAATTGTCCATACGGACTCCTTTCATCGATGTTGGCAGGGCCACCGTGCCTCTTGGCCGGTTGGCGTCGGGATCGTGGAGCCAACTCTCTACCCCGACTCTGGATAAAACGCGCCCGCTCCTTGCGGGCACGATGGAGTCTATCAGCGCGCGCGGACACAAATCAAGCGCCGCCTGCGAAATGATGTGCAGACGGCGCTTGATTACGCGGCAATTATTCGGCCAACATTCGGAAAAGTGTCGAAATCGTCCGTAAGAAAGTACGGAAAAGTGTCGAAATCGGCACCTCAAAAGTACGGAAAAGTGTCGAATCTGACGGTCTCAACATCTGGAAAAGTGTAACTGGATAACAAAACAGCACGTAGAAGCTGGTGCTACATATGGACGCTTCAGCCGCCCTCAGCCCTCGCTACTCGTCCCCGTCGTTGGGGTCGCCCTTGAGGTTGTTGACGTCGAGGTAGTCGTTGCTCTCGTCCTCTTTTTGCTGCGTTGCCAATTCGGACTCGACGGGGCTGCGGAACAGCTGGAATCCCTCAAACGCAATGACGCCAAGCAGCACCACGACGATCGCTATAAAGATAATCTTTGCTACTGGATTGAAATCCAAAAAGCGCGGCGCCTCTTCTGCGGCGTAGTAGTCGCCATAATAATCGTCGTTATCAGTGTGGCTATCGGTGTATGAGGACGTGGGTATAGCTTGCGCATGGTCGTCCGGCTCGTATTCGGAAGCGGACGCGGCGACAAGCGGATTTACCGGCTCGCCGAGCGTCGGCGCGCCGGCAGATGTTTCGTCCAGATCGGCATCAGCCCAGGAATCGAAGGCAAGCTGACGGGTCGCAAAGTCGTCGAGATCTGCAACGGGCGGTTCGGGCGCAAGATGCTGCGCCGCGGCGATAAACGATGCCGTCTCGGAAGGATCGCCTGCCGAATGGGTTTTGCCGCTCATGTGCTCGTCGGCTGTCCAGGGGCGATCGCTCATCACGTCGTCGAGGCTCAACGCAAACAGATCGTCTTCGCCCTCGTCAAACACGCGTTTCGCATGCCTGGCGGCAGAAGCGAAGCCTCCGTGGTCGTTGCGCGATGCGTTGCTCGACCCCATCTTGTTCCATCCTTTCGAACTGTCTCGTCCTTCGATTATATGGAACTTGCCTTGCGGCCGAGTCTTGGATTCGTGCATTCCAGAACTCACGCCCAAAAGGGGAGGGGCGCAGGCGCGCTGACTATTTGTCGCCGGCGGCAGCCTTTGCCTCGTTGAGGTAGCTATAGAAGCTGTACTTAGAGATGCCAAAGAACTCGCAGGCACGCTCGCTCGACTTGGAAATGAGGAAGGCGCCGCGACGGTCGAGGTAGCCAATGGCGCGAATGCGTTCATCCTTGGTCATAAGGGCTGCGGGCTTGCCCACGTATTGCTCGCACTCGCGCAGCAGATCTTCGAGCAAGTCGCCGATGGTTTTGGTAATGGGCTCGGGCTCGGTGTAGCCCGTGCCGTCGGTGCCGGTAAAGGCATCGAGCGAGCGCTCAAAAGCTTTCATGAGCGTAATGTCAAAGTTAATGCCCAAAATGCCGACAGGCTTGCCCTCGTCGTTGCGGATAAAGATGGTCGAGGACTTAAGCAGCTTGCCATCGGCGGTTTTGGTGAGGTATGGCTCGCGGTCGTGCACGTCGGTGGCGTCCTCGTGCATGGACTCAAACACAATATGGCTGGGACCGTCACCCAGCTTGCGCCCGCTTACATGGCCGTTTTCGATTACTACGATGGAGTGGTCCACGTCCTCGGTCTCCAGATCGTGGACGACGACTTCGCAGTTGGGGCCAAACTGGAGCGCCAGGCCGTGTGCAAGGCGCTTATAAAACTCAATCTGTGCGGGGGTCATGGGTGCCTTCCTAAAAATTAGTTTGGGCACACTTTGCCATAAACCCCACTTGTTCGCAAATAACGAAAGTGCCGCTGCGTTATGAGCGCAACGCCGTCCGTTGGTTTCAGGTCTAAAGCCGGGTTGAGGTAAGCCATGTAAAGGGGGCGCTCTGCCAACCGGCGGGGTGCCCTCTTTTTGCATCGTGGGCGTGCGGGATAAGCGCTTTCGATGTAGATGCCCCGCGACGCGCGTTATGGGTACGATGGCTTCAGGGGAGGTATCGCCATGAAACTTGGTTGCGTCATTATGGCTTCGGGCGAGGGCAAGCGGTTTGGCTCTAACAAGATGCTTGCCGATATCTATGGCGAGCCGCTGATTGCCCGGACCATCGATTCGGTTCCCCGGGGCTTTGACGTTGTGGTTTCGACGCGCTGGCCCGAGGTCGCTCAGATTTGCGAGGACAAGCATTGCCCGTGCGCGCTGCACGAGGGCGAGCTGAGCAGCGAAAGCGTCCGTGCGGGCCTTTCGTGGGGAGTCGATCACAACTGGAAAGGTTGCCTCTTTTTGCCGGGCGACCAGCCGCTCGTGAGTTCGGATTCCTTTGAGGCACTCGCCGGTGCTTTTAAGGCCAGCGGCGGTGTCGCGCCCGTGCGTCTTGCCCTGAACGGCGAGCCGGCCTCTCCGGTGCTGTTCCCCGCGAGCTTCTTTCCTAACCTTATGGGGCTTAAGGGCAAGGACGGCGGATCGTCGCTGCTGCGCGGCCGTGCCGATATCCAGTTGGTCGAGGCACGTGCCTACGAGCTGTGGGATGTCGACACCGCCAAGGGTCAGCGCCGCGTCTCAGAACACGTTGCGGCCTGCTACGTGCCCCGCTAGCAGGGGGTGCCGCCAGGGTAGCTAATTTGGGACGGGGCTCTTTTAGCTACCCTGCCTACCTGATGATTTTTCTCTCAGCATGGGGTAGCTAAAAGAGCCCCGTCCCAAATTAGCTACCCCTGGAGGCTGGTGGCGACGACGGGACGGCCGAGGGCAGCCTCAAAGCGGTCGGCCATCGTGGGGTCGCTGAGCGTGTCGACTTGGTTGAGCATGACGCGTGCGGTGTCGAGCCTCAGCGCCTGCATCTCGGCATTGAGCACCTGGGCGACGCGCTCGGGCGTGGCGGTATCGGTGAGCTCGCAGCCGCAACGCTCGCAAAAGAGCTCGGGGCGGTGGACGGCTTCGTTGATGGGCTTGCCGAGTCCCGAGGCGCCAACGATCCAGACGATGTTGGCCGTGCCAGAGGGAATTACCGGCTCCCAGGCGGCGTGGGCCTTGAGCGGGAGCCGCTTGCTGCCGTCCGCCTCGGCCAAGACGTAGTTAAAGCGCTGTGCCAGCTCGCCGAGCGGCTCGGCGGGGGCAGAGAGCTTGCCCGTCTCGGGGTCCAAGACACCTGCTTGGCAGATGCTTCCCCGCGCAAGGCCCGCGCAGGCCTCGCAGGTGCAACCGGGGACATGTGCGGCGCCCGGCTTCCAAGGTGCGGCGTCCAGGCGACGACCCGTCCCGTCCCATGGCACGCCGGCGACGGGAAACATATGCGTGGTGGTGCAGAGGAGCACGCGGCCGCCCGCGCGCATAAGCTCAAGGCCGAGCGTCTTTAGCAAGGTCGACTTGCCGCCACTGCCGATAATTGCGGTGATGCCCGGCTCGATCCTGAGCGCCGAGGCGAGAATGCCGCTAACCGTTTCCATCTGTTCACCGCCGTATAATACTATGATAATAAATAATCATCAGAGTAGCGGTCGAACCGCTTTTGCTCTGCTCAAACCGTAGCACAGGGAGGTGCCCCGAAAATGCTCGTTTATGTTCGCGGCGCCGGCGATATCGCCACAGGCGTCGCCGCCCGTTTGGTGCGCGCCGGCGTGTCGGTTGTCATGGCCGATATCGCGGTTCCCACGTGCATCCGTCGCACGATCAGTTTTTGCGAGGCCATTCGCCTGGGCGAGGTTCAGGTCGAGGGCATTCGCGCTCGCTTGGCGCAGACGCCGGCAGAGGCGCTTGCAATTACCCAGGCCGGAGATGTTGCCGTCGTGGTGGATCCCCAGGCCAAGATGCTCGGCGAACTTAAGCCCGCTGCCGTGGTCGACGCGATCCTGGCCAAGCGCAATTTGGGCACCACGCGCGATATGGCGCCTGTCGTCATCGCCGTAGGACCGGGCTTTACCGCGCCGGTCGATTGCGATGCCGTGGTCGAGACCATGCGTGGGCATTTCCTCGGCCGCGTCATCACCCAGGGCTCGCCCCAGCCCAATACGGGCGTGCCGGGTGTCATCGCCGGCTATGGCAAGGAGCGCGTTATCCACAGCCCCGCCGCCGGCGTGTTTAGGTCCGACCATGTGATTGGCGACATCGTGAGTGCCGGTGATGTGATCGGGTATGCGGGCGACACTCCCATGGTCACGCAGATTGACGGCTGCTTGCGCGGCCTTTTGGCGAACGGCGTTCAAGTCACTGAGGGCTTTAAATGCGCCGATGTCGACCCGCGCGGCGACGCCAGCTACATCAACTATATTTCGGACAAGGCGACGTCGGTCGGCGGCGGCGTACTCGAGGCGCTCGCCATGTTCACCGACGTTTTTAGGGGATAGGAAGCGACGATGGAAAAGCTCGATGTGGTGAATGCTGCGCTTGGCGCTCTGAAGGCCGGTAAGACGTGCGAGCTGGTGGTAGTTGCCGGCACGGCAGGGTCATCGCCGCGCGGCGTGGGCGCCTGGATGGCCGTCTTTGCCGATGGCAGCCAAGCGGGCACCATCGGCGGCGGTAAGATCGAGCTCTTTGCGCTGGACGAGGCGCGCGAGCTGTTGGCCGCAGGGCAGTCGCGCCTGGTCCGCTACACCATGGGCGGCGAGAACTCCGATACCGGCATGATCTGCGGCGGAGCCATCTGCCTGTGTTATCTGCACCTGGATGCATCGCAGGCGCCGTTGTTCCAGTCGGTTGCCGACGTCTTGGCGTATCGACGCATCGGCGACTTCGTCATCGACTTTGAACCGTTTATCGCAAGCGCGCTCGAAAGCGACGCTGCCGAATACCATGGCGAGGAGTCGCGTCGCACCATTGTGGGCTGCCCCGGGCTTTCGCTGACGGAAGAGGGGAGTAAGGTCACCTACACCAACGCCGCCTCCGAGATTCCCCCGGCGCACATCGAGACGCTTTGCCCCGAGGGCCTGACCTACATCTTTGGCTGCGGTCACGTGGGCGCCGCGACGGCGCGCGTGCTCACGGCGGCGGGCTTTGCCGTTGTGGCGTGCGACGATCGCCCCGGCACGTTGACGCCCGAATGGGTGCCCGGCGTCTACGACCGTCGTCTGGTCGATTACAAGAACCTGGACGAGTCGTGCCCCATCGGTCCGCGCGATCTGGTAGTCGTCGCCACGGCGGGCCACAAGTCCGATATCGATGTGGTGATTCAGACCATGCGCGCCAAGCCCGCCTATTTGGGTTGCCTGGGTTCGCGCCGCAAGACGGCCTTTGTGCGGGCTCGCTTGGAGCAGGAGGGCTTTACGCAGGACCAGATCGACGAGCTGCACCTGCCGATCGGCGTTGCCATTCAGGCCGAGGACCCCGAAGAGATCGCCATCTCCATCGCCGCCGAGATGATCCATCTGCGTCGCACCAAGCTCGTCCCCCGCAAGCGCTAGTCGCATCCCAGGGGTAGCTAATTTGGGACGGGGCTCTTTTAGCTACCCTGCCTGCTCGATGATTTTTCTGGGACGGGGACTAAAAAATCATTAGGTACGCAATGATTTTTAAATCCCCGTCCCAGAAAAATCATCTCGAGGCGTTCGCTCACTGTTGGGTAGCTAAAAGAGCCCCGTCCCAAATTAGCTACCCCAGCCCTCTGCCGCATGCGGGTCAAAATGCTACCTGTGCCATATGCCCTATAATGTCCGCCCGTTGGGCGGCATAGGGCCGCTGCCTAGGGTATGGGAGGCGCAAATGGCAGAGTCGGTGGCAGGGGACGCCCTGTTCGAGCGTACGGGAAAAGTTTCGTTTGTGCAGGTATTGCCCCATGCACTGCAGCATGTGCTGGCGGCATTCGCGGGTATCGTTACGCCCGCTATCATCATCGCGTCGGTCTGCGGCTTTACCCCTCAAGAGGAAGCCGCCGTCATTCAGGCGTCGCTGGTCCTCTCGGCGCTTGACATTTTCCTTCAACAGTTCCCCATAAAAGGCATCGTTGGTTCGGGCCTGCCCATCGTGATGGGCGCGAGCTTTACCTTCGTGCCGGCACTTAAAGCGGTCGGTCTTGAGCTTGGTTTCGAGGCCGTGCTGGGCGCTCAAGTTATCGGCGGCGCGCTCGTCGTGCTTTTCGGCCTGCTGTTTAAGCGCGTAAGCTTTCTGTTCCCAGCTCCGGTGCTCGGCACCGTCATCTTTGTCATTGGCCTGTCGCTGTGCCCGGTTGCCGTGGCGTCCATGGCGGGCGGGGAGGGCGCGGCCGATTTTGGCAGCGTCACCAACTGGACCGTCGCGCTCGTGACGTTTGTCGTCACCTTTATGGTCGGTAACTACGGCAAGGGCGCGCTCAAGCTGGGCAGCATCCTGGCCGGTATCTGCGCAGGTTTTGTCGTTGCGGCGGTGCTGGGCATGGTCGACTTCTCGGCTGTCGCGACTGCAAGTTGGTTTGCCCCACCGGCGTTTGGTGCCCATCGTCTGGTGTTCGATCCAGCGGCGTGCGCCGTGGTGGGCGTTGTGGCCATCGTGAACGCCGTGCAGGTTATGGGAGAGTTTGCCGCCGTGTCCTCTGCGGCGCTCGATACCCCCGCGACCGATAGTCAGATCTCGGGCGGATTGATCGCCAATGGTCTCGTCGGTATGCTCTCGGGCTTTTTGGGCGGCGTCCCCACGGCAACCTTTGGCCAGAATGTGGGCATCATCGCCGAGAACAAGGTCGTCAACCGTATGGTCTTTACGCTCGCAGCCGCCATTCTGCTCGTCGCGGGCCTGCTGCCCAAGTGCGCGGCAGTGCTCACGTCCATTCCGCAGCCGGTGATTGGCGGCGCCACCATTGGCGTGTTCGCAACCATCGGCATGAACGGTGTGGTCATGTTTTCCCGCCACGGCCTGTCTCAGCGCGATACCACGCTCATGGGTCTCTCTATCGCCTTTGGTACGGGCATTGAGCGCACGGCCGGCGCACTTGCCGGCGCTGGATTCCCCGCATGGGTCGACACCGTCTTTGGCGGATCCTCCATTGCCGTCGCCGCACTTGTCGCCGTCGTCCTCAACCTGGTCCTGCCTCGCCAAAAATAACGCCCCATATGATGAGTTACGGTGAAATACGGATTGTTTAAGCCTGTTAGGCCGCCAAACAGTCCCTATTTCACCGCAACGGCTTTTTGGGACCCATTTGTGCGAGGGAGTTGTGGAGTTGTGCAGGCAGACGATGTTTTTCTGGAAATACGCACCCAATGCGCGTATAGTACCGATTGTTTTGTCGGCTCCTGCTGCGTCGAGTCCAAACCGCGAAATGCCATGAGCGGCGCGGATGCAGTCAGGAGGCACGAGGACAACCCACCGTGGCCACGCCCCGTGCTTAAAACCCCAAGAAGGAGTGAACAATGGCAGAAGAGAAGTATGTGCCGCGTCTGAAGGCCAAGTACAACAACGAGGTCAAGCAGCAGCTTCAGGACAAGTTCCAGTACGAGAACGTCATGATGATCCCCAAGTTTGAGAAGATCGTCGTGAACATGGGTGTCGGCGAGGCCGCTACCGATTCCAAGGCCATCGACGGTGCCGTGCGCGACCTGCGCGCCATCACCGGCCAGCAGCCGATGATCACCCGTGCCCGCAAGTCCATCGCTACCTTCCGCCTGCGCGCTGGTATGCCGATCGGCTGCAAGGTTACCCTGCGTGGCGACCGTATGTGGGAGTTCTTCGATCGTCTGACCTCCGTCGCTATCCCCCGTATCCGCGACTTCCGCGGCATCTCCGCCAAGAGCTTCGACGGCCGTGGTAACTTCTCCATGGGCGTCACCGAGCAGCTCATCTTCCCCGAGATCGACTTTGACTCCGTCGATCACCAGCGTGGTATGGACATCACTTTCGTGACCACCGCCAACACCGATGAGGAGGCCAAGGCCCTTCTGGACGCCTTTGGTTTCCCGTTCAAGAAATAGGTTCACCTGCCCTATAAGCGCCGTTCCCACAAGGGGCGGCGCTTGGGGCGAACAATACTCTATGTGAGGAGGATATAAGTGGCTAAGACATCGATGATCGTCAAGTGCAATCGCAAGCAGAAGTTCTCTACTCGTGAGTACACGCGCTGCCAGCGCTGCGGCCGTCCGCACTCTGTGTACCGCAAGTTCGGCCTGTGCCGTGTCTGCTTCCGCGAGCTTGCACTCAAGGGCGAGCTTCCCGGCGTTAAGAAGGCCAGCTGGTAAGTCACTACCAGCGTTTCAAGCATCCGTTTGGAACAGGGAAAACGTGCTAGTTAGGCTTTGCCGTTAAGGGCGGCGAAGAACCAAGAGCACGTGTTCATCAAGAACGAAGGAGAATCTGTATGAACCTTACAGACCCGATCGCAGATATGCTTACGCGCATTCGTAACGCTAACTCTGTGAACAAGGCCACGGTCTCCATGCCGAGCAGCAAGAAGCTCGTCGAGATCGCTCGTGTTCTGCACGAGGAGGGCTACATCGAGGGCTACGATGTCGAGGACACCGTTCCCCAGAAGACTCTGCACATCACGCTTAAGTATGGTCCCAAGAAGGCTAAGGTCATCAACGGCATCCGCCGCATTTCCAAGCCGGGCCTGCGTAAGTACACTGGCGTTGCCGACATGCCCCGCGTCCGCGGTGGCCTTGGTACCGCCATTATTTCCACCAGCCATGGCGTCATGACCGACCGCGATGCTCGCAAGCACAACGTCGGCGGCGAGATCATCGCTTACGTCTGGTAATTCGCTCGGTAGGTAGAAGGAAAGGAGATCACCGTGTCTCGTATCGGTAATAAGCCTGTCCAGATTCCCGCCGGAGTCGAAGTGGCAGTCAACGGCAACAACGTTGTCGTCAAGGGCCCCAAGGGCCAGCTCGAGCTCGATGTCTATGAGAAGCTCGCTATCAACATCGAGGACAACGTCCTCACCGTTTCCCGTCCCGACGACGAGCGTGAGACCCGTGCCCGCCACGGCCTCACCCGCGCCCTCATCCACAACATGGTTGTTGGCGTTTCCGAGGGCTTCGAGAAGAAGCTCGAGCTCGCCGGCGTCGGTTACCGCGTGCAGCAGAAGGGCAAGAACCTCGAGTTCTCCCTGGGCTTCTCGCATCCCGTGATCGTCGAGGCTCCCGAGGGTATCACCTTCGAGGTTCCCGACAACACCCACGTGAACGTCAAGGGTATCAACAAGCAGCAGGTCGGTCAGATCGCCGCTGAGATCCGCGGCCATCGTCCTCCCGAGCCTTACAAGGGCAAGGGTATCCACTACGTTGGCGAGCACATCCGCCGCAAGCTGGGTAAGGCCGCCAAGTAGTCGTAACCGACTCACTCGCATAAGACCAGCACCCCGTTAGGTGCTGGCAAGATCAACCTTTTTAGGAGTTTACGTATGAACAAGCATAAGGCGAAGCTGGAAGGCCTCAAGCGTCGTCAGCGTCGTGTTCGCGGCAAGATCTCGGGTACCGCCGAGCGTCCGCGTCTTCGCGTGACCCGTACTAACGCCAACATCTATGCCCAGATCATCGACGACAGCAAGGGCTCCAGCCTGACGCTCGTCTCTGCCTCGACCCTCGAGGCCGAGTTCAAGGGCACCCACACCTCGAACAAGGAGGCTGCGGAGAAGGTCGGTCAGCTCGTTGGCAAGCGTGCCATCGAGGCCGGCATCACCAAGGTCGCCTTCGATCGCGGTGGCCGTATCTACCATGGCCGCGTCAAGGCCCTCGCCGACGGTGCTCGTGCCGCCGGTCTCGAGTTCTAGGAGGTATGTAGCACATGGCTCGTAATCAGAAGCAGCAGCGCGAGGCCTCCGAGTTCGAGGAGCGCGTCGTTTACATCAACCGCGTGTCGAAGACCGTCAAGGGCGGTCGTCGCATGAGCCTCGTCGCTCTCGTCGTCGTTGGCGATGGCAAGGGCAACGTCGGTGTTGGCATGGGCAAGTCCGCTGAGGTGCCCATGGCCATCTCCAAGGCGTCTCTCGATGCCAAGAAGAACATGTTCCACGTGCCGGTGACCGAAGAGGGCACCATTCCGCACGAGGTTATCGGCCACTTTGGTGCCGGCCGCATCATCATCAAGCCCGCTGTCGAGGGTACCGGCGTTATCGCCGGCGGCGCTGTGCGTCCCCTCTTTGAGCTTGCTGGCATCAAGAACGTCCTGTCCAAGTCCCTCGGTACCGACAACGGCCTCAACATCATCAAGGCTGCCGTCGAGGGCCTCAAGGAGCTCTCCAGCCCTGAGGACGTCGCGGCTCGCCGTGGCCTGACGGTCTCCGAGATGTTCGTCGGTAAGGAGAACTAAGCATGGCTGACACCATCAAGATCAAGCAGGTCCGCAGCACCAACGGTTGCAAGCAGGACCAGGTCCGTACTGTCCGTGCCCTCGGTCTCCACAGGATCCGCGAGGTTCGCGAGATTACTGACAACGAGTCCGTCCGCGGCATGATCTTCAAGGTCAAGCACCTTGTCGAGATTGTAGAGGAGTAGCAAATGCAGCTTCACGATCTTACTCCCGCGCCCGGTTCCACCAAGAACCGCAAGCGCGTTGGCCGTGGCAATTCTTCGGGTCACGGCACCACTTCTGGCCGCGGCCAGAAGGGCCAGGGCTCTCGCTCTGGCGGCACCAAGGGTGCCGGCTTCGAGGGTGGCCAGACTCCGCTGGCTATGCGCCTGCCCAAGCTTCCGGGCTTCCGCAACCCCCGTCGTATCGAGTACACCGCTGTTAACGTTGAGCGTCTCGAGCGTAAGTTCGAGGATGGCGCTGTGATCGACGGTGCCGCTCTTAAGGCCGCTCGCATCACCAAGAGCGAGTTCGAGCCCGTCAAGGTGCTCGGCAATGGTGAGCTTACCAAGAAGTTCACGGTCAAGGTCGACAAGGTCAGCGCTTCTGCGCAGGCCAAGATCGAGGCCGCCGGCGGAAAGGTCGAGCTGCCGTGCTAAATGGTCTTAAGAATGCTTTCCGCATCAAAGAACTGCGCGAAAAGATTCTTTTTACCATAGCTATGCTCGTCGTGTACCGCATTGGTGCGCACGTTCCTGTGCCCGGCATTCCCTTCCAGGGGATGCTGGGCCTTTTCTCGACCGATAACAATTCGGTCGCCGCAGGTGCTATGGCCCTCCTGAATCTTTTCTCTGGCGGCGCGTTGAGCTATGTGTCGGTGTTTTCGCTGGGCATCATGCCTTACATCACCAGCTCGATCATCCTCCAGATGCTCCAGGCCGTTGTGCCTTCCCTGCATGAGCTTGCCCGCGAGGGCGAGGTCGGTCAGACCAAGATTACGCAGTATTCGCGTTACCTCACCCTGGCTCTGGCAATCCTCAACTCCGTGGGTTACCTCTTCCTCTTTAAGAGCTTCGGCATCAGCTTTAATGGCGCCGCCGCTCCCGAGATCATCTTCGACCTCATGATCGTCGGCACGCTCACCGCGGGCGCCATGCTGATCATGTGGATTGGTGAGCTCATTACCCAGCGCGGTATCGGCAATGGCATGTCGCTGATCATCTTTGCGAACATCATGGCCGGTCTGCCGCAGGCGATCTTCTCCAGCACCGAGGGCAATGGCGGTGGCATCATCACTATGGTGATCATCTGCGCCATCATCCTGCTGGTTATCCCGCTGATTGTTTTCCTTGAGCGCGGCCAGCGCCGCATTCCGGTCTCCTACGCTAAGCGCGTCGTGGGCCGTCGCATGATGGGTGGCCAGACCACCTACCTGCCCATCAAGGTCAACACCGCGGGTGTCGTGCCGATCATCTTCGCTTCGGCGCTGCTGTACTTCCCAGCTCAGGTTGCCGTGTTCTTCCCCGGCATCGGCTGGATTCAGGCAGTTGCCTCTGCGCTTTCGACCGGTTGGCTCAACTGGGTGCTTAACGTTGTCCTCATCGTGTTTTTCGCGTACTTCTACACCTCCATGGTGTTCAATCCCGATGACACGGCCGACAACCTTAAGAAGCAGGGCGGCTTTATTCCGGGCGTTCGTCCGGGTAGGGCTACCGCGGCCTACATCAAGAACGCGCTCAACAAGATTACGCTTCCCAGCGCTGTCTTTTTGGCGCTCATCGCCATCGTGCCTTCGATCATCTTCTCCTTCACGGGCAATCAGCTGATCCAGGCATTTGGCGGCACGTCCATCCTCATCATGGTCGGCGTCGTGCTCGACACGGTCGACAAGCTCGAAGGCCAGATCAAGATGTATGATTACGACGGATTCTTTAAATAGGCTAGAGGAGGATTGCTCATGAACCTCGTATTGCTCGGAGCTCCGGGTGCCGGTAAGGGCACCGTTGCACAGGAGCTCGTCGCCGAGTTTGGCGTCGCCCACATCTCCACGGGCGACCTGCTGCGTGCTGCCGTCAAGGGTGGCACCGAGCTTGGTATTCAGGCTAAGAAGTACATGGACGCTGGCGAGCTCGTTCCCGACCAGCTCGTGATCGACCTTGTCAAGGAGCGCCTTGCCGCCGATGACGCCCAGCAGGGCTTCATCCTCGACGGCTTCCCGCGCAACACCGCCCAGGCTGTGACGCTCGATTCCGAGCTCTCCACCATGGGTCGCGAGATCGACTGCGCCCTTCTGGTCGACGTTGCCCCCGAGGTCATCATCGATCGTCTGTCCTCGCGTCGCACCTGCCGCGCCTGCGGTTACACCGGCACTGCTGCCGATGTTACCTGCCCCAAATGCGGCGGCGAGATGTATCAGCGCGACGACGATAAGCCCGAGACCATCAAGAACCGTCTCGACGTCTACGAGAAGTCCACGAGCCCGCTTGTCGATTACTATCGTGGCCAGGGTCTGCTCAAGTCGGTCAACGGTGACCAGGCTCGCGAGACCGTATACGGGGATGTCAAAGAGGCCCTCGGTCTATGATTAAGATTAAGTCTGCAACGCAAATCGAGCAGATGAAGAAGGCAGGAGCGCTATCTAAGATGGCGCTCCGCCACGTTGGAGCCATGGTGCGTCCCGGCGTTTCGACTTTTGAGCTCGATCAGCTCGCGGAGCAGATTATCCGCATGCATGGCGGCACCCCGGCCTTTAAGGGTTACGGCGGGTTCCCGGGGACCATTTGCGCATCGATCAACGATGCCGTGGTCCACGGTATTCCCAACCCCGATATGATCCTGCGCGATGGCGATATCATCTCCATCGATACGGGAGCCGTTGTCGACGGTTGGGTTGGCGATAACGCATGGACGTTTTTCGTCGGCACCCCTACGCCCGAGGCCAAGGCCCTGTGCGAGGTCACGCGCGATTGCCTTAAGGCTGCCATTGAGCAGGCTGTTCCCGGTAACCATATCGGGGATGTTGGTTATGCCGTCCAGTCCCTCGCCGAGTCTCACGGTTATGGCGTGCTTCGTGACTATGTGGGCCATGGCATTGGCCGCGTGATGCACGAGGACCCCAACGTTCCTAACTATGGAAAGAAGGGGAGGGGCGTTCGCCTCCAGGCCGGTATGGTCATTGCCATCGAGCCGATGGTAACGATGGGTTCCAACCATGTGAGCACGGGCTCCGACGGTTGGATCGTCACCACCAACGACCACCTGCCCGCCGCGCACTACGAGAACACCGTCGCCATCACCAATGACGGTCCGGTGATTCTTACCACCGATGCGCAAGGATCCTGGTGTTCGCTCCAAGGCGGAGAAATGTAAAAGTCGCCGCCCCCTGATGCCCAACCTCGCCTTTCAATTTCGAAGGCATGACCCCAAGGTCTATGCCTTCTCATTTCAAGGCGATCTTGGGCATCAGGGAACGGCTTTGTTTTACATTTCAAATGTAACAAGTTCCACGTAGTTGTGGAGCCATTACGAAGTTACTACGATGCGTGTATACGTGTTGTAGAATACTCAATCGCTGTCGTTTTCTAGAGAAAGATGATTGCTTGTGAAGAAGGAAGACGCAATTGAGCTCGAGGGCACGGTAAAGGAACCGTTGCCCAACGCCATGTTTAAGGTCGAGCTCGAGAACGGTCATTCGGTTCTGTGCAACATTTCTGGCAAGATTCGAATGAATTACATCCGTATTCTCCCCGGTGACAGGGTTGTCGTGGAGCTTTCCCCGTACGACCTGACCCGCGGCCGCATCACCTATCGCTACAAATAGCGGCACGCATACACACACTCTATTTCCGACTGCAGGCTTAGCTCAACCTACGGTCGGATTGTGTGTGAAGACCAGCCATAGTTTTAAACGCCTGCGGCTGGGCGAGTAGATAGTAGGGAAGTAGTTTGAGCGCTACCGAAAGGAAGAACGATGAAGGTACGTCCTTCGGTCAAGAAGATGTGCGATAAGTGCAAAATCATTAGGCGCCATGGCAAGGTCCTCGTCATTTGCGAGAACCCGCGTCATAAGCAGCGTCAGGGTTAAGAGAGGAGACTACGTTGGCCCGTATTAATGGTGTCGACCTCCCGCGTGAGAAGCGCGTTGAGATCGGTCTGACCTACATTTACGGCATCGGCCGCACCACTGCGACGAAGATTTGCGTCGAGTGCAACGTTAACGTGGATACGCGCGTTAAGGACCTCACCGAGGATGAGGTTAACGCCATCCGCGAGTATATCGACAAGAACCAGATCATGGTTGAGGGCGACCTCCGCCGTGAGCGCAACCAGAACGTCAAGCGCCTTATGGACATCGGCTGCAACCGCGGCCTTCGTCACCGCAAGGGCCTCCCGGTCCGCGGCCAGCGCACCCACACTAACGCTCGTACCCGCAAGGGCCCGAAGCGTCAGATCGGTGCTAAGAAGAAGAAATAAGGAGCGCTAGATAGATGGCTACTGCTAAGAAGAACGTTCGCGCTGCCCGTCTGAAGCGCGCGGACCGTAAGAACATTTCCGTGGGCCAGGCTCACATCCGTTCTACGTTCAATAACACGATCGTTTCGATCACCGATCCCCAGGGCAACGTCATTTCCTGGAAGTCGGCTGGCCAGGTGGGTTTCAAGGGCTCCCGTAAGTCCACGCCGTTCGCTGCCCAGATGGCTGCCGAGGCTGCTGCCAAGCAGGCCATGGAGCACGGTATGAAGAAGGTTTCCGTCTTCGTCAAGGGCCCCGGCTCCGGTCGTGAGACCGCCATCCGCTCCCTCCAGGCTGCTGGCCTCGAGGTCTCGAGCATTCAGGACAAGACCCCCATCCCGCACAACGGCTGCCGCCCCAAGAAGCGTCGCCGCGTGTAACTGAAAGGATCGTATCAATATGGCAATCGACAGGACTCCTGTTCTTAAGCGCTGCCGTCAGCTCGGGATCGATCCCGCTGAGCTCGGTTACAGCAGCAAGAAGGAATCTATCCGTCAGCCCAAGCGCCGTCGCAAGGAATCTGAGTACGGCATGCAGCTGCGCGAGAAGCAGAAGGTCAAGTTCATCTATGGCGTTCTGGAGAAGCAGTTCCACGGCTACTTCAACAAGGCCCGTAAGATGAACGGCGTCACCGGTGAGAACCTCATGATCATCCTTGAGTCTCGCCTCGACAACGTTGTTTTCCGTCTTGGCTTCGCTCGCACCCGTAAAGAGGCTCGTCAGTCCGTCCGCCACGGTCACTTCACCGTGAACGGCAAGCGCGTGGACATCCCGTCCTACCGCGTCAAGGCCGGCGACGTCGTCGCTGTTGGCGAGAAGTTCCGTGACCTCCTCCCCATCAAGGAGGCTCTGATTTCCTCCGAGCGCTTTGAGGTCCCTGGCTGGCTTGAGGTCGATATCGAGAAGCTGTCTGGTAACGTGCTCGCTCTGCCGACGCGTGAGCAGATCAGCGGTGATATCAACGAGCAGCTCATCGTCGAGCTCTACTCTAAGTAGTCCATCCGGGCTGCTGAGGCTGGAGGTAATACATGTCAGAATTCATTAGGCCTCAGGTTCAGGTCGAAGAGATCAACGAGACGTCTGCTCGTGTCTCCGTCGAGCCGCTCGAGCGCGGTTACGGTGATACGCTGGGCAACTCCCTGCGTCGCGTTCTTCTGTCCTCGCTCGAGGGTGCCGCCGTCGAGGCTATTCAGATCGATGGTGCGCAGCACGAGTTCATGACCATCCCTAACATGGTCGAGGATGTCACTGACATCGTCCTGAATGTCAAGGGTCTTGTCTTCAGGGCTCTCGGCACGACCGACGAGGCGACCGCCACCATCTCGGTTGACGGCCCCTGCGAGGTCACCGGTGCGGACTTCTTTATTCCGTCCGAGTTTGAGTTGGTCAACCCCGAGCAGCACATCGCTACGCTCACCGAGGGTGGCCATCTCACCATGAGCATGCGCATCGGCTATGGCCGCGGCTATGTCTCTGGCGAGGCCAACAAGCGCGACAACGATCCCATCGGTGTGATCCACGTCGACTCGCTGTACTCGCCGGTATCCCGTTGCGCCAAGCTCGTTGAGGCTTGCCGTGTCGGTCAGCATACCGACTACGACCGCCTTGTCCTCGAGATCGAGACCAACGGCTCCATCGCCCCGCGCGACGCCGTGGTCCAGGCTGCCAATATCATCAACCAGCATATGGCTGCCTTTATGAACCTTGCCGAGACCCCCGAGGTCGAGGAGGAGGTTTCGATCTTCGCTCCCGAGGTCACCAACGACAACGCCGAGCTGGACAAGCAGATCGAGGATCTGGACCTTTCTGTCCGTTCCTACAACTGCCTTAAGCGTGCCAGCATTCACTCGGTCCGTCAGCTCGTTGAGTTCTCGGAGAACGATCTTCTGAACATCCGCAACTTCGGTGTTAAGTCGATCGAGGAAGTGAAGGACAAGCTTGAGTCCATGGGCCTGAGCCTGAAGGCTTAATGCTTCGCATATTTGAGGAGAAACTAGACCATGCGTCACAACGTTAAGAAGGGCCTGAAGCTCGGCACCGATGCGAGCCACACCAAGGCCATGAAGAAGAGCCTGGCCAAGGCCCTCTTCGAGAACGACCGCATCAAGACCACCGAGACCCGCGCTAAGGCGCTGCGTTCGGTTGTCGAGCCGATCATCACCTGGGCCAAGAAGGGCGACCTGCACTCTCGTCGTCTGGCTATCGCCAAGCTCGGCGATAAGCAGCTCGTTGCCGAGATCTTCGACAAGGCTGCTCAGGGCATGTGGCAGGATCGCAACGGCGGTTACACCCGCATCATGAAGCTCGGTAACCGTAAGGGCGACAACGCTCCCATCGTTATCATGGAGCTCGTCACCGAGCCTTGCACGCCCAAGGCCAAGAAGGCTGCTCCGGCCCCCAAGAAGGCCGCTGCTCCCAAGAAGGTCGAGGCTGTCGAGGAGACCGCTGCCGAGGAGGCTCCTGCTGAGGAGACCGCTGAGTAGACAATTCGTCTGCATAGGCTATATTCGAGGGGTACGTTCGCGTACCCCTCTTTTTTTGTCGCGATATCGTTGTTTGTTTGTTGGGAGCGCCCATGACCGCGCCGTCTGATTTCAATTTGACTCCAGAGCTCGATGCCACGTTGGTGTTTCGTGTTGCCTATGACGGCTCGTCCTATAGCGGATTTGCCGAGCAGCCGGGGCAGACGACGGTTGCCGGAGAGCTGCGTCTTGCCATAGAGACGCTCTTGCGCCGCTCAGTCGATTTGACGTGTGCCGGGCGCACCGATGCAGGGGTGCATGCGGTGGCCCAATACATCAGCGTGCCCGTTACGGACGCTGAGCTCGCTTTAACGCGCCGCAGGTGGCTGCGAGCTATGGATGCGCTGCTGCCCAAAGATATCGCCGTTAATGAGGTCTACAAGGCCCGTAAGGGCTTTTCTGCGCGTTTTGACGCACGTTCTCGGACCTATACCTACCGCATTGCCGATCGCGATGCGCGTCCGGTGCTATCGCGTGGTGCGGTATGGTGGCACCGTTATCCTTTGGACGTGGATGCGATGGCAGCCGCCTGCCCAGCGCTTTTGGGCGAACAGGACTTTAAGAGCTTTTGTAAGGTCGCTTCTGCCGTGGGCAAGCCAACGCATCGTTGCGTGATGCGTGCCGAGTTTGGCCACGAGGTCGCCTTTGGCGAGGATATCCTTACGTTTACCATCGAAGGCAATGCTTTTTTGCATTCGATGGTGCGCACCATCGTGGGAACGCTCGTCGAGATCGGCATGCATCGCCGCGATCCCGAGTGGATGCGCGAGGTGATTGACGCTTGTGATCGTACTGCTGCGGGTCCCACGGCGCCGGCGTGCGGCCTTACCTTTATGGGCGTAGATTATGACCCCACCGAGCTCGTCGCGCTCGAATAGGGGAGAAGCGAGAGCCATCTAAGTATGCTGCTCGTGTGGGCGAGCCGTGTGCAACATCTGTTCTTGGCGTGCAGCGCATCAGGCGACTCATTGCGTTTATTGCCGGGGTGTACCATGAACGGCAGTTGATTATTGCTGTCGAGAGGATGGATAACTTGCTTCGACGTGGCTCGCTTCCGCGACTTTCGGTGATCCTTGTTGTGGAGGGTTCACCCAGCTACGCGATGCGCGCACTCGAAAGCGTCCAAAACCAAGACCTCTACGATATGCAGATTGTCGTTGCATGTCGCAACGCTGCGCCGGGCGTTCGTCATTCGCTCGATGTTGCCGCGGGCAGAGATATTCACATCGATTTGATAGACGTTGACGATCCGTCGAGCGGAGCTTGCCTTCGCGAGGGTTTTGCCGCTTCGCGCGGGGCCCACATTATCGCAATGAGCGCCGACGAGTGGTTTGCGCCGCACGCGTTTTTGGCAATGCTCGATGTCGCTTGTGAGACCTCGGCAGATATCGTATTTCCCTCGGTGTCGCTCGATCGCTACGATACGCATCGGGAACGCCATTCTCGTATGTTGGACGCGCAATCCATTGCCCTTGCCGACGATGGAGACCGGGCTTTAGGCCTGGCCAAGCTGGTCGAGAGCGGTCTGGTTTGTCAAAATTCCGGCGTGATGTATGAACGCTCCCTGTTTGAGTTGTGTCTGCAGCATGCCGAGTCGTATCGTGCGATCGCCTTTTTGGCGCCTGCCCTTTCGCATGCGGAACGCGTATTTGGGTGCGCCGAAGCTTGTTTCCATACGGCCGCGCCATCGGTTGCGGATTCATTCGACCCCACCATGTTCTCGCGACTTTCCGACGACGCCAAGGCGCTTGAAGAGCTTTGCGTGCCATTTGACGCAATAGATGACGATAACCATCTAAAGCTGGCCTGCCAACGGTTTTATTATGACCGCTTGGTTGCTTGTATCGAGAATTTGTGCCTGAGCCCCCATGGGGTGTCTTCAATTGAGCGCACGGCACGATTGCGTGATATGCTCAACGACGTGCGGACCCGCCAGATGGCGGTGGCCCTTAAGGGAGAGCGCCGAGGCCTTGGGCTTTTGTTTGGGCCGATTGCCAACGTTAAGCCTATGCGCTGCGTTATGTATGCGCATCTGGCTGCTTTTTTGAACAGAACGGGCGCAAGGATAGCCTAGCTGTGTCATATTCGAAAATAATTTGCATATAATTGTTTCGAAATGCGTTCTTATTCACAAATAGCCTCAAATAGCGCTAAACTATTCAATCACTGATAGATTGTCTTCGCCATCTATGAAGTGAGGTTTTATATGGCTAAAAAACGCAACGGGCGCCAGGATGCCATCAGAGATATCGTGCGCAATAAAGACGTGCGTACGCAGCGCGTGCTGGTGGACGAACTCCGCGCCATGGGCTTTGATTGCACGCAGGCGACGGTTTCGCGTGACATCGCCGATATGGGGCTGCGCAAACTGCCCGAGGGCATCTATGTTCTGGCTGAGGACCTGCACCTGCAGCGCATGGTCTCCGAGCTGGTTACCGGTGTGTTGCGTACCGACAACCTGGTTATGATTAAGGCTCAGCCCGGCACCGCCTCGGGCATTGCCGCGGCTGTCGATGCGGCCGAGCTGCCCGATGTGCTCGGATCGCTTGCCGGCAATGACACGATTTTGGTTATCGCTCAGACTGCCGAGGATGGCGAACGCCTCGAAGCGCTGATTAACAAGCTCAGTGCCGCGCGTAAATAGCTTTACGCGCGTAAACAACGCCAGCTAAGACGGCAGAAATACAGGGGCGTCGGTTTTGAGCCGACGCCCTTTTTGTGACGGTCCTGTCTTGGCATCTCGATTGCGCGCGATATGCCATGTATGTCCCAACAAAAAGCGCCCGAGCATTTGAGCTGCTCGGGCGCTTTGCTATCTACTGACCTGTGGAAGGATCGGGGGTCGGGCTAGGGCTGGGATCGGGGGTCGGGCTAGGGCTGGGATCGGGGGTCGGGCCAGGGTCGGGGCTGGGGCTGGGGTCGGGGTTGGGAGTAGGGGTGGTACCGCCGCCATCGCCTTCGCCGCCGGTGTTACCGCCCTCGCTGCCGCTCCCGCCGGTGGTCTCCTCCTCTTTTTCCTCGTCTTCGTCCTTATCCTCGCCCTCTTCCTTCTTCTTGTTGTTGGCGCCGTAGAACTTCCAGACGTTATTGTTCTTGTACGTGGGAGCCGTTCCGGTCGGGAACTCCTCGCGCTCGGCGCCCGCAAGAACGGTGTTCATGAACTTCTTAAAGACGGGCAGGTTGGTGCTGTCGCCCAGCAGGTCCGAACCGTACTTTTGGATGGGAATCTCGCCTGCGGAATAACCGGTCCACAGGGCGCATGCCAGTTGCGGCGTGTAGCCGCAGAACCACAGGTTGGTGGTGTTGTCAGTGGTGCCCGTCTTGCCGGCATAGGGCTGGTTGACGCTCAGCGCGCCGGCGGCACCCGTGCCGCTGCCCTGCATGACGCCGGATAGAACGTCGGTAACCGCGGCAGCCTCACCTTCGGTGAGCACCCGCGTGGGATTGTCGGTGTGCTGGTACAGAACCGAGCCGGTACGCGAGTCGATCTCGGTGATGGCGATCGGCTGGCGATAATAGCCGCCGTTGGCAAAAGCGGCGTAGGCCGATGCCATCTCGAGCGGTGAGATGGACCCGGTGCCGAGCGTCATGACGGGAACGTCCTCGATATTGTCCTTGGCGGGATCGATGCCGAGCTTTTTGACGAGCGACATGATCTTGTCATTGCCGATGGCTTCGGCCACCTGAATATAGCCGGTGTTGGATGAGTATGCCGTTGCCTGCTTAAGCGTGATGTTGCCATAGCTCTGGTTGCCATAGTTTTGCACCTCGGTCGTGGTGCCCTTGGCCTTGAGTGGCGAGTTGCAGTTGAGAATGACGTTGGGGTTCATGCCGTTTTGGATGGCAGTTGCCAGCGTAAAGGCCTTAAACGTGGAGCCCACGGGACGCTTGGCCGTGGCGTGGTTGACGTGGTTCTGGTCGGCGTTGTAGTCGTAGCCGCCCACCATGCACTTGATGTAGCCGGTCTTGGGGTCAACGACAACCATGCCCATGTCCAGGCCATCGAGCGAAAGCGTGTCGAGCTGTGAGCGCACAGCCTCCTCGGCCACCTGCTGCATGGTGGGGTCGATGGTGGTCTTAACAGTCAGGCCACCCTTAAAGAGTACGTCGGTGGAGAACTCCTGCTCGAGCAGCTGCTTGACGTAGGAGACAAAGTAGGGCTGTGAGTATACGTCGACGCCGCTGCCCGAGATCTCGGTCACGTTGAGGGTGATGGGCTCAGCCTGCGCGGCATCGTGCTCTTCCTGCGTGATGTGGCCCAGGCGCAGCATGTTGTCGAGCACCTTATTGCGGCGGGAAAGCGCCAGGTCGGGATTGACCGTGGGGTCGTACTGTGAAGGCGAGTTGGGCAGACCGGTGAGCAGCGCGGCCTCGCTCAGGGTGAGGTCGGAAGCACTCTTGGAGAGGTAGGTCTCGGCGGCGGCCTCGATGCCATAGGCGCCGTGGCCATAGTAAATGGTGTTGAGGTACATCATGAGGATCTCGTCTTTGGAGTACATGTCCTCCATCTTGATGGCGATATAGGCCTCGCGCACCTTACGCTCGATGGTCGAGTCGAACTGCTCCTCCTGCAGGATGGTGTTGCGCACCAGCTGCTGGGTGATGGTCGAGGCTCCTTCGTGGCCGCCGGCAAGGGTTGCCACCGAGGCACGCGCGATGCCCAAGAGGTCGATTCCGCCGTGCTCGTAGAAACGCTCGTCCTCGACGTCGATCGTGCCCTGCAGGACGTACGGGGAGACCTGGTCCTTGGTGATGGACTTGCGGTTTTGGGTATAGAAGCTGGCGATCTTGTTGCCGTTGCAGTCAACAATCTCGGTAGGCTCGCTGACCAGATAGGCGTTGGCGTCGGTGTAGTCGGGCAGGTCGGACAGCCAGCGGTTGACGTTGCCGATCATGCCGATGCCAAATGCTACGCCCGCGATGAGCAAAAAGCCCAAAAGCGAAAGCAGGATGACGGGCAGGACGTGCGTCTTAGAGCGACCGTGTCCCTGTCGTTGGCGAGGACCCATATGTTGACCTCCAAGTATGTCGTGCCAGGCGGCGGGTATGCGTCGGGCAGGATGGACATAAGTTATTACACGATAAACCAATCGAGCCGCGCGAAGCCTCGTGTATGCTGGTTGACGGCAATTAACAGAGTGATTGCATACCTTGGTAAGGAGTTTGCCGATGGCGATTTGGGCGACGGAGCCTAGCAGACAATGCGGGAATGGGACGCCAACATCGGGTCTGGCACTGCCCGAGCTGTTGGCTCCGGCTGGCGGGCTCAATCAGATGCTCGCCGCGATCGCGGCAGGTGCCGATGCCATTTATGCCGGGTTGAGCGGATTTAACGCCCGCGTGAGTGCGCACGGGTTTAGTGATGACGAATTTGCGCGCGGGTGTGCCGTGGCGCACGCCCATGGTGTGCGCGTGTACGTGACGCTCAACGTATTCGTGTTCGACGACGAGCTGTCCGATGCCGTGGCACTGGGGGCACATGCGCATGCGCTGGGCGCCGATGCATTGATCGTGGCAGATGCGGGCCTAGCCCGCGCGCTGCATGCGGCAATTCCGGGGGTCGAGATTCATCTGTCCACCCAAGCGGGCGTCCATAGCAAGGGGGCCGTGCGTTTGGCGGCTGACGAGCTGGGGGTCGAGCGCGTGACGACGGCGCGCGAGCTGACCGTGGCAGAGATTGCGACGCTCTGCGCTACCGGTGTGCCCATCGAGGTGTTCTGCCATGGCGCCATATGCATTGGCTATTCGGGCGCGTGCGAGTTTTCGGCCCTGCGCCGCGGACGGTCGGCGATGCGTGGCGACTGCACGCAGCCGTGCCGCCTGGCATACGATTTGGTGGATGAGGCTGGGGAGAGCGTCGTTGCCGTCGAAGGCGATCGTCTGCTCTGCCCGCGTGACTATCTGGGCATTGCTCATTTACCCGAGCTTGTTGCTGCCGGGGTGGCGTCGCTCAAGATTGAGGGTCGTATGAAGAACCCCGACTACGTCTACAACGTGGTGCGGGCGTGGCGCCGGGCGCTCGATATGCTGCGTGATGGCGCGTGGGATCCCGATGCCGTGCAGGCGCTCGAACGTGAGCTGGGAAGGTCGTTTAACCGCGGGTTTACCGACGCGTATCTGCGAGGCCGCTCGGGCGCGGAGCTTATGAGTTTTGAACGCGCGATCAACCAGGGCGTGCGTGTGGGCCGTTTGGTTGCCGTGGGACACGAGGAAGTGACCGTCGAGCTCGATGCCGCCGTGGCGGCGGGCGATACGCTCGAGATCAGGTTTTACCCGGGCGCCGACGCGCGCCCCGATGTACCTAAACGCTGGCCGCAAGTTCCCTGCCCGGTGGATGCCGCGGCGGGGGAGCGCATCGTTGTCCATTGCAAGCGCAAGGTCGACGCGGGCTGCGAAGTGTATCTGATTCGCAGCGCTGGTGTGCTTGAGCAAACGGCGGCGGCACTGGAGCGCATGCGGGCCGAGGCCGATGCGGTCGCGCTTGCGAAACGCGCTGTCGAGACGCTGCCGTTTGCGGGCGTTCTGATGGATGGTGGCGCGCAGCCGGAAGAACCTGCAGAGTCTGTCGCCGCTCGCTTGGTCTTTGCCTGGCAGCTGATGGACCAGGACCCAAACGAAGAGCTCGACCTGTCCGATGCGACTGTTGTGCTCGACGAGGTCTGCCGTGTGGGCGATATCGAGCGCACTCGGTCGCTCATGCAGCGCGCCGGCCGCATCGTCTGTCGTAATCTGGGACAAGTGGCGATAGCTCGCGAACTGCGCGTCGTCTTTGACGTGGCAGCGCCGGTGTTCTGTGCGAACCGGGCAACGCTCGCTTGGTTGCGAGGGCTTGGGGCGCAGCGCGTGTTTTTGCCTGCCGAACTTGTCGCTCACGATGCGAAACGCGTTGCCGAGCTTGCCGCCTGTCCTGGCGTCCTGGGCCCCGTCGATACCGATCGTCCCGAGCTCATGGTGTGCGAGCACTGCCTGCTGACCGCAGAGGGCGTCTGTGCCACCGATGCGACGGGACAGGCCTGTTGCCGCGACTGTTTGCGTCGCCGGCAGACGCGCTATCTGGTTGAGCGTGACGGTACACGTCTGCCAGTTGCCATCGACGCATGCGGCAGGACGAGGATTTTCCTGTCGTAGGTGCTGCGTCGCGTCAGTTTGTTATCATATGAGAGTTTATGGACTTCCAGCACCGCCGTTTTCGGCGAGGGTGCTATAGCAAAAGGAGGATACCCAATGCTGTCTGTTGACGAGCAAATGCGTATCATCACCTCGGGCGCCGCGAAGATCGTCCCCGAGGCCGACCTTCGTAAGAAGCTTGAGAAGGGTGAGCCCCTCAACATCAAGCTCGGCGTCGATCCCACCAGCCCCGACCTGCACCTGGGCCACGCCGTGCCCCTGCGCAAGATGCGCCAGTTCCAGGACCTGGGCCATAACGTCACCCTGATCATCGGCAACGGTACCGCGCTGATCGGCGATCCTTCGGGCAAGAACTCCACCCGCCCGCAGCTTTCTCAGGAGCAGATCGAGGCCAACGCCGAGACCTACGTGAGCCAGGCCATGAAGATCTTGGACCCCGAGAAGACCACCATCGTGCACAACGGCGACTGGATCTTGTCGATGGACCTGGCCGGTCTGCTGCAGGTGTGCTCCAAGTTCACCGTCGCCCGCATTCTTGAGCGCGATGACTTTACCAAGCGCTATCAGTCCCAGACGCCGATCGCCCTGCACGAGTTCCTGTATCCCGTGATGCAGGCATACGATTCGGTCATGATCAAGGCTGACGTGGAGATGGGCGGCACCGACCAGCTTTTCAACCTGCTCGCCGGCCGTGAGCTCATGGAGAAGATGGGCATGGAGCCGCAGATCGCGCTCACCATGCCGCTGCTCGAGGGCACCGATGGCGTCCGTAAGATGTCCAAGTCCTATGGCAACTACATCGGTCTGACCGACGCGCCCAAGGATATGTTCGGCAAGACCATGTCCATCCCCGACGAGATGATCGGCAAGTACTACCGCCTGGCGAGCTCGCTCACCCCGGCCGAGGTCGACAAGATCGACGCTGCCCTGGCCGATGGCTCTGCCGATCCCTATGAGCTCAAGCGCGCTCTGGGCCGCGACCTGTGTGACACCTACCACGGCGCCGGTGCCGGCGACGAGGCTCAGGCCGAGTTCGACCGCGTGTTCAAGGAGGGCCAGCTCGCCGACTTCCCCGAGAAGCATATTGAGCTGACCGTAAACGACGAGGGCCAGATTTACCTTGCCGGCCTGCTCAAGGACCTGGGTCTTTCGGCCAGCGCCGGTCAGGCCCGCCGCGACATTGACGGCGGCGGTGTCAAGATCAACGGAAAGGCCGTGGCTCCCAAGAGCTACAACATCGACCCCAGTGCCCTCAAGCTGGGCGACACCCTCTCCGTGGGCAAACGCAAGGGCTTTAAGCTGATTTAGTTACGCGGTTTTACCAAACCGCGTAACCGGTCGACGCTGCCCTCAGTTCCGCCGTTCTAACGAACGGCGGACCGGTCGACGCTGCGCGGGCTCCAGAGCGACAACTTGTCATTCAAAGAGGACGGCATGACCAGAAGGTCTATGCCGTCCTCTTTTCATGCCAATCTGTTCGCTCTGGAGTCCGCTCGCTGTCCGTCCTCCACCTACGGCGTTGTCCCGGTTGGCACTTAGGGACGTTTCTTTTTGGTACAAAGCAGCCTGTCCCCATTGCGCCAAGCGGTGTGTGCCGTTAAGCAGAGGGGCGTATTGCTGGCCCATCGTTTGGGCATACAATGGCTATTGGCTTGCTGCGGTGAAGGTCTGTCCGCTCCGCAGCTTTTTTCTACGGTTAAAGGAGTATGTATGTCCGTTGAGGTCATGAGGTCTGTGATCGATGCCGCCGAGGGCCGCGTGCCCGTCGACACGCTGTTTACCAACGCGCAGATCGTTGATGTGTACGGTCAGCGCGTGGCGCCCGGTAGCGTCGCCGTCAAGGACGGCGTGATCGTCGGTGTTCTCTACGATGGTCGAGATGACGCTGCTGGCACGTACGAGGCAGCTGAGGTTATCGACTGTCAGGGTCGCTATCTCGCACCCGGTTTTATTGACGGACACTTGCATATCGAGTCTTCGAACATCCGTCCCGCCGAGTATGCGCGCATGGCGGCGACGCGTGGCACCACCACCGCTATTGCCGACAGCCACGAGATCGCTAACGTTTCCGGCCTAGACGGCCTGCGCTTTATGATCGAGGACGGTTGTCGCGCACCCATCTCCATCAAGTACATGATGCCTTCGTGCGTGCCCGCACTGCCCGACGAGCAGGCCGGTGCCGTCATCACCGCTGCCGATATGCAGGCGTTTTTTGCCGAGCATCCGGGCGACGTCTTTGGTCTGGGCGAAATGATGAACCTGCCGGGTGTCTTTATGGCCGACCCCGAGACCTGCGCTCGCATCGATGCTGCCAACCAGACGCCGTCCAAGCAGGTCGACGGTCATGCTCCGCTTGTTGCCGGCAAGGATCTCAACGCCTATGCCGCGGCGGGTATTATCGCCGACCACGAGTCGACGATTCCCGAGGAAGCGCTCGACAAGCTATCCCGCGGCATGTATGTCATGCTGCGCGAGGGCACCTGCAGCCATGATCTTGCCAACCTGTCGCCTATGCTGCTGGAAAACCCCGCCCGTGCTCGCCGCTGCTGCTTTGCGACCGACGACCGCGCTCCCTCCGACGCGCTTTCGACCGGCATGATCGACAACGCCTGCCGCGTGGCCATCGAGGCCGGCATCGACCCGGTGGTCGCCATCTCCATGGCGTCCCTTTCCACGGCCGAGGCCTTTGGCCTGGACCACGGTTGCCGCGATCCGCATGAGCTCCGCGGCGCCATCGCTCCGGGCAAGCGTGCCGACCTGCTGGTACTCAACGATCTGACGTTTGCCACGGCGCCGCATCGCGTATATGCCGCCGGTGCTCTGGTGGCGCAGGATGGCACCTTTGTGGGCGAGATCGCACCCGAGATGGCTGAGGTTGCGGCCCTTGCCGACGAGCTGCGCGCCTCTGTTAAGCTGCCGAAGCTTTCGCTCGACGTTTTCGACTATGCCTTTAAGCCGGGCGAGGCTGTGATTGACGTGGTGCCGGGTAAGGCCATCACGGGTATGGCTCGCCCCGAGAGCGCCGAGGGCCTGCGCCGCATTATGCTGATTGAGCGCCATGGCCGCGGCGTGTCGCTGCAAGCCGAGGGCGTCGACGGCGACGGCCCCGCTGGCCTGGGCCTGGTCGGCAAGCATATCGGTCGCGGCTGGGTGCGCGGTTTCACCATCACCGGTGGTGCCATTGCCTCCACGATCGGCCACGACTCGCACAACGTGTGCGTGGTGGGCGACAACGCCGCCGATATGATGGCTGCTGTTGAGGCCGTGGGCCAGGGCGGTCACGTGCTGGTGCGCAACGGCGAGGTCGTGGCGCGCATTCCGCTGGCGCTCGGTGGCCTGATGAGCGAGGGCACGGCCGAGGATGTCGCAGCGCAGCACGACGACTTTATGGTCAAGGCGCGCGCCATGGGTATTGAGCCGCCGCTCGACCCCATCATGGGCATCATCTTCCTGCCCCTGCCGGTCATCCCGACGCTCCGCATCCGCCCCGAGGGCATGTTCGACGTCACGACCTTCACCTACGCCGACTAATCATCGGGGACGTTCTTAAACGACTAGTCGCTGGGGACACTCTTTGGCGTGTCGCCTGACGCCGCGACCGTGGGCTCTCTGGCGCGCGTGAGCTATTTGCCAGGTCTATGTAACGTTTATGACTGCGGGGTCTTATTTGAGCTCCCTTTGGGTACGTTGGAATCGGATACACGTTCGATTCCAGCAAGCCCGAAGGGAGCTTTTCTATGTTTAAGCTGATTGCATCCGATATGGACGGCACGTTGCTTGACGAAAACGGCCAGGTGCCTCCCGAGACCTACGAACTGATTTTGGCGCTACGCGAGCATGGCGTGCATTTTGCCGCATCGTCAGGCCGCCGCTACGATCGCCTGTGCGAGTTCTTTGCACCCGTTCGCGACAAGATGGACTTTGTCGCAGCTAACGGTGCCCAGGTCTACGCCGACGGCAAAATGGTAGACCGCGAGGTGTATTCGCACCTGGCGATTCGAAAGCTCGCCCAGGCCGTCGCGACGTTTCCCAATTTGCATCTTGCACTCTTTGACCGAACCAAGTCCTTTTTGCTCGATGACGAGTGCAAGTTCGTACGCGAGGTCGATAAGGACCTTCCCAATGCCGAGCGCATTTGGGAGCTGCCCGATCCCAGCGTAAATATCATCAAGGCGAGTATCTTTTGCGATGACTGTGCCGTTATGGACAGCGCCTACGTGCTACAGCGCGAACTCGGCCAGTTCTTTACCTTTGCGCCTTCGGGCAACGCGTGGATCGATGCCATGCAGCCCGGTGTGTCGAAGGCCTCGGGCATCGCACAGCTCATGGAGCACTATGGCGTCGAACGCGACGAGGTCATGGCGTTTGGCGACTCGATGAACGACTACGAGATCATTCGCTTTGTCGGCACGGGCTGCGCGATGGAAAACGCGCGCCCCGCGCTCAAGGCGGTTGCTGATCGCGTCGTAGGCTGCAACAGCGACCACGCCGTTCAGCAGGAGCTCCGTCGCGTGCTGGAGAGTCTCGCCTAATTCGGCAGATGGGGACAGTCCTTGCAGCGCCCCGCGAAGAGTGCCCCCAACGACTACTGTGACCAGGGTAGCTAAAAAGCCCCGTCCCAAATTAGCTACCCTGCCGGGTTGCTGCTGCTAGGCGAGGGCGGCCATGATGGCGCGGGCGACGCCGTCGTGGTCGTTGTCGTATTCGGTGATGGCGCCGGCGGCTTCGCGGTCCTCGGGCTCGGCATTGATCATCGCCGTACCGTGGCCCGCTACCTGCAGCATGGGGATGTCGTTGATGTTGTCGCCGAACGCCCAGGCGTCGGCGAGAGGCTCGCCCAGATGCCCACATAGCCAAGCCAATGCCGTTCCCTTGGTGGCGCCCCCGCCCATGACCTCGATATTCATGGCGTACGAACGCGTGACCTCAATGCCTTCGAGTGTGTCGAGCGCCGCCACGATAGCATCGCGGTCGGCTGAGTCGTGCCAGTACATGGCGATGCGTTCGAGCACCTCGACCTCGTCGATTTTGCTGTCGATATCCATGTCGATCGGCGTTCGCGTGCGCTTGAGCGAAGCCGCGATGTGAGGATCTCCGCCGCAGAATTCGTCCAGGCGCGTGTAGAGCGAGCGGGGGAGGAAGCACTGCCCGTCCGCGAAGATATCGAAGGTCACATCGTGGCCGGCGGCAATGCTATGGACGCGGTGGGCGATGGCGCGGTCGAGCGGTCGGCTCAATATGCACTTGGCGCGTGAGGCATCGGTGGGCACATCCTCGTCGAGCTGCCAGACGCTAGCGCCATTGGCGCAGACCGCGTAGTGCACGGCGGGATGGGCGAGGATGGCCTCAAAGACGCCCGACAGCGGACGCCCCGTGCACGGTACAAACTCAATGCCGCGACGTGCGAGCTCGTCGAGCATCGCCCAGGTGGCGTCGCTCATCTGCTTGTCACTCGTCAACAGTGTTCCATCCATATCGGAAAAAACAATCATTCGATACAGCCCTTTCTGCTGGCATAAAAAGCGTGGCCGAGGGCGGTGATGCCCTGGCCACGCTCGTGTTCTATAACGGTGCGCGTCCTAACGGTCGGCGAGTGGCTTGTACTCCAGTGGCTCGATCACCGGACGGTATGCCGGGCGAATAATACGGTGTGCGCAGAAGAGCTCTTCCATGCGGTGTGCCGACCAGCCTGCCATGCGGGCCACGGCGAACATCGGCGTAAAGAGCGTCTCGGGTACGCCGAGCATCTTGTAGATAAAGCCCGTGTACAGGTCAATATTGGCGCAGATGGGCTTGGTCATGCCATGGTCGCGCATGACCTGGGGCGCCAGGCGCTCGATGCGCTCGATCAGCGCGAATTCCTCGCCCAGATCTTTCTTGGCGGCGAGCGAACGTGCGTAGTGGCGGCAGACCTCGGCGCGCGGGTCGCTGAGCGTGTAGACGGCGTGCCCCATGCCGTAGATGAGCCCCGTGCCGTCAAAGGCCTGCTTGTCGAGAATCTTGCTCAGATATGCAGCGACCTCGTCATCGTCTTCCCAGTTGGAAACATGCGCGCGAATGTCCTCGTGCATGGATACGACCTTGGCGTTGGCACCGCCGTGACGCGGGCCCTTGAGCGAGCCGATAGCCGCGGCGTAGGCGGAATACGGGTCGGTGGCCGAAGAAGACAGCACGCGGCAGGCGAAGGTGGAGTTGTTGCCGCCGCCGTGCTCGGCGTGGAGCATGAGCATCACGTCGAGCAGCATGGCCTCGTCGCGGGTGAACGCCATGCCGCCGCGCAGCACCTGCAAAATGGTCTCGGCCGTGGACAGGCCGGGCGTGGGGTGCGGCACATGCACCTCGGAGCCGCGACGCTTGGCGACCGAAGCCATGTGCGCGAAGGCGGCAATACGGGGCAGACGGGCGAGCATGGAGATGGCAACATCGATCTCGTGCTCGGGGGTGATCACGTCGGGCTCGGCGTCGAAGGCATAGAGCAGCAGCACGGCGCGCTGAAGCACGTTCATGATGCTCGACGACACCGTGGTCATCGGGAATTCCTTAACGTACTCGTCGCTCAGGTGCCTAAACGCGCCCAGACGCCCGCAAAAGCCGTCGAGCTCATCCTTGTTGGGCAGCGAGCCCGTAATGAGCAGGTAGGCGACCTCTTCGTAGCCATAGCGGTCCTCGGCCTGGGCATTGTTGACGAGGTCCTCGATGTTGTAACCACGCAGCGTGAGTCGACCCTTGTCGGGCACGACCTGGCCGTCGACCTTGTTGTAGCCGTGCACGTCCGAGATACGGGTGAGGCCCGCGACCACGCCCGATCCGTCGGCATTGCGAAGACCGCGCTTAACATTGTGCTCGACAAACAGGCCCTCGTCATAAGGCTCGGTGGGCATGCCGTAATACAAATTTTCGCTTTCGGGCGCAATCTGGCGGCTGGCCTCGTAGTCCAGGACCAGGCGGCTCAGATGGTCATCGAAGCGGTAATAGATTTTCTTGGCGTCGTAGGCCATGTGCGCTCCTCTCCGGGCCATGTGGCGACGTTGCGCCTGGGCGCACGTTGGGCCGTCGTCACGCAGCCTGTTCGCTACAGGCGGTACATAAAGTTAAAGACGTCCTCGCGCTGGATGGACACGTTGACGCCCGAAAGCTCGCCGGCCTCGGCCAGGGCCTTCTGCAGCTCGGCGAAGTCGAGCTTGGACTCGGCGGTGTCGGCCAGCATGGTCATGGTGAAGATGTCCTCGATAATGGACTGCGTAATGTCGCGGATGTCGACATTGGCTTCGCCCAGGACGCGGGTGACGCCGGCGACAATGCCGGGGCGGTTCTTGCCAAGGACGGTGATGACGATACGGGAGGACGAGATCTCGGCCATGGGAAACCCTTTCGCGTGTTGGCGGCGCGCGGCGGCGCTCCGCTACGGTACAGTGTTCATCATTGTACCTGTCCCGTGCAAAAAGGGGCACCTTTGCTGCGGCGTTACACGTCTGCAACATGGAGCGCTTGTCTCGTAGGGTGTATTTTTGGCACCCTGGACAGCTCGGGCGGCTCTGTTGGCGCCGCGATCGGGCAGATTCGCCTGTGCGCTCCGGCGTAAAGACCGTGAACCTTTTGTGGGACGCTCGACGCCGTGGTACCATAGCCGAGTTTGTTGTCTTGGTCGGAAACCAAGACGCCTTATGCGCTGATCGGTAACCAGCGCCTGACCAATAAGGAGTCCTACCATGAAGCAGGGTATCCATCCCCAGTATGTCGAGTGCACGGTGACGTGCTCCTGCGGCAACACCTTCAAGACGCACGCTACCGTGTCCGAGATGAGGGTCGAGCTTTGCAACGAGTGCCACCCGTTCTACACCGGCCAGCAGAAGTTCGTCGACACCGGTGGACGCGTCCAGCGCTTCGCCGACAAGTTCGGTGGCGCCGCTGCCGCCCAGCTCAAGAAGGCCGAGGAGGCCAAGGCTGCCAAGGCCGCCAAGGCTGCTGAGGCCGAGGCCGCTCGCAAGGCCGCCGCTGAGGCTAAGGCTGCCGAGAAGGCCAAGCGTGCCGCTAAGTTTGCCGAGGAGGCTGCCAAGCAGGCCGCCGAGGCTCCCGCAGAGGCTCCCGTCGAGGAGGCCGCTGCCGAGGCCGAGACCACCGAGGCTGCTGAGTAAATAGCTCGCCGAGGAATCGCTCGCATTCATGGCAAAAGGGCCGTGCATCCAATTGGGTGCACGGCCCTTTTCTTATCGACGCAAAGCAGCACGTCCTCTTTGCACCGAACGGTGGGGATTTTTCGTTTGCCCAGATAAAACCTGCCAAAATAAACCTGTCCCTTTTTGGCAGGTAACCGATAGGAGGCTACGTGGACACATCGACGTCCTTGGGCAATCGCGAGCTCGCGGTGGCAAAGAAGCGTGCGCTCGATGCTGCCTATTTTAGGAAGGGTATCGCTGTCGCGGCGCTTTCGAGCTGCATGTATGCGCTGTACACGGCCTTTGTTACCGCCGGTCAGCTCTTTGGCGTTTGGGCCGGTTGGTTCGATGCATTTGCTCCCTCCGGCCTTTTGGCGGTATTCATCTTGCCCACAATCGCCTCGGGCGTCAATGACGTGCTGAGTGCCGTCTGGGCCACGTTTTTCACTGCCGGTCAGGGCAAACTCGCCGACCTAGGCCGCTGCATCGCCTCAAAGCCCGGCGTCATCGTTATCGCCGCCGCCTTCATTGGCGGGCCCATCGCTTCTGCCGCCTACGTTATCGCGCTTTCGCAGGCAGGCACGCTTGCCGTGCCCATCGCCGCGCTCAACCCCGCGATCGGTGCGGTGCTCGCCCGCGTGCTCTACCGACAGCCGCTTAGCCCCCGCGTCGTCACCGGCATCGTTGTCTGCGTGGTCGCCGGCGCCATGATCGGTAGCGCCGGCCTGAGCGGGCAGGCATCTTTCGGCATGGCGCTTGGCCTGGGCCTGGCGCTGTTAGCCGCCCTGTGCTGGGGCGTCGAGGGATGCGTGGGCGGCCGCGCCACCTGCATGATCGATCCTCAGATCGCCATCAACATCCGTCAGCTTGTCTCGGGCGTCGGCAACCTGTGCTTGGTACTGCCGGCCCTAACCTTGGCATGCGGAGAGCCCCTTGGTCAGAGTTACGTCCTTGTCGCCCAAGCGCTCACCGACAAATCCTCCGTCGTGTTTTTCGCCTGCTCCGGTTTTGCCGCCTACTTTTCGTTTATGAGCTGGTATCGCGCCAACTCCATGTGCGGCACGGCGCTGGGCATGGCCATCAACGGCACCTATACCTTTACAGCGCCGCTGTTTACGTGGATTATCGTCGGCCTGGTCTTGGGCTTTGACGGCTACGCGCTTCCGTCCGTCGCATGGGTGGCGGCCGCCGTCAACCTCGTCGGCATTTGCCTGATTGCCGTGAATCCCCTCGACATGGTTAAAAAGGACGGTGATCGGGATGCTTCCGCTTAACTATGCCATGCTCGATTATTTTGTTTGCCATGACGAGGCTTGCGTCGACGATGTGATGGCCGATCTCGCGGCCGAGTACGCATCGTTTGCCGCCTTTGCAAGGCCGCGCATGCAGGAGGCGCTCATGACCGCGCACAAGAATGGCCTGATTGACGAGGCGCGCTTTGATTTGAATGCCGAAGGCGAGCTTCGCGTCTACTATCGGGCGAGCGCCGAGCAGCGCAAAGTTATCGGCGCCTATCTGGGCCGTAGCCACTAAAAATAAAACGTCCCTTTTTGGCAGGTCGGTCGTAGTTATTACGTGGGGGATGAGGTCGAGCGTATAGCGTGCGTCCCGTTTGGCTAAAGTACAACTATCTGTGTTTAACTCGCCCAGTGCAGTGCGCTACGGGCGATGGCCAAAAAAAGGAAAACCACATGGGATTCATGTCAAAGCTGCTGTCCTTTGGATCCGATAAGGACCTTAAGCGCTACTACAAGATCGTTGACCAGATCAACGGGCTTGAGCCTCAGTTTGAGAAGATGACCGAGGAGGAGCTTCGCGGCCAGACCGATAAGTTCCGCGAGCGTTATGCTAACGGCGAGTCGCTTGACGACATGCTCCCCGAGGCCTTTGCCACCGTGCGCGAGGCTTCAAAGCGCATCACGGGCATGCGTCACTTTGACGTACAGCTCATCGGCGCCATGGCGCTGCACGAGGGTCATATCGCCGAGATGAAGACCGGCGAAGGCAAGACGCTCGTCTCCACCCTGGCCGGCTATCTTAACGCCATCGCCGGCAAGGGCGTGCATGTCGTTACCGTCAACGACTACCTGGCAAAGCGCGACTCCGAGTGGATGGGCCGCATCTACAAGTATTTGGGCATGACCGTCGGCCTGCTGCAGAACAACATGCCGCTCGAGCTTAAGCGCCCGGCCTACCAGGCCGATGTCACCTACGGCACCAACTCCGAGTTTGGCTTTGACTACCTGCGCGACAACATGGTCACCCGCCCCGAGCAGCGCGTCCAGCGCGGCCACAGCTATGCCATCGTCGACGAGGTCGACTCCATCCTGATCGACGAGGCCAGGACCCCGCTGATCATCTCGGGCGCCGGCACCAAGTCGGCCAGCACTTACAAGGACTTCGCGCGCGCCGTGCGCGGGCTGGAGCGCGGCGAGGACGTGTCGCACGACATGCTCACCGCCACCGAGGACGTGGAGCCCACGGGCGACTACGTCATGGACGAGGCCAAGCACACCATTGCCGCCACCGAGCGCGGCCTCAAGAAGATCGAGCGCCGCCTGGGTATCGAGGACATCTACGCCGACCTTTCGGGCCAGCTGGTCAACCACCTGCAGCAGGCGTTGAAGGCCCAATACATGTTCCACCGCGACAAGCAGTACGTCGTTACCAACGGCGAGGTCAAGATTGTCGATGAGTTCACCGGCCGCATCATGGAGGGCCGTCGCTACTCCGAGGGCTTGCACCAGGCTATCGAGGCCAAAGAGGGCGTGCTCGTGCGCGAGGAGAACCAGACCCTTGCCACCATCACCCTGCAGAATTACTTCCGTCTGTATGACAAGCTTTCCGGCATGACCGGTACGGCGCTTACCGAGGACGCCGAGTTCCGCGAGATCTACAAGCTGCCCGTCGAGGTCATTCCCTCCAACAAGCCCGTGCAGCGTGTCGATCACGAGGACCTGGTCTACCGCACCATCCAGGCCAAGTACAACGCCGTTGCCAATGATGTCGAGCAGCGTCACGCCAAGGGCCAGCCGGTCCTGGTGGGCACCGTCTCCATCGAAAGCTCCGAGAAGCTGTCGGCCGCCCTTACCAAGCGCGGCATCGCGCACGAGGTCCTCAACGCTAAGCACCACGAGCGCGAGGCTCATATCGTTGCCCAGGCCGGACGCTACGGCGCCGTGACCATCGCTACTAACATGGCCGGTCGTGGTACCGACATCCTGCTGGGCGGCAACCCCGACGAGCTGGTGCGCGAGCGCCTTGAGTACGAGGGCCTGACCATGGAGGACGTGACGCCCGAGCAGCTCGAGCAGTTTAACGCCGAGGCCAAGGAGACCTGCAAGGCCGAGCGCGAGCGCGTGCTTGCCGCCGGCGGTCTGACCGTCATCGGCACCGAACGCCATGAGTCCCGCCGTATCGACAACCAGCTGCGTGGCCGTTCTGGCCGTCAGGGCGATCCGGGCGAGACCCAGTTCTACCTGTCGCTCGAGGACGATCTGATGCGCCTGTTCGGTGGCGACAAGATGGACCGCGTCTCCAAGATGATGGTCACGGCAGAAATGGGCGACGACATGCCCATCCAGCACAAGATCATCTCCAAGGCCGTCGAGAGCGCCCAGCACAAGGTCGAGAGCATCAACTTCTCCATGCGCAAGAGCGTTCTTGAGTACGACGACGTGATGAACAAACAGCGCCAGGTTATCTACGCCGAGCGCAACAAGATTCTGGACGGTAAGGACCTGACCGACCACATCACCGAGGTCATGCACGACACCGTGTACCGCTGCGTGCAGGAGTTTTGCACTAAGGACAGCCACGACGGCGAGCGTGACCTCGATGGCCTGCGCAAGTGGGTCGTGGAGCTGACCGGCCATATCGATACGCCCAAGTTCCCCGACGAGGATTACGAGGCCCTTGCTGCCGATGTCCTAGCCTACGTCGAGAAGTGCTACAACATGAAGGCCGAGCGCCTGGGCGAGGACCTCATGCGCGAGCTCAACACCCAGGTCATGCTGCGCGTCATCGATACCCGCTGGATGAACTACCTGCAGGAGATGGACTACCTCAAGACCGGTATCGGCCTGCGCGGCTTTGGTCAGCGCGACCCGCTGGTCGAGTACAAGACTGAGGCCTATGGTGCCTTCCAGATGCTCGTTGACACCATGTACGAGGATTACCTGCGCACCGTCCTGCGCATCGAGATCAAGGCCGCCCCGCAGGCTGTGGAGCGCAAGGAGGACCCCGCGCTCGAGGGTGCGCGCTTCTCCGGCCCCGCCGACGTCGATGGCGACAACGGCAACTCGGTCCTGCGCAAGGAGGCACGGGCACAGGCTCGCACGGCCGTCCAGGGTGGACCGGCAGCTGTCAACAACGGCGCTAAGGTGACCACCTACCGCAAGTCCGAGAGCGACGACCCGTATGTCAACGTGGGTCGCAACGAACCGTGCCCTTGCGGCAGCGGCAAGAAGTTCAAGTACTGCCACGGCAGGAATCGTTAATGGCCGAGGCTTTAGAGGTAACGCCCGCCGAGCTGGACGCGTTTGCGGACCGGCTCGGCGAGGTTGAGTCGTATCTTCATTTGGACGAGAAGCGCACCCACGTGACCGAGCTTGAGGCCAAGAGCGTCGCTCCCGGCTTTTGGGACGACGCCGATGCCGCTCGCGCCACGATGGAAGAGATTGCGCGCGCCAAGGAGGATATCGCCGCCGTGGATACCGCGCGCGGCGAGCTCTCCGATGCCCGCGCGGCGCTGGAACTTGCCGAGGAAATGGGCGATGACCCCGATGCCGCTGCACTGCGTGAGGAGGCTGCCGCCACGGCTGATCGTCTGTCGCGCGCCATCGATGAGCTCGAACTTTCGAGCTGGTTTACCGGCGAGTTCGATCACGGTGACGCGATTGTGACCATCAAGCCCGGACAGGGCGGCTTGGAGGCGCAGGACTGGACCTTCATGCTCTTTAAGATGTACATGAAGTACTGCCAGCGCCGCGGCTGGAAGGTCACCATCAACGATTGCCCCGCTGCCGAGGTCATTGGCATTGATCGCGCGACCTTTACCGTTGAGGGCAAGGATGCCTTCGGTATGCTTCGTGCCGAGACCGGCGTTCACCGTTTGGTGCGCATTAGCCCCACCGATGACAAGAAGCGTCGACAGACTACGTTTGCCGGCGTCGAGGTCATTCCGGTGCTGCCCGACGATATCGATATCGAGATCAACCCCGACGATATCCGCGTCGACGTGTACCACGCAAGCGGCCCGGGCGGCCAGGGCGTCAACACTACCGACTCCGCCGTGCGCGTGACGCATTTTCCCAGCGGCATTGTAGTGACCTGCCAAAATGAGCGCAGCCAGATTCAGAACAAGGCCGCGTGTATGCAGATTCTCAAGGCCCGCCTGTACGAGATTGAGCTCGAGAAGCGCGCCGAGGCGCTCGACGAGATCCGCGGTCCCAAGACCACGATTGGCTTTGGCAACCAGATCCGCAGCTACGTGCTCTATCCGTATCAGATGGTCAAGGACCTGCGCTCGGGCGTGGAGACCAGCAACGTCGACGCCGTTCTCGACGATGGCGACTTGGATCCGTTTGTGATCGGCTACCATCGCTGGGCTACCGGCAATGCTGATGCGGAGTCTCCGTCCGCTTAAGCCCCGGGTGAGTCTCGGACCGACACTAAACTCTGACCAGGGCGGTTTTATATCCAGAGCAAACCCGCCGCGGGGTGGCTTTTGCTCGGCGAATCGGTAGAATCGAACACGGTAAGAAGTTCAAAGCGCACCCAAGGGGGTGCGCTTTTTTGAGGGAGGTAGCATGGCATATCGTCTGGATATCAAGCGCATTCTTTCAATGAACTTCTTCCACGATCTGCCCCAGATCATGCTTGGGTGCGCTTTGGCGGCCATCGCGACCGACCTGTTTTTGATTCCCAACGGTCTTGCCGCCGGTGGCGTTACGGGCCTTGCGACTATTATCCAGGCGGTCGGTGCCGCGCGGGGCGTGTCGCTGCCCGTCGGTATCCAAACCATCGTGATGAATGCCTTGCTGTTGCTGGTCGTAATGCGCGAGGGCGGCATGTTCTATGTGGTACAGACGGCGACAGGCTTTGTGCTACTGGGCTTCTTTACCGACCTGTTTGCCCCGTTTGTAGCGCCTCTGGCAGATGCGGACCTGATGCTTCCCGCTATGTGGGGCGGCATTATCACGGGCATTGGTTACGGCATGGTGTTACGCGCCGGCGCCAACACCGGCGGCTCCGACACCATCGGCCAGATTATCTCGCGTAATACCTCGCTGCCGGTGGGTTCGACCGTCATGGCGATCGATGTCGCCGTATGCGCGGCATCGGCCCCCGTCTTCTCTCTGGAGAACGCGCTGTATGCAGGGCTTTCGATGGTAATTAGCGGCTATGTGATCGACGCTGTGGTCGATGGCGGCAACAAGCGCCGTATGGTGCTCATCATCTCGGAGAATTTCCCCGATATCGCGGCCGATATCATGTATGGCCTGGGTCGCGGCTGCACTAAATTTAAGGCGACCGGCATGTATTCGGGCGCTGAGAAGCCGGTGATTATGGTGATCGTTAGCCGCCGCGAGCTCAATACACTCAAGACCATCGTGCGCGAGCGCGATCCTCAAGCTATCGTGACGGTCGCCGACGTTACGGAAGCCTTCGGTGAGGGGTTCAAGGACATTAACGCGTAGGGTAGACTGCGCTCCATCCAAAAGACGTTCACATTGATAAACCGATTCATCAGCGGGTCTGCCAGCTAAATTATTCAAATAATGATAAAAACTCTGGTAAAGCCTTCAGTTTCCAGCATAATGAATGGCGCACGTGCATTGCGGCTGGGTTGGGATTACCTTCTGCGCCGTGCGCATCTTGTCTAAAGAGGATGAAAGGAAGGCACAATGAGCGACGAAGAGCTCAAAAAGGTTGCCAACGAGGTAAGGAAGGGCATCGTCACCGGCGTGCACGCTGCCAAGTCCGGCCATCCGGGCGGTTCGCTCGGCTCTGCCGACATCATGACTTATCTGTACTTTGAGGAAATGAATGTCGACCCGGCCGATCCTCGCAAGGCCGACCGCGACCGCTTTGTGCTCTCCAAGGGCCATTGCGCTCCGGGTCTGTACGCCGTGCTCGCCGAGCGCGGATTCTTCCCCAAGGAGGACCTCGAGACGCTGCGCCATATCGGCAGCCACCTGCAGGGCCACCCCAACATGAACGACACCCCGGGCGTCGACATGTCCACCGGCTCGCTGGGCCAGGGCATCTCCGCCGCCGTGGGCATGGCCGTCGCCGCCAAGCACTGGGGCGATACTTACCGCACGTACGCCCTGCTGGGCGACGGCGAGAGCGAGGAGGGCCAGGTCTGGGAGGCCGCCATGTTTGCCGGCAATCAGCAGCTCGACAACCTCTGCGTGATCGTTGACCACAACGGCCTGCAGATTGACGGTCCCGTCGAGGAGGTCAACGATCCCATGCCGCTCGCCGACAAGTTCCGCGCCTTTAAGTTCCACGTGGTGGAGCTCGCCGACGGCAACGACTTCGGTCAGATTCGCGCCGCCTTTGCCGAGGCTCGCGCCACCAAGGGTCAGCCTACCGCCATTATCGCCGAGACCATGAAGGGCAAGGGCGTTTCCTTTATGGAGAACCAGGTTGGTTGGCACGGCAAGGCCCCCAACGATGAACAGTTTGAGCAGGCCATGGCAGAGCTCACGGCCGCCGGAGAGGAGCTCTAGGATGGCAGACGTCAAGAAAATCGCCACGCGTGTAAGCTACGGCGAGGCCCTCGTTGAGCTCGCTGCCGAGCACGACGACTTTGTGGTCCTCGACGCCGACCTGGCTGCCGCCACGCAGACCGGTAAGTTTAAGGCCGCCTGCCCCGACCGCTTCTTTGACGTGGGCATTGCCGAGAGCAACCTGATGGGTGTCGCCGCCGGTATCGCGACCACCGGTCGTACTGCCTTCGCGAGCACCTTTGCCATGTTTGCCGCCGGCCGCGCTTTTGAGCAGGTCCGTAACTCCATCGGCTATCCGCACCTCAACGTCAAGATCGGCGCCACGCACGCCGGTATTTCGGTGGGCGAGGACGGTGCCACGCACCAGTGCTGCGAGGATATCGCCCTTATGCGTGTTATCCCTGGCATGACCGTGATTGTCCCGGCCGACGACGTGGAGGCCCGCGCCGTGGTCCGCGCCGCCTACGAGTGCGACGGCCCCGTGTACATGCGCTTTGCCCGTTTGGCCTCGCCGGTCATCAACGACCCCGAGACCTACAAGTTCGAGCCGGGCCGCGGCATCGTCATGCGTGAGGGCGCCGATGTGACCATCATCGCCTGCGGCCTGATGGTTGGCGAGGCTCTCGAGGCTGCCGAGCAGCTCGCTGCCGAGGGCATCGACGCCGAGGTCATCAACATGCACACCATTAAGCCCATCGACGCCGATCTGATCGTCAAGAGCGCCGCCAAGACCGGCCACGTCGTGACCGTCGAGGAGCACTCCGTGATCGGTGGCCTGGGCAGCGCCGTTGCCGACGTGCTCTGCGAGCAGTGCCCGACGCCGCTCAAGAAGATTGGCGTCAACGACACCTTTGGCGAGTCCGGCCCGGGCGCCGAGCTCCTGCACAAGTACGGCCTGGATGCCGCCAACATCGTGGCAACCACCAAGGAGTTCTTGGCCTAGGGCAAGACGAGGCAAAGTATCGCTTCAGCAACCGTATGCAAGCCAGAACAGGGGCGCCCCCAAAGAGGGCGCCCCTGTTTTTTCGGCAACAAACAAATCGGGCCCGCACCAAGCAAGGGCTTCCTCCGGGAAGCGGGCCCAGGCCAGCAAAGTGCAACTCAGCCCTTCCAACTTTGTATACGCAGCACCCCAAGAAAAACGCGGCGACTCCTTAGTAGCCGCAGGCCGCGCACAGGGCTACCTCCCAAATCTTTCCGCAGGACGGAGGAGTCCCCGCAGCGCGAAGCGCGCAGCGGGGACTCCGACATATCCGAGGACGATTTGGGAGGTAGCCCTGTGCGCGGCCGGTGAGACCAAAACCCTGCCATGCTTCTTATGTGCAGCGAAGCTAATGCTGCTAAAATACAAAGCGCTCATGTAGTTTAAACGCACGATGATAAGGAGCACCAGTGGGTAACCACTTCCGTACCTCCGGTGCGGGCGATGAGGCCCCCAAGACACGGCAAGGTGTCCCGGGCACACGTTTCGCCACTCCGGATTCAGAGGGCCAGCATATTGCCCAGGCCCCCGCACAGCCGGCAGATCAGGCACGGCCGGCATCCGATCCCTTTGCCTACAATCCCACCAGCGATGCCGAGCTTTCTGCCGCTGCGGGCTTTGAGCCCGTCCAAAAGGTGACTGCTCGCGTGAACCAGCCTCAGACGTCAGCCGAGCCTCAGCCGACCATGGCGGGCATTCCCGATCCCATGGTTCCTGCTACGCCCGCGCCGCAGCCGGCGCAGTCCGGCCTCTTTGCCGGCATTCCCGATCCTACGCAGCCCGCTGCGCCCATGGTCGAGAATGATCAGGCTGCCGAGGTCGCAAGTCTTGACAATGCGCTCAACAACCCCGATTTTACGTCGGTGTTCGCGCCTATCGATCCGCAGGCAAGTCGCAAGAAGATGGCCAAGCAGGCCGGTGTCGAGCCCGTCATTCTGATGGAGCATGTCACCAAGATCTACCCGGCACAGCCCAACAAGCCCGCACTCGACGACATCAACATCGAGATCTATCCGGGTGAGTTCGTCTTCTTGGTCGGTCATTCCGGATCGGGTAAGACCACGCTGCTTTCCACGCTCAACCGTGATGTCAGGCCTACGAGCGGTCGCATTTTGGTCGCCGGTCAGGATCTCATGAAAATCAAGAACCGCAAGGTTCCCTTCCTGCGCCGCCAGATTGGCGCCGTGTTCCAGGACTTTAAGCTTCTGCCGCAAAAGACCGCCTATGAAAACGTGGCGTTTGCCCTGCAGTGCATAGGCAAGCCCAAGGGCGTCATTCGCAGCCAGGTGCCCGAGGTACTGCGTCTGGTCGGCTTGGCCGATCAGATGGACTCGCTGCCCGATCAGCTTTCCGGCGGCGAGCAACAGCGCGTGGCCGTCGCCCGCGCCATGGTCAACCGTCCGCCGCTGCTGATTTGCGACGAGCCAACGGGCAACCTCGACCCGGCAATTTCGCTCGGCATCATGAAGCTGCTCGAGCGCATTAACCGCACCGGCACGACCGTGATCGTGGCTACCCACGATCGCGAGATGGTCGATAGTATGCATCGTCGCGTGATCGCCCTCGAGGGCGGCCACGTAATCCGCGACCAGGAGAGGGGAGGTTACGGCAACTATGGCACCAACTAACGTGGGCTATTCGCTCAAAGAGGCAATGAGCCACTTCTTCCGTAACTGGACCACCTCGCTCGGCGCCGTCATCACGATTTTTCTTTCGCTGTTTATCATCGGCCTGTTCATCATGGGTTCCGCGATGCTGAACTCCGTGATCGGCACCGTTGAGGACCAGGTTGTTATCAACGCGTTTATTAGCGATGACGCCGACCAGGCCGACGTCCAGGCTTTCGAGAGTGAGCTCAAGACGTGGAACAACGTTAAGTCCGTGACCTATAAGGACAAGGACGACGCGCTGGCCGAGTACACGAGCAAGATGTCGGGTAACGCCGACGCCACTCTGAGCGCACTTGACGGCCAGAATCCGCTGCCTGCTTCGTTCGCGATCGAGATGGACGATCCGTCCCAGGTCGAGAGCACGGCCAAGAAGCTCAAGAAGAACTCCGATTTCCAGAAGATCGCGGATGACGGTGACGTCGATGCGAGCGTTCTGTACGGTCAGGAGGAAGTGAGCCGCCTGTTCCAGGTGACGAACTACATCCGCATCGCTGCCGTTGTGCTTGTTGGTTTGCTGACGTTTATCGCGTTCATCTTTATCAACAACACGATTCGCCTGTCGATTACGGCTCGCCGCCGCGAGATTGCTATCATGCGCCTGGTGGGCGCCAGCAATGGCTTTATTCGCGGTCCGTTTATCACCGAGGGCGTGCTGCAGGCCGTTTTGGGCTCGCTGCTTTCCATCGGTGTTTTGGAGCTGCTTCGCAACCTGTTGGTTCCGCGTCTTCAGGAGAGCATTGGCTGGATGTCGTTTGCGCTGCCGATGCAATACTACCTGGTGACGTATGCCGCACTGATCCTGGTCGGCGTGATCATCGGTCTCTTTGGTTCCGCCATTGCCATGCGTCGCTACCTGCGCGTGTAGACACAGCTGGAATTAGTATTGCTAACGGGCCGTCCCGCTCTGGGGCGGCCCGTTTTTTGATCCCGTGCGACGGAGGAAAAGGACTCACCGGCAGTTCGGCTTGTCTCGATAATTCGATTTTCTCCGTCACATAGGGATCATGACGCGAGGTGCGTGCCCTGTTGTTGATTGGGTAGACTCTTTGATGCGTGCGGTTTAGGCCTGCACGGTGTTTTGACATGATGCGGTTGCGCCTGCGGGCCCCGCAACAGATAGTAAGGAGGCGCCATGGGGCGCAATAACAAACATAAGCGTAGCGCTCGCAACAAGCGCGCGCCGGTGCGTAGCGAGCGGCGTCCCAGCCTGACGGGCCGCGTGCAGCTCCATGAGCATAGCGCCTATGTTGTCACCGATAATGGCGACTATAAGGTTATGGGTCGCGGCAAGCGCGAGATTATGGACGGCGACATCGTGGCCGTGAGCATTAAGACCGGACCGCGCGGCGATCGCCGTGCCGTGATCGAGGGCGTTGTCGAGCGCGCGGCCATAAGCGTGGTGGGCACGTATCAGACGGCAGGCCCGCTCGGTGTGATCGAGCCGCTTGATTCGCGTCTCAAGGCCGATTTCTTTATTTTGCCCGAGGATACTTCGGCGGAGCGTTTGGGCGTGCATCCGGGCGATGCAGTCGTCGCACGCATCTTGACCTATCCGACACGCTTGGAATCGGGCACCGTGACTCTTGAGCGCCGCATTGGCGGCGACGATGCACCCGACTTGGGCGTTCAATATGTCATGGCTCGTTACGGCTATACCGATAGTTATCCCGAGACCGCCCTTGCCGAGGCCGAGGAGCTATCGCTCGACGTGGCGACAGCTCTTAAGGACCCACTTCGCCGTGATCTGCGCGACCGTTTTATCATCACGATCGATCCGGTCGACGCGCGCGACTTTGACGACGCCATCTCGTTGGAGCGCACGACGCAGGGCGGCTACAAGCTGGGTGTCCATATCGCCGATGTATCGCATTATGTGGCCTGGGACGGACACATCGACCTAGAGGCTCGCCATCGCACGACGTCGGTGTACCTTGCCGATCGCGTGCTCCCCATGTTGCCCGAGCGCCTGTCGAATGACCTGTGTTCCTTGCGCCCCGACGAGGATCGCCTGGCGTTTACCGTCGACATCGAGCTCGATGCGCAGGGGCACGTCCGCCACTACGATCCGTATCCCAGTGTGATTCGCTCGCGCGTGCGCATGGACTATGACGGTGCCGAGGCATTGCTGGTGCGTGCCGGTGCGGTGGAGTACTCCGTGTTGGAAGGTGCTGCCGAGGATGTTGCTGCAGCCGAGGCGTCGCGCGAGGAGGCGCTTGAGCGCGGTTTGACTTGCGAAGAGACTGCCCGCGACTACGACGTGGATCTGAGCGATTTTCTAGTCGCTGCCAACGAGCTTGCCGAGCGACGCCGTCGCATTCGCCGTGCGCGCGGCTCGGTCGACTTTGACACGGCGGAGATTCGCGCTTTGCTGGACGAGGACGGCATTCCCGTGCAGATCGTGGCCCGCGAGCGCTCGTGTGCCACGTCGCTCATCGAGGAAGCTATGCTGCTTGCCAACGAGTGCGTTGCCGAGTGGCTGGCAGACCGCGATATTGAGGCATGCTATCGCGTGCATGAGGATCCCAGCCCCGACAGCTTGCACGGGGCCGCTGTGGCGCTGGCTCAGCTGGGTATCATTGACGATCGCCGCGCGGCCGGCATTGCCCTGGGAAGTCCCGATGATCTGCAGGCGGCGGTTGACGCTGCCGCTGGCACGGCAAATGCCCCGCTTGTCAACACGTTGCTATTGCGCAGTATGCAGCGCGCACTGTACAAGCCGCGCAACGAGGGCCACTTTGCGCTCGCCGCGCCGTGCTACTGCCACTTTACGAGCCCTATCCGACGCTATCCGGACCTTGTTGTCCATCGCGTGCTCAAATTGCAACTGGCGTATGAGCAGCTGGGCGGCAAGGATGCCTTGGCGCGCACGCCGCGGCTGATCGGCAGGGGTCGCGAGTCGCTGCCGCGCATCTTGCCGCAGATTTGCCGTGCATGCAGCGATGCCGAGCGTGCGGCCGACGCCGCCAGCCATGCGACGCAAAAGATCAAGATCGCCCAGTATTACGAGGATCGTCTGGGCGAGCGCTATGCCGGAACCATTTCGTGGGTCAGCAGCATGGGCCTCTTTGTGCGCCTCGACCTGACACAGGTCGAGGGCTTGGTCTCGATTAAGAGCTTGGGAAGCGAGTGGTTCGAGTTTGACGAGGACGCGCTCACGTTGACGGGTGCCGACACGGGGCGCCGTTTTGAGTTGGGGCAACGCGTGATCATCGAGGTCTCGCGCGTCAACACGACCCGCGGGCACTTGGATTTCAGGCTTATTCATTAGCCGGAATTTGGTGATTGATAGAGAACGGGGCGGTCTTTTGGGGCTGCCTTTTTCGTGGCGGTTCAATCGTCTTGCCGCTCGCGCGCTTGCGTCTTCCGCCTGCTATAGGGGAGATAAAACCTACCAAAATAAACCTGTCCCTTTTTGGGAGGTTTACGAGAGAGCGGGGATGAGATGACAACGGTGTACGGGTATGCGCGGGTGAGCTCGCGTGATCAAAATCTGAATCGGCAGCTGGATGCGCTGGGCGCCTATGGCGTGGAACCGGCGAATATCTTTGCCGACCATGCGAGTGGCAAGGACTTCGATCGACCGCGGTATCGCGAGCTGCTGTGCGCGTTGGATTCCGGCGATGTGCTGGTGGTACTTTCCATTGATCGGCTGGGCCGTAACTACAGCGAGATCCTCGAGGAATGGCGGTGCATAACCAAAGAGCTCGGCGCCGCCATCGTGGTGCTGGACATGCCATTGCTCGACACGCGCGCCAGAGACTGTGGTGGGTCGGACGTGACGAGTACGTTGATTGCCGATATTGTTTTGCAGCTGCTGAGCTATGTGGCGCAGGTGGAGCGCGAGAACATCCACCGGCGCCAAGCCGAGGGCATTGCGGCGGCGCGAGCGCGCGGCGTGCGCTTTGGCCGGCCCCGCAAGCCCTGTCCCCCGCAATTCGAGCTGGTACGCGATGCCTACGAGGCGGGTGATATCACGCGGAGTCAGGCGGCAAAGCGGCTAGGCGTGTGCGTGGGGACGTTCGATCGCTGGATGCGCGAGATGGAGTAGGGGCGCCACGGTCCTTTGGCGCCCCGATTCGAACATTTTGGATTTTGCTACGGCGACAACTGCATTTGGGGGTACACTCGCTGCTGCTCAAAAAATGACGGAGGTTAGCCCTTGGCGCGTGTGAAGCACATGGTCGGATGGATTTCGATTGTCCTGCTGGTCGTGACGCTGGCAAGTATTTGGATGCTGACGGAGCAAAACGTGGAGCAGACGTCGTCGCTCAGCGAGTCCACCGCGCGTGCGGTGGAAGGACGGGCCGCGGACGTGCGGCCCGACGCCACGCAGGAGTTCCAGGCGGGGGATGCCGTCGAGGGCACGGATTCAACGACTGCCACTGTTCATCCCGACCCGCTTGCGCCCGTTCGTCTGTGGATGGGTGCCAACATTCGTCGCGTCGCACATACCGTTGAGTTCTTCTTTGTAGGACTGTTTGCTTCGGCGACAGTGGCATGCCTGGGCGAGTGCCTGCCATGCGCGCGATTCCGGTACGTACTCGCTCTGCTCTTTTGCGCCGTCTGCTCTGTCGGTGACCAAGTGCACAAGATCTTTGTTCCTGGTCGTCATTTCGACATGATCGACCTGGGCTTCGATGCCGCGGGTTACGTTGTCGCCATGCTGTTGGTGCTGTTGGCCGCCGCGCTGGTTCAGCGCGCGACCTGTCCCATTGGCGCCCATGCGAGGCGCTAATCTCAAGATGGAAAATCGCGACCGCCTGTACGTCGGCGCTGGTTACAATATCGGCATTGGTCGCAGATGGCCATCGATGCGCTGTTTGCCAGACACTTGTCTTTTCTAAGAAGGGAATCCCCATGGCAGTGCTGTTTGTTGAATACCCCAAATGCTCGACGTGTAAAAAGGCCAAGGCCTGGTTGGACGAGCATGGGGTTGAGTACGTCGATCGCGATATTGTTACAGACAATCCTTCGGCTGAGGAACTTGCGACCTGGATTGCTCGTTCGGGGCTGCCGGTGCGACGCTTCTTTAACTCGTCGGGCATGAAATATCGAGAGCTTGGTCTGAAAGCGCGCCTGGATGCGGGTATGACGGACCAGGAATGCTGCGAGCTGCTGGCGACTGACGGCATGCTGGTTAAGCGCCCGCTGCTGGTGGGCGACGGCTTTGCGATCCCCGGCTTTAGGGAAGCGGCTTGGACCGAGGCGTTGCTGTAGCGACTTCGGAAAGTGCGTCCCATTTTGAGTGCTGATTCTGGGATGTGCTTTCCGGTTGAGGGCTCTATCGGACATGACGTCCCGTTTCGAGCGCTGATTCTGGGACACGGTTTCCGGTTGAGGGCTCGACGGGAAAGTGGGGACCAGTTTGAGCTTGAAATCTGGGATGCGCTTTCTTCCGGCGGGCCTACTCCAGGGCGGGCCTGCCCCAGTCAGTCCTTCAGCTGCGCCCATTCGTGTGGGTCGTAGATCTTTACGTGCTTGTCGGGCGTGTCGCTCCAGTACTCTTCGTCCATAAAGGGCAGGTATGCCTGAATGCCGGGGCAGATAAACGAAATTCGTTGCCGCTGCAGGCGCTCGCGCTGCCGCCGCTCCCGGTTCGTCTCGGATATGACGGTCGGCATGCCGGACAGCTCGACGAGGCTTGCCTGGATGCGCTTGAGGTCGGGGAGCGCCGCATGCCATGACGTCCGCATGATCAAAAGATACTTCGATTGTGTTGCCTGGTGCTATCGTTTTCGCGTTAGTATCTGCCAACGGTTGAGGACTACCGCTCGCGGCGTTTTGCCCTTCGCGTACAGCGGTCGGCATCACAGGTCCTTCACGGGTTGGACGAAATTAGGCCAATTTGACCGAATTTTAAAAAAGTCAAAATTGGGGCTTGCGTCACGGAGCGACTTCCCGTATATTTCTTTCTTGCGCAAAGGCACAGCCGAGCGCAGCGATGCAGTCATTGGGATGTCGTCTAATGGCAGGACAGCGGATTCTGGTTCCGTCAATGGGGGTTCGACTCCCTCCATCCCAGCCATTGCATTTGCTACATATGGCCCGTTCGTCTAGCGGTTTAGGACGCCGCCCTCTCAAGGCGGAGATCACCAGTTCGAATCTGGTACGGGCTACCACAAATTGAATGCCCGGGCCTCGCAAGAGACCCGGGTTTTGTGTATACACCGCATGTGTGGAATGAGCCGCGTTTCACCTGGACCGAGGAGTTGCCATGGACCTGCCCATCAGCCTACAAGACATTACGTATGCCGAGAATTACCTGGCGCAGGGAGACCTGGCCACGGCGACGCCGCTGCTGGAGCGTTTGGTGGAGCTCGCCGAGGAGTATATCGATGCCGAGTGTAAAACGGAGGAGAGCCGCCAGTACTTTAGCTTCGATAGCAAGTTTGAGCGCCTGGCCTACCGCCGCGTGGAAAAGGATCCACGCGAGCTGGTGCAGGTCGAGGTGCCGTTTGATCGCCTGTACTCCGACATGGCGTTTGCCTACATCCGTCAGCAGGATTATGTGAGCGCCCGCAATGCCTTGATGCAGGCCGTGCGCTGGGACCCCATGAACTGCAACTACCGACTGGATCTGGCCGAGCTGTTCCGTGCGCTCGAGGACAAGCAGGAGTGGGCTTCGCTTTCGTTTTCGGTGCTGGAGCGTGCGAGTGACGGCAGGTGCGCCGCCCGCGCCTACGCCAACTTGGGCCAGTACTTTTTGGAGCCCGAGACCGAGAACGTCTCGGCGGCCGTGGGTTGCGCACGTCTGGCGCTGCGCTTGGCCCCTGGCGATTCACATACGACGCGCTTGCTCAGCAAGATCCATGCCACCTATCCGGATGCCGCCGACGAGAGTGATGAGCATGTGATGGGCGAGCTGGCGTTGCAGGGCGTACCGACCTCGCCTTCGGCCGAGATTGCCATTTGTCTGATTATGTGTGCGACCGACGCTGCGGGCGACGGTGACAAGCAGGAGGCTACACGCCTGACGGTCCGTGCCCGCGACCTGGTGGGCGAGGAGGCATGCGCGGCGATCATTAAGCTGGTGCGCGAAAGCGATGCCGAGCTCAACGCCGAGCGCAAGGCCAAACGCGAGGCCGCGAGCGGGAAAGCCGATGACGCCGAGGAGGCCGGCGATGCCCAGTAAGCGCGAGCGCAAGCTCATCTCCAAGAATCGTTCGGCGCATCACGAATACTTTATCGACGAGACATTCGAATGCGGCATTGAGCTGAGCGGTACCGAGGTCAAGTCGATTCGCGAGCGCGCCTGTCAGATTACCGATACTTTTGCGCTGATTCGCGGCGGCGAGTGCTGGCTGGTGGGTTTGCACATCCATCCCTATAGTCACGGTGGTGTGTGGAACCGTGATCCCGATCGCCGGCGCCGTCTGCTGCTGCATCGCAAGGAGATTGATTTTCTTGACGGCAAACTACGCAACCGCGGCTATGCACTGGTGCCGCTCGAGCTCTACTTTAATACCGATGGTCGCGTTAAGCTGCTGTTGGGCCTGGGCCGTGGCAAAAAGCTCTACGACAAACGCGAGGACATGGCCAAACGTGACGTTCAGCGCGAAATCGATCGCGCGCTTAAGGAGCGTAATCGCTAAGGGTTGATATCCGGGCGGGCGGGGATGTTCATCCATCACTGTTGTCGTACTCCCGGTCTGCTCCTCGCAAGTTGCGGTGGAATAGTTCCTGTTTGTTGGGTATCCAGGCTTAAACAGGGACTTTTTCACCGCAACTGCGTGTGGCTCATTTTTCTTACCGTTCTGACACATATGTCTCATTGTGGGTATATACGTCTGCAAGGCTCAATTCCGAGTTAGGGGAGTGATCGTTTTGGATAAAACTGCGTTCTTTACGATGCCGTGCGGGCTGTATGTGGTGAGTGCCGCGGCAGATGGGTCGCGCGCCGGCTGCATTATCAACACCGCGGTGCAGGTGACGTCCACGCCGCCGCGCATTTCGGTTGCCGTGAACAAGGAAAATGTCACGTCTGGCGTTATCTCGTCTGCCAAGGCCTTTGCGCTGACCGTGATCGATCAGACGGCCGATATGCCCTACATTGGTAACTTTGGATTCCGTACCAGCAGCAACTATGACAAATTTGCCAAGTACGAGACGCGCGAGACCGCACTGGGCATGCCCTATGTTCCCGAGCATGCGGCGGCCTTGTTTAGCTGCCGTTTGATCGACACAGTGGATGTGGGCACGCATCTACTGTTTATCGGCGAGGTCGAGGATGCCGAGCGCCTGAGCGACGAGACGCCGCTCACCTACGATTACTACCATAAGGTCCTGAAGGGCAAGACGCCGCCCAAGGCGTCTTCGTACCAAGGGTAGAAATGCGGTAAAACCGCTTGCATTATATTATTAAGAATGTATACTAATAAGCAAAGTACACCAGCAGCCACGTTCGAGAGGAGAACATCATGGCCGAGGAAAAGAAGACGTACAAGTTCGTGTGCACCGTTTGCGGTTACGAGGTAGAGGTCGACACGCCCGAGCTGCCCGAGGATTACGTGTGCCCGGTGTGTGGCGTCGGTCCCGATCAGTTTGAGCTCGTCGAGGAGTAGCTCGTAGACACACGACTTGCAGCAACATATAGCTCTGTCCAAGGGCCCCGGTCGGATATCCCGGCCGGGGCCCTTTTCCTCCGTCCCCAAGGGATCACGGCTGCTATTAGCCGATCCTGTCTGTTGTGAGTCCGGCCGACCTTTTGTCTTAACCTGCAACATCTAACGGCTCAAAACGGGTCTTCCTGTTACAGAACGAGACAAACCAAAACCATCATTCTCAAAATCTCAATCTATAACATTTAGGCACGTAAACCCCCTCTACTTGTTACAGATCGAGACAAAAGGTTGGGGCTGAAGAAATATCTCGATCTGTAACATCTGGGCGCGGAAATTGGGTCCACTTGTTATAGATCGAGACAAACTGAAACTATCTCTCAGAAAATCTCAATCTGTAACATCTAAGGGCTCAAAACGGGTTCACGTGTTACAGATTGAGACGTTATATCTGGACAGTCACGCCATCCCATTACATCCCCGTTAGCAGCACGATGTCGAGAATCGTCACGATGACGCCGATCCCTACGAGCAACGCGTTGAGCGGGCGCGAGTTGGCGTATTTGCCCATGACGCGGGGCGAGCTGGTGAGTCGTATGAGCACAAAGACCGTAATCGGCAGCTGAAGCGACAACAGTGCCTGACTCCAAATGAGACCCTCAAAAGGATTCGGGACGATCAGGCACGCCGCCACTGCGCCGACGAAACAGGCCGCCACTCCGATCGAGGAATGTCGGTCGTGGATGTCGTATTCTTCGTCGAATATGCCCGCGGTGATGGTGCCCGCCGCCATGCCCGCCGTCACGCTACTCGATATGCCCGCAAACAGCAGTGCCACCGCAAAGATGGTCGAGCTTGCCGGGCCCAGAATGGGGGAGAGCGTGGCCGCTGCGACGGCGAGGTCGTCTACGACAATGCCGTGCGCAAAGAAGGTCGTTGCGGCCAGGATGACCATGGCCGAGTTGATTGCCCAGCCCACACCCATCGAAAAGAGCGTGTCGAAGAGCTCGTAGTGCAGGCGTTCTTCGATAACCTGCTCGCCTTGGCCTTCAAAGTGCATGGATTGGATGACCTCGGAGTGCAGGAAGAGGTTGTGGGGCATAACGACCGCGCCTAGGACACTTACGATAATCGCGACTGAGCCGGTGGGCATACTGGGCGTGATCCAGCTTGTGGCGGCTTGCGGCCAGTCGACCTTGACCAGCAGAAGCTCGACTAAAAACGAAAGTCCCACCACGCCCACGAAGGCGATGATCCAGCGTTCGGCGCGTTTGTAGGAGCTCGTCATGAGCATGGCAATCGATGCCGCCGCCACGATGATGCAGCCGGCACGTACGGGCAGGCCAAAGAGCATTTGAAGTGCAATCGCGCCGCCCAGGACTTCGGCCATGGCGGTGGCGACCGTGGCTAGATACGCGCTGCCGAGTATCGCACGCCCGACGAGGCGGGGCAGGTGGCGCGTCGTGGCCTCGGCAAGACACATGCCCGTGGCGATGCCCAAGTGAGCCGCGTTGTGTTGCAGCACGATGAGCATGATCGTGGACAGCGTGACGATCCACAGCAGCGCGTAGCCAAACTGCGAGCCGGCAGCCATATTGGAGGCCCAATTGCCCGGGTCGATAAAGCCGACGGTCACGAGCAGCCCGGGGCCGATATGCCGTGCGATGTCGAGTCCGCCGTGGCCGCCGGTGCGCGGGGAGCCAAAGTGATGTTTGAGATGGTCGATCATGGTGCACTCCTGCGTGCCGTTTGTTTGACGCCGCAAAGGATACCCGTTTTAGGCTCAAAATTTGACCATGACTAACAAAATTGTTGTATTTGAATAGGGTGGTAAAAGGGGGTTGCCGAAATGTCTTGATCTGTAACAACTAGGGATGGAAATTGGGCCTAGGTGTTACAGATCGAGACAGGAAGAAATGGTCCTATGGAAAATCTCGATCCGTAACAGCTGACCGCCAAAACCGGCCCCTCGTGTTACAGATTGAGACATTCGGAACCGCCTCTCGAGAACATCTCAATCTGTAACAGTTAGTCGTCGAAATTGGGTCTTCCTGTTACAGATTGAGATGTTTGAAGCGGTTAGCTTACAGGCCGAACCTGGGGTCCTTGTTGTTGCCCTTGAGGTCGGCGGTGTCCACTCGTAGGGCGTGCGTTACGCAATTGTTTCGAAACGGGCGGGAAACACAATGGGCCGGCGATGCTTCTAGTATGCCTATTCAACTGACTGTCTAAATATCTAGGGGAGGATCGCGATGCAGGCAGATTCCGCTCAGCAGCAGGGCCTTTATCGCCCCGAATTCGACCACGATGCATGTGGCATCGGCGCTCTTGCCGATATCAACGGTGAGCGCCACCACCAGATTCTGGACGATGCGCTGTCCATTCTGGTCAACCTGGAGCACCGCGGTGGCACGGGACTCGAGAAGAATACCGGCGACGGCGCCGGTATCCTGTTCCAGGTTCCGCATCACTTTTTCCGCAAAGAGGCTCAAAAGTGCGGCCAGATTCTGCCGGCAGAGGGCGACTATGGCGTGGCCATGCTGTTCTTCCCGCAAGACGACAAGGGCGTAGAGGATGCCCGCCGCGTGTTTGAGGAAGGCTGTGCCGAGGCCGGCGTGCCGCTGCTCTTTTGGCGCGAGGTGCCGGTCGACCCTCACGATCTGGGCGAGACGGCCCGCGCCTGCATGCCCACCATCCTGCAGACCTTCCTGGGCCGTCCGGACGACACGCCCGCCGGCGATGCCTTTGAGCGTCGCCTGTACGTGTGCCGCCGTACCATCGAAAAGAAGGCCGACGCCGAGTTTGCCCTGCGCGACAAGATCTTCTATGTGTGCTCCATGAGCTCGCGTACCATCGTGTACAAGGGCATGCTGGTCGCCACGCAGATGCGCCGCTTCTTTATCGATCTCAACGACGCCGCCGTCAAGACGGCCGTGGCGCTCGTCCACTCGCGCTACTCCACCAATACCACGCCTAGCTGGGAGCGCGCACATCCCAACCGCTTTATTATCCACAACGGCGAGATCAACACCCTCAAGGGCAACGTCAACTGGATTCGCGCCCGCGAACCTAACCTGTACAGCCCCGTGCTGCAGCATGATCTTGAGCGTGTGATGCCCATCATCAACCGCGAGGGTTCCGACTCCGCGATTCTGGATAATGTACTCGAGTTTTTGGTCATGAACGGCCGTCCGCTCACGCGTGCCGCGTCCATGTTGCTGCCCGAGCCGTGGGACCACAACGACAACCTGAGCGAGGAGCGCCGCGCCTACGATGCCTACCAGTCCATGCTCATGGAGCCCTGGGACGGCCCGGCGGCCATCGCCTTTACCGACGGCCGTACGCTGGGTGCCGCCCTCGACCGCAACGGCCTGCGCCCGGCTCGCTACTACGTGACGCGCGACGGCCGCTTTATGCTGGCAAGCGAGGTGGGCACCATCGAGGTGCGCCCCGAGAATATCCTGACAAGCGGTTGTTTGGGACCGGGCCAGATGCTCGAGGTCGATTTTGCCCGCGGCCGTGTGATCTACAATGACGAGCTGCGCGCCCGCTATGCCAAGGAAAAGCCCTACCGCGATTGGATTGCCGAGGAGACGCTGACCGTTGACGCGCTCGACAAGCCCGCCGCGGCAACGCCCGCCGAGGATGCCGAGGTGCCTGCCGCCGTGCGTATGGCCAAGCTCGGCTACCACTGGGATGATGTTGACGAGGTCGTGCGCCCCATGGCCCAGCAGGGCAAGGCCCCGCTCGCCTCGATGGGTATCGATGCGCCGCTGGCCTGCCTGTCCAAGAAGACACGCTCGTTCTTTGACTACTTCTATCAACTGTTCGCCCAGGTCACAAACCCGCCGATCGACGCCCTGCGCGAGCATATGGTCACCTCGACCACGCTCTACCTGGGCAACCACGGCAACCTGCTCGAGGACTCTCGTACGGCCTGCCAACTGGTGCGTCTGGAGCGCCCGCTGCTGAGCGAGGAGGAGTTCGACCGCATTTGCGCGATTGACCGTGTTGGCTTTAAGACCCGCCGTTTCCGTGCCGTTTACCGCCGCGATGCCGGCGAGGGCGCGCTGCAGGCTGCGCTCAAGCAGCTTGCAGAGGACGTTGAGGCTGCGGTCCGCGACGGCGTGAACATCGTGGTGTTGAGCGATCGCGCCGGAGCGGACGAGGTACCCGTGCCGTCACTGCTCGCCGTGGGCTGCGTGCACAACCACCTGATCCGCGCCGGCGTGCGTACCTTTGCCGACATCGTGGTGGAGTGTGGCGACGCCGTGTCTCCGCACGACTTTGCGGCGCTGGTGGGCTACTCCGCGAGCGGCATCTATCCGTACAACGCGCATGCGTGCATTCGCGACCTGGCGGCGCACGGCGATCTGGACGTGACAGCCGAGCAGGGCATCGCCAACTACAATAAGGCTGCGACCGCCGGCATCGTTTCCATCATGTCCAAGATGGGCATCTCCACGGTGCAGAGCTACCATTCGGCGCAGATTTTCGAGGCCGTGGGCTTTACGTCGGAGTTCGTCAACGCGTACTTCGCCGGCACGGTGAGCCGTGTGGGCGGTATGGGTGTCGAGGACGTTGAGCGCGAGCAAAACGAGCGCTACGACGCCGCGCTCGCTATCCTTAAGAGCCCGGCTCCCGATCAGCTGCCCACGCTGGGTCTGACCAAGTGGCGCCCGCTCGGCGGCGAGGATCACCTCATCGATCCGCAGACTGTCTACTTGCTGCAGACCGCCTGTCGTGAGGACAGCTACGACACCTTTAAGGAGTACAGCGCCCGCCTGCACCGCACCGGCCGTGCCGTGCGCCTGCGTGACTTGCTCGACTTTAATGCCAACGGCCGCACGCCGGTTTCGCTCGACGAGGTGGAGCCCGCGCGCAACATCGTCCGCCGCTTTAACACCGGTGCCATGTCGTACGGTTCTATCAGCAAAGAGGCGCACGAGTGCATGGCCATCGCCATGAACCGCCTGCACGGACGCTCTAACTCGGGCGAGGGCGGCGAGGATCCGCGTCGCGAGACCCCGCTGGCTAACGGTGACTCCAAGAACTCCGCTATCAAGCAGGTGGCAAGTGCGCGCTTTGGCGTAACGAGCCGCTACCTGTGCAGCGCCTTCGAGATTCAGATCAAGATGGCCCAGGGCGCCAAGCCCGGCGAGGGTGGCCACCTGCCCGGTAAGAAGGTCTACCCCTGGATCGCCGAGGTCCGTCAGTCCACGCCCGGCATCGGCCTGATCTCGCCTCCGCCGCACCACGACATCTACTCCATCGAGGACCTGGCAGAGCTGATCTTTGATCTTAAGAACGCCAACCCCGGCGCGCGCGTGTCGGTCAAGCTGGTCAGCGAGGCCGGCGTCGGCACCATCGCCACCGGTGTGGCCAAGGGTGCCGCCGACAAGATCTTGATCAGCGGCCACAATGGCGGCTCGGGTGCCGCGGCGCGCGATTCCATTTGGCACGCCGGCCTGCCGCTGGAGCTCGGCCTTGCCGAGGCTCAGCAGACGTTGCTGCAAAACGGCCTGCGCTCCCGCGTGGTGCTCGAGGCCGACGGCAAGCTCATGGACGGCACCGATGTTGCCGTCGCCTGCCTGCTGGGCGCCGAGGAGTTTGGCTTTGCGACCATGCCGCTCATCTCCATGGGCTGCCTCATGCAGCGCGACTGCCAGCAGGACACCTGCCCGGCCGGCATCGCCACGCAAAACTGTCGCCTGCGTCGCGGCTTCCGCGGCAAGCCCGAGCACGTTGAGCACTTTATGCTCTTTGTTGCCGAGCAGCTGCGTGAGGTCATGGCGAGCCTGGGCTTCCGCACCGTCGACGAGATGGTCGGCCATCCCGAGTGCCTGCGCCAGATCGAGGTACCGGGCAACCGCAAGGCCAACCTGCTTGATCTGTCGCCCGTGCTGGCGAGCGCGACCTGCGAGTTCGGTGCCCATATCCCGGGCGCCGACGGTCGCCACTTCCTGCCGCAGATGGCTGCGGACAGCGAGCTCGACAAGACGCTCGACTCCACGTTGTTTGTGCCCTATACGGCCGATGCCCGTGCGCACCTGCGCCCGATTCGGTTCCGCGCCGATATCGCCAACGTCAACCGCTGCGTGGGCACCATCCTGGGCAATGCGGTGACCAAGGCGCATCCCGAGGGCCTGCCCGCCGGCTCCATCACCATCGATTGCGATGGTTCGGCCGGTCAGAGCTTTGGCGCCTTTCTGCCGCGTGGCATTACGCTCAACGTGTGCGGCGACGCCAACGACTACTTTGGCAAGGGCCTATCGGGCGGCGAGGTGTCGGTGCGCCCCAACTCGCATGCGACCTACAAGTTCGACGAGAACATCATCGTGGGCAACGTGGCGTTCTTTGGTGCCACGAGCGGCCGCGGCTTTATTAACGGCCTGGCAGGCCAGCGCTTTGGCGTGCGTAACTCCGGTGCCACTGTGGTGGTCGAGGGCTGCGGCAACCATGGCTGCGAGTACATGACGGGCGGCCTGGCGCTCATCTTGGGCGAGGTCGGGCAGAACTTCGCCGCCGGTATGACGGGTGGCGTGGCCTATGTCTTTGACCAGTACGGCACGCTCGAAGCCCGTGTGAACCACGAGAGCGTGGAGCTCAAGGCCCCGACGGCTGTCGAGCTGGCGCAGATTCGCGCGCTTATCCAGGAGCACGTGGACGCGACGCAGAGCCCGCGCGGCATTAAGCTGCTCTACAGCTTCGACTCGATGAGCAAGCACTTTGTGAAGGTCATTCCGACCGAGTACGAGCGCGTGCTGGCGATTGTCGCTGCGGCCGAGGCCGTGGGCAAGACGCATGCGCAGGCCGAGGAGTTGGCGTTTGACATCGTGACCGGCCGCGCGAGCAACGCGGATGTCGCTCGCTTTGATGTCGCGGGCGGTGCTGCGCCCGTGGCTGTCAGCTCTGTTGCTTCGACCAAGAAGGAGGCGTAAGTGCCATGGGTAAGCCCGGTGCTTTTCTTGATATCGATCGCGTGACCCACGAGCTGCGCCCCGTGGAGGAGCGCAGCCGCGATTTCGATCCGCTGTATGTGGAGCTCGACGACGATGCGCGCCGCGCCCAGGCGAGCCGCTGCATGATGTGCGGCGTGGCGTTTTGCCAGATGGGTGCGAGCTTTGGCAAGGCGCGTCCGAGTGGCTGTCCGCTGCACAACCTGATTCCCGAGTGGAACGAGCTGGTGTATCGCGGTCGCTGGGACGAGGCGGCCGAGCGCCTGTCGCTCACCTCGCCCATGCCCGAGTTTACGAGCCGCGTGTGCCCGGCACTGTGCGAGGCTGCGTGCAACCTGGGTTCGGTCGACGGCCAGCCCACAACGATTCACGATAACGAGCGCGCGATCAGCGACCACGAATGGGCAAACGGCGGCCCACGTCGCTTTGAGCCGGCAGGGGAGGACGCACCCTCGGTCGCCGTGGTGGGCTCCGGCCCGGCTGGCCTGGTGGCTGCATGGGAACTTGCGCGTCGCGGTGCCCGCGTGACGGTGTTTGAGCGCGACGACCGCCCAGGCGGTCTGCTCATGTACGGCATTCCCAACATGAAGCTCGAGAAGTCCGTGGTCGAGCGCCGCGTGGCGCTCATGCGCGAGCTGGGCATTGTCTTTGAGCTGGGTACTGACGTTACGAACCCTGCGGTGGCGGCCAAGCTCAATGGTTTTGACGCCGTTGTGGTGGCTGCCGGTGCTCGTACGCCCCGCGGTCTTTTGGCTACGAATGTGGATGCCCCGGGCGTGGTGTATGCCGTGGACTACCTGACGGCTTCGACCGTGTCGGTGCTCGATGGCGGTGAGCCCGCGGTGAACGCGCGCGGCCTGGACGTTGTAGTCATTGGCGGCGGCGATACCGGCAACGACTGCGTGGGTACCGCGGTGCGCCAGGGTGCACGCAGTGTGCGTCAGTTTGAGTTCTTGCCGGCTGCGCCCGATAAGCGTGCGGCGAGCAATCCCTGGCCGCAGTGGCCCAACGTTAAGAAGACCGACTACGGTCAGCAGGAGGCTATCGCTGCCATGGGCGGCGAGATGCGTGCTTGGGGCGTGGATACGCTCGAGGTATTGCTGGACAAGAAGGGCGCGGCCGCGGGCCTGCGCGTGGTCGATCTGGACTGGTCGGCCGGCAAGCCCGAACGCATTGCGGGCTCCGAGCACGAGGTGCCGGCCCAGCTGGTGCTGATCGCCTGTGGCTTTACGGGTCCGGAGCACGGCGTGTTCGACGCTGTTGACGTGCCTATTGCCACGGCGGGCCGTCCGTTGCCCGTGATGGCCTCCGAGGACTCGCATCTTGCGGCTCGCGTGGATGGCGTTGCCGCGGATGCCGCGCCGGTGTATGTGGCCGGCGATGCCCGCAACGGCAGCTCGCTCGTGGTGGGTGCCATGGCCGATGCCCTCGCCTGCGCAGACGAGGTCGCCGAGACGCTGGGGCTGTAAGACAATCACAGAGTTACTCAACAATCGAATCGGCAAGGGCTGTCCCCAACGGCCGGCATATAAGGAACGTCCCCAAGTGCCGGCAGCTGGGGACGTTCCTTATATGCCGGCATCCGGGGACACTCCTTGCGGGTTTGCGAGCGTTTTGCTCGTTTGCCGACGTTTGGCTGCCTACCCGTTGGCGTTTGCGCTCGTTGCGCTCTGCTGTTTATGTGGCGGCTTTAGTTGTTTGCGGACAGCGGCGCGGGTGATTCGTCTAGTTCTACCCGCGATTTTGTGGCAATTTGTATAATCTGCAAGTATCCCGTCAAGCGCTTGGTCAGCATCTGGTTTGCAGCCCGATGCCCATTTCGCCCGTGATGGCGGCGACCACCCGCCCTCCTCGTAAGCTCAAATTGAGGTTTATCAGTTTGAGGAGGATGCCATGGCTGATCATGTTTTGGACCGGGGACGTCTGGCCGAGGCCGTCGGTGACGATATTGCCGGCATGGCCCAGTTTTGGATGCTGCGCAAGTTTCAGTTTTTGGAGGCGGCGCGTACACAGTTCGAAGTGATAGTCGATCCATGGCTCAGCTATTGCGAGGAGCCCTCGCAAAATGAAATCATGGCCTATAACATGGCATTTACCGATTGGCTGCTGTTCGAGCGTCCCTATTACCATGGCAAGACGCTGCTTGAGCTGTATGTTGACGAGCCGCCGGCGTCGCTTTCGCCCGTCTCGCTCAGACGGCTCGAGCAGGTACGCGACACGCACTATTTCTCTCGCTTTGGCATTTTGGATAAGGATCCCGCGACCGGTATGGTCGCGCTGCGTGACACGCGTACCGACCGTCGCTTTGACGTCTACGATCCGCATATCGTGCAAAAGGAACACTGGCGCGATGGCGCGATTGCGGTGCGCCTCGCGTGCGTCGACGACGTCTGGCTGACGGCGGGGCAGCTCTACCTCTACGACATTGCGCGCCTGAGCGATACGGCGGTCGACGGGCCTGGCGCCGTGCATCCTGAGGACCTAGAAGATGGCTTCGATACCTCGTGTATCAGCTTCTTCTTACGGCTGGTTCGCGACATCATGGGCGCCCAGGGGCGCTACGTAAAGTCACTCAACATCTACAAACAGGAATGGGAGTAGGGGATGGGCAGTCGCGCCTCCGCCGCCCGTCTATTTGTCTCGGTCTGTAACGTTTAGGGACAAAAAACCGGTCTACCTGTTACAGATCGAGACGACTGCTTGGGCGTTGCTGGTTTGTCTAAATCTGTAACGTTTAGGGGTCTGGAGAACGTCTAACTGTTACAGACTGAGATGTTTGGAACCCGGCAGGGGGGATGTCTCGATCTGTAACATCTACAGGCCAAAATTCGACCTAACTGTTACAGATCGAGACAAATGTTGGCCGCGGTGCCGAACAATCTAAATCTGTAACAACTAGAGGCTCAAAGATTGTCTTCCTGTTACAGATCAAGACATTTGTCAGCGGAGGCAACGGTGACGATGGTCCATTTGTCTGACGTGGTGGTGATGAAAGTGTCTAATACCGTTTTCAAACACAAACATGCAGCACGTAGCACCTTGGCGCGGAATAGGATGCTTGCCAGGCTCACGGAGGCGGCTGAACAAGGCGTGCTGCTTGCGACGCACGATAATGCCGAGCTCATGTGGTTGCGGCGCCATGTGGGCACAGACGATATTGCGGAGCCCGAATCGCACCTATTCTGTTTTCAGCATGAATGGGATGCGTTGACGCCGCCGGAGCGGGCTCGGCGGACCATCAAGGGGCTTGCGGAGTTTCATCCCGATTGGGCGTTTTGGGGGTATGACGCCGCGCTGATATGGGGTCTGGAGGTGCCGAATGATCTGCTCGGGCCGCGTTACTTGGTCAAGACGGGTTGTTCGGTGGCGTTGAGTACGGGATATAGGCTGCTGCGTCCGCAGGCGTCGGGTGCGCTTGAGCGCGTCGACGGCGTGCGAGTGACGCCGTTTTGGCGCACGGTGGAGGATTGTCTGCTGCGTGCGCCGTTTTCATATGGTCTGGCGATTGCCGATTCTGCGCTGCGGGCGAAGGGCATATCGCGCGACGACCTCTGCGAACGGCTCCAGGCCGATTGCGAGGGCAGACGCGGGTATCGCAGAGCTCAGGTGATTGCGTCGCATGCGGACGGGCTGTCCGAAAACGGTGGCGAGTCTCGGTTCCGAGCGTTCTTTATTGCATACGGTTTTCCGGTGCCAGAGTTGCAGGTGGAGTTTCGCGATCCGCTCGATTCGAGCCAGGTGTTTCGGGTCGATTATTTCTGGAGGCTCGAGGACGGGACGTGCGTGATTGGCGAGCTCGACGGAAGAGGAAAGTATACCCTGCAGGATGGTGGGGATCGGGAGTCGGTCGATCCGTTCGTAGCAGAGCGTCAGCGGGAATCTCATCTGACAATGCTCGGGCACAAGGTGCTGAGGTTCACGTTTGATGAGCTCAAGAACCCGGGGAAGCTGGCTGAAAAGATGAGGCTGGCGGGTATTTCGCAGCGGGCCGATTTGGCTGAGGGATGGAAGCGTCAGTGGTATGGGCGCTGAGGGATACGACTAACGCGGATGTGGTTGTTCCTGTCGAGTTTGTCTCGATCTGTAACAACAAGGGGCCGTTTGGCCTCGTAACTGTTACAGATCGAGACAGAAGGTTGGCTGCCGCTAGAAGATCTAAATCTGTAACATCTAGAGGCCGAAAACCTGTCTACATGTTACAGATTTAGATGTTTGAAGACAGGGCTGGAGAATATCTCGATCTGTAACATCTTGCGGCCAAAATTCGACCCAACTGTTACAGATTGAGACAAAGTTGGCCGCGGTGCCGAAAGATCTCGATCTGTAACATCTAACGGCCAAAAATCGACCCAACTGTTACAGATTGAGACAAAGGATGGACGCGGTGCCGAAAGATCTCGATCTGTAACATCTGGCTGCTAAAACCTGGTCTACCTGTTACAGATCAAGACGTTTTGCTGGAACGGCCGGAGCATTGCCGTGCTGTCTCCGTTTGCCCTCACAGCTCTCTCGTCCCTCCGCTAACCGATATGTTCGACTTTAGTTTGCTGCATTAGGTGATAATGGACAAATGTTCAAGTTAATCGTGAGGGAGGAGCTCGATATGGCGTCTGCCGATCGTTCCACGTTGTTTATCAATGCGACCGTCCTGGATGGTTCGGAGCATATGGAGCCGCAGCCCGACATGGCCGTGGCCGTTGAGCGCGGTGTCATCACGTGGATGGGGCCGAGTGCTGTTGCGCAGGCGCCTGCAGGTGCCGAGGTCCTCGACCTGGCCGGGGCGTATCTCATGCCGGGCCTCATCAATATGCATGTGCATCTGTGCGGCTCGGGCAAGCCGGTTTCGGCGGGCGATGCGGGCGCGCTGATGAAGAAGCTCGATAATCCCGTGGGGCGCGCTATCGTGCGCCATATTCTTAAGGGCAGCGCCCAACAGCAGCTGGCAAGCGGCGTGACCACGGTGCGCGGTGCGGGCGACCCGCTGTTTGCCGATCTGGCCGTGCGCGATGCCATCGATGCCGGCAAGTATCAGGGTCCGCGTTTGGTGGCGCCGGGAACGGGCGTTACGGTGCCGGGTGGCCACGGCGCGGGGCTGTTCGCGCAGGTGGCCAACAGTCCCTCCGAGGCGGCCGAACAGGTTCACGACCTGTATGCGCGCGGTGCCAATGTCATTAAACTGTTCGTAACGGGCGGTGTGTTCGATGCGACCGAGGTAGGCGAGCCGGGCGTGCTGCGTATGCCGGTGGAGGTTGCCGCAGCGGCGTGCAAGGCGGCGCACGATATGGGCCTTCCGGTTATGGCTCATGTCGAGAGCACCGAGGGGGTGAAGGCCGCGCTCGAGGCCGGCGTCGATACGATCGAGCACGGCGCTCCGTTGACGCCCGAGATCCTGGAGCTGTACCGCGGCGCCGCGGGAACTCAGCTCGAGGGGCGTGCGCCGAGTGTGACCTGCACGATCAGCCCCGCACTGCCGTTTGTGCTGCTCGATCCGGAGAAGACTCATTCGACCGAAACGCAAAAGAAGAACGGCGATATCGTGTGCTCGGGCATTATCGAGAGCGCTCGTGCGGCGCTGGAAGCCGGTATCAAGGTAGGTTTGGGTACGGATTCGAGCTGCCCGTTCGTGACCCAGTACGACATGTGGCGCGAGGTGGCCTATTTTGCCAAGTACGTGGGCGTGAGCAATGCGTTTGCGCTGCATACGGCTACGCAGGTCAATGCTGAGCTGCTGGGGCTGGGCGGCGAGACCGGTGCGATCGAGTGCGGCAAGGCTGCCGATATCCTGGTGACGCGCGAGAATCCGCTCGATGACCTGTGCGCTCTGCGCGAGCCGATGCACGTGATGTGTCGTGGCGATCTGGTGCGCAAACTCAAGGTGAAGCGTATTCCCGAGGTGGACGCCGAGCTCGACACGATTATGGCCATGCCAGCCGAGGCGCTTGCCGAGGAGCTTGCCCGCGACGGCGTGGCGTAGGCGTGACGGGGGCGGGTCCTTTGCCGCATTCAAAAAAGCCGAGGTCCCAGTGCGAGGCCTCGGCTTTTATTTTGTCCTGCGGTATGGCGGCTACGAGCGCGTCTCCATCTTGGCGTGGCACTTGGGGCAGGTGACGCGGATTTTGCCTTTGCCCTTGGGAACGGAGAGCATCTGGCCGCAGTTGGGGCACTTGAGGTATGCCGTGGTCTTGCGACCTTTCCACATCTTCTTGGCCGTGCGCTTGGCACGCTCAAAGTCTTCCTTACTGGTGCCGGCCGCGCGTGAGGTGCTGGCCGCTGCAGCGCCGCCACCCAAGCTGGCGACAAACTTGCCCAAGCCGGGGACCTTAGCCGAGCCGGCGACAAAGGCCTCGTTCTCCTTGCGACGTGCGTCGATGTTTTTGGACAGGCCGCGCAGCACGCCGATCACGATGACGGCGATGGCGATCCAACTGAGCCACTGGACGCGGGCCATCGACCCGATCATCGCGATGACGATGCCGGTAAAACCCATCACGATGGTGAGCTCGTCGGCGCCATTGCGGCCCTTCATAAAGTCATTCATGCAAATTGCCTTTCATTCGATATGCCGCACGCCTTTATACCCGATTTAGAGCAAGGGGGACAGGTTAATCTGCACCAATGTGGTGCAAACATACCTGTCCTCGGAACATCAAGACGGTGCAAAGTGGTCTGTCCCCAATGCGCCGATTACTTAGAGAGCTTGTCGACGACGCGTTCGATCTCGGCGAGCTTCGCGGCTTTGAGGTCTTCGTCGCCCGATTCGATTGCCGAAGTCACGCAGCCCTCGATATGCGCCTTGAGCACGTCGGCGTTAATGCGCGCGAGGAGTGCCTGTGTGGCCATGAGCTGCGTGGAAATATCGACGCAGTAGCGGTCCTCCTCGACCATCCTCAGGATGCCGTCGATCTGGCCGCGCGCCGTCTTGAGCATACGGTTCACCGATTTGTGGTCTGCCATCATGGCGGGTCCTCGTTTCTGGTCGATGGGGTCGAATGCTTCTGGTAGCAGCTAGGCTGCGGTCACGGACAGGGCGTGGAACTTCTCGCCGGCGCCTTCGACGGCGGCAGCGAGCTGCTCAGCGGCCACGGTGTCGGCGCACTCCACCTGTACCGTCTGAGTCTCGTGATCGGCATCGGCGTCGGTCACGCCGGCAACGTTGAGCAGTGCCGTCTCGACAGTAGCGTCGCAGTGGCCACACATAAGGCCGGAAGTCTTAATTGTGTAACGCATGGGTATTCCTCTCTGTTATGTCGGCTTTCCCAGGCACCCGACCTTGACCTTCAAGCCGTCACTCGCGTACCAAAGTACGCGTCGCTCCTCTTTCAGGTCAATCTCGGGCACCTGGAAAACCCGTTCTAAGTGGACGTAATGGTGAGCCTATTTTGCCACTTTAGGCTTAAAGGATTTCAGGCGCAGCGCGTTGCTTACGACGCAAACGCTCGACAGGCTCATGGCTGCGGCGCCAAACATCGGCGAGAGCTGCCAGCCGGTGAGGGGGAAGAACACGCCCGCAGCGAGCGGAATGCCGATGCCGTTGTAGAACAGCGCCCAGAACAGGTCTTGCTTGATGTTGCGAATCGTGGCGCGCGAAAGCTCGATGGCGCGGGCGACGTCCATGAGATCGCTGCGCATGAGTACCACATCTGCCCCTTCCTTGGCGATGTCGGCGCCAGTGCCGATAGCAAGGCCCACGTCGGCGCGCGCCAGGGCAGGGGAGTCGTTGATGCCGTCGCCCACCATGGCGACCTTGCCGCCCGCATCTTGCAGTTCGCGCACGTGGCGTTCCTTGTCGGCGGGAAGCACGTCGGCAATGACCTGCTTGCTGCTCAGTCCTACGCGGCGGGCGATTGCTTCGGCCGTCACACGGTTGTCGCCGGTGAGCATGTGCACGTCGACGCCGAGCGAACGCATTACAGCGATGGCCTCGGCGCTCGTCTCCTTGACCTCGTCAGCCACGGCAATGGTGCCGACAAGCTCGCCGTTCTTGGCAAAGAACAACGGTGTCTTGCCCTCGGCGGCGAATCGCTCCGCAAGTCCTGAGGGCACGGTGATACCCAGCTCGCTCATCAGGCGAACGTTACCGGCAGCGATGGCGTTTTGTCCCTCGCGCGCCGTAACGCCTCGTCCAGGCACGGCGGCAAAGTCCTCGACCATGCGCGCCACGATTCCGCGCACCTCGCACTCGGTCATAATCGCCTCGGCCAGCGGATGCTCGCTCGAGCGCTCCAGCGCGGCAGCGAGCTTCAGTAACGCCTTTTCACTCATGGCGGGCGAGCCGTCGGCGCGCGTGGCTACCACGATATCGGTCACGGCAGGTTTGCCGCGGGTGACCGTACCCGTCTTATCGAGCACCACGGTACCCACGCTGCGCAGGCTCTCCAGCGCCTCGGCGCTCTTAAACAGAATGCCCATCTCGGCGCCCTTGCCGGTGCCTACCATAATAGCGACGGGCGTGGCTAGGCCGAGCGCGCAGGGACAACTGATCACCAGCACGGCCACGGCGGAGGTAAGTGCCTCGTTTATGCTGCCGGTCAGTGCCATCCACACCGCAAAGGTCACGGCCGAGATCACGAACACCACGGGCACGAACACGCCGGCGACCTTGTCGGCCATGCGGGCGATGGGCGCCTTGGTGGCGTTGGCGTCCTCGACGAGCTGGATGATCTTGGCCAGCGACGTGTCGGCACCAACCCGCGTGGCGCGGAAGGTAAACGAACCGGTGCGGTTGACGGTGGCGGCGTTGACGGTGTCGCCGGCGGTCTTTTCCACGGGGATTGACTCGCCGGTGAGCGCACTCTCGTCCACGGCCGAGCTACCCTCGAGCACCACGCCATCGACGGGGATTGACTCGCCGGGGTGCACGCGCAGGACCTGGCCGGGAAGGATGCTATCGACGTCGACGATGGTTTCGCTGCCGTCGTCGGCAACGACGGTCGCGGTTTTAGGCGCCAGATCGATGAGCGCCTCGATGGCGCCGCCGGTTTTGGACTTACTGCGCGTCTCGAGGTATTTGCCCACGGTGACGAGCGACAGGATCGTGCCCGCGCTCTCAAAATACAGATTGTCCATGCCTGTCATCATGGCCTCGTGCACCTGCCCCGTGGCCAGCTGGTCGGCCATGATAAACATGGCATAGAGCGACCAGGCAATGGAAGCGGTGGCGCCCACGGCGATGAGGGCATCCATGGTGGGTGCGCCGTGCGCGAGCGATTTAAACCCGTTGATAAAGTACGCGTCGTTGACGTAGACGATGGGGATGAGCAGAACGAGCTCGGTGAGGGCGAGCGTCATGCTGTGGATATGGTCGGTGAAAATGCCGGGCAGCGGCCAGCCGAGCATGTGTCCCATGCCTATGTAGAACAGTGGGATGAGGAAGACGATCGAGACGATGAGGCGGGTGCGCATGGCAGAGGCGGCGGCCTCCAGCTTTTTGGTGGGCGACTCCATATGGGCGGCGCCAGACCTGGCTTGCGCGCTGCCGTTTGAGCCGGCGGCACCGGTGCCCGTGCTGACGGGTGAGGCCGAGTAGCCCGCGCGGTCGACGGCGGTGCAGATATCGTCGGGGGAGACCTGCGCGGGGTCGTAGTCGACCATCATGGAACCGGCGAGTAGGTTGACCGCGACGCTTTGGACGCCGTCGAGCTTGCTCACGGCACGGTCCACGTGCGCCTGGCAGGCGGCGCATGTCATGCCGCCTACGTCGAACTTATCTTGAGCCATGGCCTCTCCTTTCTGTGGTTCGGTGTTGGAATTGTTAGCCTGTCGATACTATACACCCATACCCCCTGGGGGTGTATGGCAAAAGTTGAAATGTATGACATTCCGATACGGGGGTCGACTGCCAAGTTAGTGCACCATCCTCGCCCTTCGTCTCAATCTGTAACATCTAGTTCCGTTTTTGCCGAGTTACTGTTACAGATTGAGACATTGTCTGACGGGGGAGTCTTCTGTCTCGGTCTGTAACATCTGAGACCCGATTTGCCCCGTAGATGTTACAGATTGAGATGTTGTCCGGCGGGGGTCTCTGCTCGGCTCCGTCCGCCCCGTCATCTGTGGTTTACGTGGGGGCATACGGAGTGCAGGTATACTAACCCGCGGCGAATCTGCTCCATCGCTTAGAGCTGCTGCGTCTGGACGGCGCGTGATATGGCTGCCAAAGCGATCGCCAGCGTGCTGAGCAACGTCCTCTCTGTGCGCACCCGTTTTTGTATGTACTAGCGCACTACCAAGCACGCCCGCGCGGCCGCATGCCGTGCCCCTTGCGCGTGCAGATAAGGAACAACAACATATGCGTAATTCTGTATCCGACGTCACCGACGCCGAGATCCTGGACGAGACCCGCGAGGCCATGGCCCAGGCTGCCTTCGATGCGGCCGACGAGGCCAGCGCCGCCGAGACCGTCGAGTCCGCTACCGAGAACCTGCCCGCCTTTGACGAGCTGGGTCTTTCGGACGAGATACTTCGTGCCATCGAGAACCTGGGTTACACGGCGCCGACGCCCGTGCAGGCCGGCTCGATCCCCGTGGTGCTCGAGGGCCGCGACCTGCTTGCCGCCGCTCAGACCGGCACCGGCAAGACGGCCGCCTTTTTGCTGCCGACCATGAACAATCTGGAGCACATCGCTCCTCCCAAACCTGTGCGCGAGCGCGGCGGCCGTAACCGTCGTCGCGGTGCTAAAAAGCCCGAGGGCAACGGCCGCGGCCCCGTGATGCTCGTCATCACCCCTACGCGCGAGCTCGCCCAGCAAATCGACGAGGTCGCGAGCAAGATCGCCGACGTCACCGGCCATGTTGCCGTGACCGTCGTGGGCGGCGTGAGCTACAAGCCGCAGACCGCTGCCCTCAAGTACGGCTGCGACATCCTGGTCGCAACGCCGGGCCGTCTGGTCGATCTGATCGAGCAGGGTGCCTGCCACCTGGACGAGGTCAAGGTGCTGGTGCTCGACGAAGCCGACCGCATGCTCGACATGGGCTTTTTGCCCGCCGTTCGCCGTATTGTGCGCGAGACCCCGGCAGAGCGCCAGACGCTGCTGTTTTCGGCGACCCTCGACGAGGAGGCCGTGGGCGAGATCACCGATCTGGTGAGCGATCCGGCCCGTGTGGAGATCGCGCCTGCAACGTCGACCGCCGACACCGTCGACCAGTTTGTGTTCCCGGTGTCCATCGAGGCCAAGAACAACCTGCTGCCCGAGTTCCTCAAGAAGGAAGGCCCGGAGCGCACCATCGTCTTTATGCGCACCAAGCACCGTGCCGACAGCTGCTGCCGTCGTCTGGAGCGCAAGGGCATCAAGGCTGCCGCGATTCATGGCAACCGCAGCCAGGCCCAGCGCGAGCGCGCGCTTTCGGCCTTCCGCGACGGTACCGTCGACGTGCTGGTGGCAACCGACGTGCTCGCCCGCGGCATCGACATCAGCGACGTGCGCTACGTCGTGAACTTTGACGTGCCGGCCGAGCCGACCGACTACATCCACCGTATTGGCCGTACGGGGCGCGCCGGCGAGCTGGGCTGGGCCATCACGTTTGTGACCGAGCAGGACGTGGATGAGTTCTACGAGATCGAGAAGCTCATGGACAAGACGGCCGACATCTACGAGGCCGGCGACCTGCACGTGGGCCCCAATCCGCCTGCGGTTGACCCCGAGCGCGACCCTGCGGCCTTTAAGGTGAAGAAGAAGACCAAGCGCGGTAAGTCCAAGAGCAAGAAGAAGCTTGAGCAGGCGCGTCGCGACGGCAAGCGCAACGGCGACGATTACGGCGATGTGGCCGGTCGTTCCAACCGCGGTCGCGATGAGCGTCGCGGCGACAGCGAGCGCCCGAGCCGTCCCAAGCGCGGCGGCAAGACCCGCGTGCGCGAGGGCGTTCAGGCTCGCGTGGACGAGGCCGTGGAGAGCGTGGCCCGCGAGGTGGCTGCCGAGGAGCGTGCAGGTGCTGGTGCCGTCGAGCCGGCCCCGCGCGGCAACCGTGCCGAGCGTCGTGCCAAGCAGTTCCAGGGCGAGGCACATCGCCGTCGCCGCGAGGACGAGGACCGCGGTGGTCGTCGCCGTGTTGAGCGCGAGGACGAGGGCCGTGGCTCGCGCGGCGGCAAGCGCGGCGCGGGCGACCGTCGTCGTTCCGGTCGCGATGACGAGCGCGGCGGCCGCGGCGGCGAGTCCCGTGGCGGCAAGCGCTTTGAAGAGCGCGGCGGCCGTTCTGGCGAGTCGCGCGATCGTCGCGATCCGCGTGCCAGTCGAGATCGTCGCGATGACTGGCGCAACTACGACGATACCCGCGAGGAGCGCCGCGGCGGCTATCGCGGCGGACGTGGCAGCAACCAGGCCGGCTCCCGTGGTGGCCGTGCCGGCGGTCGCGATAACCGTGGCAGCTATGGCAACAGCCGTGGCGGCAAGCGCGGCGGCAGCTCCCGTCGCCCCGGTGACGGCGGCGGCAAGCGCAAGTAACATACGCGTCGCGCGGTAAGGCGACACGAGTTTGGGTCTCGAGCAGACTATGCTCGGGGCCCTTTTAGTGGGCTCAGTATTAGGTGGGGCCAGTCTTCTTCGTGGAAACGCACGGAGACGGTCGCGGCAAGGGATACGGGCTATCGACCTAGTTGGAGATTCGCGTATGCGGGGGCCGACATCAACGCAGGGCATGAGGTTTTCTGCTGACGCGCGGCGGCTGCGGTGCCCGGGCGGACACGCCGGGGATTTCGCCCGCTGCCTGGCGCCCTTGCCGCCATCCGGCTTTCGCGCTCGCATTCTTTTGGATGCGGGCGTGTTTTTCGTGGCGCGCACGGGTCCCCCGGGGCGCGCCGTGCATTTTTGGGAGTTTTCAGCAAGCCGGGGTGACTGCATACGCGCCGGAATCGTCTTTTTGAGCCAGCGGGATCCTTCGGCAGGCGATTTGGGTTGGCTGACGGCGTCCGGCGCGGCGATAACGCGCGTTTCGCGTCGCGCCGTGCCCCAAAACGACGCCAATCGCGCGGCGTCCACGATTCGCGGCACCGCCTGCGGGGGCCGCGATGCTGAAAACTCCGGTTTTTGCACGGTACAAGCGGGGGTACGTTGGGACGAGAAGGGGTGCCCCCGTATTTTTATGCATGGCATAAGCGAAATTATGCAAGACAATAGGGCGCCATGCGCCGGATACCCAGCCTGGGCGCGCCATACGCCGACGCTTAGGCCCTCGATATCTCGGACATCATCACGCTCTAAATACTAACCCAGCAACAAAATAATCCGTCTTTTCTCCGTCCCCATGGGGCCGGTTGTGGTATTCTATCTGCCGGGTATAACTTAGAAATACCAAGTAATACCAACGCCGCAGAAACAAACTCCAGATGCGGGCCAATCGGGTTGCCTTCACAGCCCGTCGCCCAGCCGCGTGGCCCGCATCTATCCGCACTACCGTTGTTTCAAAAAGGAAGCGCCATGGCAGAACACATGACCCCGGTTGTCGCGAAGGTCTTGCCCGAGGAAAAGGCGGCCTTCGCGGCGGCAACCCAACTCGTGGGCACCACGCCGTCCAACGCCATCCGCATGTTTATCGCCGCGTTCAATCGCTGCGGCACCTTCCCGTTCGACATTTCGCCCAGCGGGGCCTTTGGCACTGCACCCGATTCTCATCAACAATGACTGTCCCAAACTGCCGGTACTTGGGGACGTTCATTTTCTGCCGGCAGTTAAGGAACGTTCCCAAGTACCGGGTTTTGAGGAGGCTGGCATGCTCAATGCGATAGCGTGGGCGCTTGCCTGTTTTGGCGTTGTCGCTGCCGATATTGCCCTGAGCGTCGTTTTGTTCTCCGCCCTTGGCGTCGCATCGGTGTTCATGGGTTTTTCGATCGATGACCTCGACATTCAATTGCTTCAGGCCGCCGCTCAGACGGCGTCGTTTTTGATGGCGCTGCTGTGGTGGCGTTATCTGTGGCCGCGCTCGTTTATGGCGCGTTCGCAAAGCGAGCATCCGCTCGGCGGGGGAGCGCGTGGGGCGTGGAAACGCATCGCCTGCGTTATCGTGATCGGTCTTGCCCTGCAGGTGGTCGTTAGCTACGTGACCGACGCCGTGCTGTCGCTGTTGCCCGATGCCGCGGCCGACTACAGCGAGCTTGTCGAGGAAACGGGCATGGGCGATACCAGTCCTCTTGCCGTCCTGACCACGGTGCTCGGCGCGCCGTTTTGCGAAGAGCTCCTGGTGCGCGGTGTTATCTTTGAGTTTTCGCTGCGTGCGTTTAATCCCCAGTGCCGTCCGCTCTGGAAGCGCCGGCGTCGTGCGAGTGCGCAAGACGGCGCCATAGTGTCCTGGGCGGCCCCAAGCACGTGGGGTGTCGCCGCGGCGATTATGCTGCAGGCGGCAATCTTCGGTTTTATGCACATGAATTGGGTGCAGGGTTGCTACGCGGGTGCCGCCGCCCTCATCTTTGGTTGGGTGCTCGTGACGACCGGAAAGCTCCGCTACACGATCCTGCTGCACTTTGCTTTTAATGCCGGGTCGTATCTCATGGGCCTGCTGTGGTTTGTGAACACGCCGGTCGACGTGGCAATTACGGTCGCTATCGCCGGCGTCATCCTCGTTGAGGCAATGCGCTCGTTGCGCCACGCGTGTGGGATGGACGCAGCGAGCGCACTGCTGCCTTAGTTGCGGCGACCGCCTCCGTTGGCACCCTGACGCCCCTGAGCCGCACGGTTGCGCCCGGCGGTGTTCTGTGCGCGCGACATGCCGCCGTGGCCCTTGCTGCCCTTGGGTCCCTTGGCTCCAGCGCCGCCAGCGCCACCGTGGCCCTTGCCGCTCTTCTTACCGGTGCCATGTCCGCCGCCGGCAGATGTCTCGCCCGGGCGTGGCGGCACGGGGCGGATCAGGCAATGCTTGGTGTAGCCGATCAGGTCGCGACGGCCGGCTTTCTCTAGCGCCTCGCGCACGAGCTTGTAGTTCTCGGGCTTGCGATACTGGATGAGCGCGCGCTGCATGGCCTTTTCGTGCGGGTCGCGCGCCACATAGATCGGCTCCATGGTGCGCGGGTCCACGCCGGTGTAGTACATGCACGTCGACATGGTGGACGGCGTGGGGTAGAAGTCCTGCACCTGCTCGGGCATGTAGCCCATGTCTCGCACGGCCTCGGCAAGGTCCACGGCTTCCTTCATCGTCGATCCGGGGTGGCTCGAGATCAGATACGGCACCACGTACTGCTTGAGTCCGTACTCGCGGTTCAAGCGTTCAAATTTGCGGCAGAATGCGTCGTAGACGGCTCGGCTCGGTTTGCCCATCACGGAAAGCACCGCGTCGCTCACGTGCTCGGGTGCTACGCGTAGCTGGCCCGAGACGTGGTGCTCCAGCAGCTCGCGCAAAAACTCATCCGAGGCATCGGCCATGGTGTAGTCGAAGCGGATGCCGCTGCGGACAAAGACCTTCTTGACGCCCGGCAGCTGGCGCAGGTCGCGCAGCAGCTGGGTGTAGCCGCTCTCGTCGACCACCATGTTCTTGCACACGCTCGGCCACAGGCATCGCTTGTTCTTGCATACGCCGTGCTTGAGCTGCTTGTCGCAGGCGGGACGGCTAAAGTTGGCCGTCGGCCCGCCCACGTCGTTGATATAGCCCTTAAACTCGGGATCGCGCGTGAGCAGCTCGGCCTCGCGCATGATCGAGTCGTGGCTGCGCATCTGCAGCACGCGGCCCTGGTGGAAGGCGAGCGCGCAAAACGAGCACTCGCCAAAACAGCCGCGGTTGGAGCTGATCGAAAACTTGATCTCGGCAAAGGCCGGCACGCCGCCCGCTGCGTCGTAATCGGGATGCCAATCGCGTGCGTAGGGGAGCTCGGCCACCTCGTCCATCTCGTCGGTGGTGAGCGTCGCCGACGGCGGGTTCTGCACCACATAGACGCTGTTGGGGTAGGGCTCTACCAGGCGATGTCCGGTGATGGGGTCCATATTCTGCTGCTGCACGTTAAAGCTGCGCGCGTAGTTGAGCTTGTCGGCGGTAAGGTCGTCCCAGCTGGGCAGCAAGTCGTAGTCGTAGACCTCGTCGAGCGAACCCGTGCGGTAGACGGTGCCGTTGATATAGGTGATCTGATCGACGGGCAGTCCCGCGTCGAGCGCGTCGGCAATCTCGACAATCGCGTGCTCGCCCATGCCGTAGATGAGGATGTCGGCGCCCGAGTCGAGCAGTACCGAGCGCTTGAGCTTGTCCTGCCAGTAGTCGTAGTGGGCCAAGCGACGCAGGCTTGCCTCGATGCCGCCGATGATGATGGGGGCGTCCTTGAATGTCTGGCGGATGAGGTTGCCGTAGACCGTGACGGCACGGTTGGGGCGGTGTCCCTCCTCGCCACCGGGGGTATAGGCGTCGGTGTGGCGGCGGTGCTTGGTCACCGAATAGTGGTTGACCATGGAGTCCATGTTGCCGGCGCTGACGAGAAAGCCCAGGCGCGGCTCGCCGAGCACGGTGATGCTGGCGGGGTCGGTCCAGTCGGGTTGGCAGATGATGCCCACTTTGTAGCCGTGCGCGTCGAGGACGCGGCTGATGATGGCCATGCCAAAGCTGGGATGGTCCACGTAGGCGTCGCCGCAGATGTAGACAAAGTCGCACTGGTCCCAGCCGCGCGCATCCATGTCGGCGCGGCTGACGGGGAGGAACTTATCGCGGCCCGGGCGCCAGGGGCGGACAGGCGCTGCCGGGGCATGCGCGGGGCGCGAGCCCTGGGCTTTGCTTCCACGCTTTTGCTGCTGGCCGCGTTGGGCATGCTTGCCGTGCTGGTTGTGCTGAGCGTCCTGGGGCTTTTTTGCCACGATTCCTCCCGGTGTTTGTATGCTGCACGTAATTGTAACCAGTCTTTTGGGACGGGGCTAAAAAGACTGGTGGAGTACACGAGGTGTCGGGTGTCGATGCCGCGCCCGCCGTTTGTTTCCAGACGGTGTATCTGCGCGTTGGGGAGTCCGTCTCGCGGGCGCGCCATGTTGTCAATGGGTTACAGTATGAACGGCGGCTATGTTTCCGCCAACGCACGAGAAGGTCGTCAACAAGGAGGGCGCACGACGATGCAGCGTGCCAAACAGATATCGGAGTCTATTGAGCTGGGCATCATCTTGGCGCTCGCCGGTGGCTTTATGGACGTTTATTCGTACATTGGGCGCGACCATGTTTTCGCCAACGCGCAGACGGGCAACATCTTGCTGGTGGGCGTGAGCATCTCGGAGGGCAATTGGGCGCTCGCGGGGCGCTATTTCTTCCCTGTGGTGTCGTTTGCCGTGGGCATAATGCTTGCCGACCTGGTACACGAACGGTTTGGCAGCGTGATTCACTGGCGCCAGGTGACGGTGTTCTTTGAAGCCGTCATCTTGCTGGGCGTGAGCTTTATCCCCGGTGGCGGCTACAACTTGCTCGCCAACTGCCTCATCTCGTTTGCCTGCGGTATGCAGGTCGAGAGCTTCCGCAAGATCCACGGTCACGGCATTGCCACGACCATGTGCATCGGTAACCTGCGCAATGCGCTGCAAAACGTGGACGATTACATCATCACCCACAAGCGCGGCTTTTTGGAAAACGGCCTGCTGTACTTTGGCGTGATCTTTACCTTTGTGTTTGGCGCTGTGCTGGGAAACTGGTGTATTGAGCGCATGGGGCTGCACGCTATTGCGGTGGCGAGCGTGCTGCTGTTCGTGGCGTTTGCCATCATGTTTATCGACCGCGAGCGCGACCTGCGTTTTCGCTGGAAGCGCGCCTGCGAAGATTGGAAAGAGGCCTGCCAAAAATAGCGGCAGGGTGTGGCAAGGGGCTGACCCCTTGCCACACTGATCAATAATGGGGAGGGGGCGGTCATCTCGGCCGCCCCTTTTTGTTTAGTGGTCAGGCGGTGGCGATACCAGTTGTTGAAACGCTTTAAATATTCTGACGTTCTCACGCGTTTTTCGCTTCAAAAGCGTTAGGATGGGAGCCATAGCGTGGGGCGTAATGGGTGCCCCGCACACGATGGGAGGCTATCAATGGCTAATCGTTTCGTTCTCAACACCATTTCTTATCATGGTTCCGGCGCCATCAAGGAGATCCCCGGCGAGCTCCAGCGTCGCGGCTACAAGAAGATTTTCGTCTGCTCCGACCCCGATCTGGTCAAGTTTGGCGTTACCGCTAAGGTGACCGACGAGCTCGATGCCGCCGGCATCGCTTGGAGCCTCTACTCTGAGATCAAGCCCAACCCCACTATTCAGAACGTCAAGGACGGCGTCGAGGCCTTCAAGGCCGCCGAGGCTGATGCTATCGTGACCGTCGGTGGCGGCTCCTCTATGGACACTGCCAAGGCCATCGGCATCATCATCAACAACCCCGAGTTCGCCGATGTCCGCAGCCTCGAGGGCGTTGCTCCCACTAAGAACCACGCCGTGTTCACCATCGCCGTGCCGACGACCGCCGGTACCGCTGCTGAGGTGACCATCAACTACGTCATTACCGACCCCGAGAAGGTCCGCAAGTTCGTGTGCGTCGACACCAACGACGCCCCCGAGGTCGCCGTCGTCGACCCCGACATGATGGCTTCCATGCCCGCCGGCCTGACCGCTTCCACCGGCATGGACGCTCTGACCCACGCCATCGAGGGCTACACCACCAAGGGCGCTTGGGAGCTCTCCGACATGTTCCACTTTGAGGCCATCAAGCTGATCAGCGAGAACCTGCGCGACTCCGTTGCCGAGGCCAAGTCCGGCCAGCCCGGCTCCGGCCGCGAGGGCATGGCTCTTGGTCAGTATGTTGCCGGCATGGGCTTCTCTAACGTTGGCCTGGGCATCGATCACGCCATGGCTCACACCCTGTCCGCCCACTACGACACCCCGCACGGCGTCGCTTGCGCCATGCTGCTGCCGATTGCCATGGAGTTCAACAAGCCGGTTTGCGCCGAGCGCCTGGCCAAGGTCGCCGTCGCCATGGGCGTTGACACCACGGGCATGAGCACCGATGAGGCTGCCGACGCCGCTATCGCCGCCGTTAAGCAGCTCTCCGCTGACGTGAACATCCCGCACGTCTGCGAGGCCATGAAGGCTGACGAGATCGAGGTCCTGGCCAAGGACGCCATGGCCGACGCTTGCTTCCCGGGCAATCCGCGCGAGGCGACGCTCGACGACGTCATCGAGCTCTTCAAGAAGATCTGCCCGGCTGCCTAACATGGTTCGGCGGGCCCCTGCCCGTTAGCCCCACAATCGTCCTCGGACATGTCGGAGGCCCCGCTGCGCACTACGTGCGGCGGGGCCTCCTTCTGTCCTGCGGAAAGATTCTGGGGTTAACGGGCGGGGCCCGCCGGCTCGTTATCGTGGCGGGCGCCGCTCTGAGAAGCTCGATGGGTTGTCTCGCTAGGTAAAAAGATGGTTCGCGGTGGTATTGTTGCTGTGGGTTTAATTCGATATGAAAGGGTGACTTTGGTGTCCAAGATGGATTCTACGCTCTCCTATATTACTGACCAGTTGAAGGCGCTTACCTCGATTGCTTCGCCTACGGGCTATACCCGTGCGGCGACTGATTATCTAATGGGAACGTTGCGCGATATGGGCTTTGGCCCCGAGCGTTCCAATAAGGGCAACGTGCTGGTTGAGCTTGGCGGCGAGGGCGAGCCGCTTGTGTTGGCGAGCCATGTCGATACCCTGGGCGCCATGGTGCGCTCCATTAAGGACAATGGTCGCCTGCGTCCCACGACGCTCGGCGGGCATCAGTGGTCTACGGCCGATGGCGAGAACTGCACCGTCTACACGCGCGATGGCAATGTGTACACGGGTGTGGTCCTCAATACCGAGCCTTCGGCGCACGTGGCCGACGAGCCGGTCAAGACCATCGAGAAGAACATGGAAATCCTGCTCGACGAGAATGTCGACAGCAAGGATGACGTGCTTGAGCTGGGCATTCAGACGGGCGACATCATCGCTATGGACCCGCGCACCACGGTGACGGAGAGCGGCTATATTAAGAGCCGCTTCTTGGACGACAAGCTGTCGGCCTCCATTTTGCTGGGCTTGGCGCGTGCCGTCGCCGCTGGCGAGGCGACGCTTTCGCGCAAGGTTTCACTGCTCTTTACGGTGTACGAGGAGGTCGGCCACGGCGGTGCCTTTGTGCCGGCCGACACGCGCGAGATGATCAGCGTTGACATGGGTTGCGTGGGTGACGATCTGGGCTGCACCGAGCGCATGGTGTCGATTTGCGCCAAGGATTCGGGCGGCCCCTACAACTACGATCTGGTGACCACGCTGTCCAATATCGCGCGCGAGCTGGAGCTCGATTACGCCATCGACGTGTACCCGCATTACGGCTCAGACGTTGAGGCCACGCTTTCTGCCGGCTACGACATCCGTCACGGCCTGATCGGCCCTGGCGTGTACGCGAGCCACAACTACGAGCGCAGCCACATCGACGGCGTGCGTAATACCTACGAGCTGGTTCGCGCCTACGTTCAGCGCTAGGGGATCAGCTTGCGACTCGGCTGACCAATCGCTAAAGCCCGATTTCTCGGGCTTTTTTTCGCTTTTGGTCGTTTAGTATTATGATATATGTAATCTATTAACTAAAAGTGTAAATTACTTAACGAGGTGATGCGGTGTATGGATACGTCTGAGTACTTGTCTATGGGTGATGCTGCCCGCCTGCTGGGCGTTACGAAAGCCCGCATATCTCAACTTGCCGCATCGGGAACGCTCGCGTGCGATATTGTGGGCGGACGGAAGATGGTCGAGTACAATTCCGCGGTCGCTTATCAAAAGGTCCGCAAACGTGGACGCCGTCCTGCGGCCGATGTGGGGCGCAAGTTTACGCTGATGTCGGCCGACCATGAGGTCGCGCATCTCTCATTTGATCCGTCGCGCGAATTTCCCTTCGAAATCGCGGAGGTCCTCGATGCACAACGAATGCCGTTTGGCACGTGCTCGAGCTCTTCTCCTACGGTGAATAAACGGGAGCTCAACGTGTGGTGGAGCCATCGGTCGGTGCCCGATGTTCGCCCCGGACTCGTCTCGCGCTATCGTGAACTGGGAATTGCCAGTGGCATCGAGGTCCCGGTTCAGTGCCTGGGCCTCTCGCTTTCGGATTGCTATTGGCTGCGGCCGGCAGAATGCGACGGGCTCAAATGGCGAAACCTCAATTACTTCGAGAATGATTTTGAGCGATCGGCGCCCGAGGGACGTTCGGGTTGGCTGGAGGGCATCGGTCTTAAAAATCCCGACAACACATCCGAGGGCGAGCTTCCTAAATCGTGGGTGATCCGAAACGGCATTCGCGTTTTGGCTAAAGGTTGCGGCATGGACGATCAGCGTCCCTTTAACGAGGCGGTTGCAACGGCTCTACATCGTCGCTTGTTGTCGGAGGGCGAGTATGTTTCTTATACGGTTGAGCGGATGTTCGATGGCCCTGTGTGTCTGTGCGACGACTTTCTTGACGGCCGCGAGGAATACGTTCCGGCTGTTTACGTTAAGGGCGCACTTGGTAGCCAGCGGGGAAACTCGACATACGACCGGTACTGCCGCTTCCTTGGTAAGCATGGAGCAGACGAGGCTGCCGTGAGAAGGTCTATGTCGCAGATGATTGTCTGCGATGCCCTTTTGGCCAACAGCGATCGCCATTGGCGAAACTTCGGCATCATCCGCAATGTCGACACCCTGGAGATAAGGCCTGCTCCGCTGTTCGATAGCGGCAACTGCCTGTGGTACAACGTACCAACTGCCGTGCTCGCAGCTGGGGAGTTTGGGTTTTCTGCTAAGCCGTTTGGGCCCGACCCTTCCGTCCAGCTGGCGCTTGCGGACTCACTCGATTGGTTCGATTCATCGCGGCTCAACGGATTTGTTGATGAGGCGATCGAGATTCTTTTGCAGAGCGAATGGGCCACAGCGGAGGGCCGGCTCGAGTCCATTTGCCGCGGCCTCGAGCGTCGCGTTATCGAGGTGAATGCTGCTGTTGAGGTGCTTCGACACGTGCGGCGATAATCCTGCGGCTACCTGATGGCGGCAGTTACCGTGCCGCCGCCCAGGACGACGTCGCCGCGATAGATAACGACGGCCTGGCCGGGGGCGATGGCTCGCTGCGGCTCGTCAAAGGTCAGAAGCATCTGTCCGTCGGCGCCACGTGTAAGGGTCGCTGCCTGGTCCTTTTGACGGTAGCGGTACTTGGTACCCACGCGAATGTCGCCGGACGTGAGCTCTGCCTCCATGCGGTCGGCAGGGGCGCTCCAGATCCAGTCGTTGGCCGTGAGCGCTGTCGCCGTCAGGTCCTCAGCCTCGCCCAGATGAACAATGTTGTTGGCGGTATCGACGCCCGTTACATACACGGGGCGCGCCATCGCGACGCCCAGGCCCTTGCGCTGGCCGACGGTATAGCGCAGTGCGCCGTCGTGGCGTCCGACCACGCTGCCGTCGCGCCATACAATATCGCCCGGCTCGGCGGCATGCCCGCAGCGGCGCTCGATATAGCCCGCGTAGTCGCCGTCCGCGATAAAGCAGATATCCTCGCTCTCGGCCTTCTTGGCGTTGATGAAGCCCTGCTCGGCGGCAATGCGGCGCACGTTGCGCTCTTTGTCCAACCCTGCCAGCGGAAAGATTGTGCGTGCCAGGCGCTCTTGCGTGAGCGAATACAAAAAGTAACTCTGGTCCTTCTTGGAGTCTTCGCCGCGGTGCAGCTGCCAGGTGCCATCGGGCGCTTGGCTCGTTTTGGCGTAGTGACCCGTGGCAATGTAGTCGCAGCCCATATCGAGTGCCGCGTCGAGCAGCGCGCCAAACTTAATATGGCGGTTGCAGATGATGCACGGGTTGGGCGTCAGCCCCTCCTGGTAGGCGGTCACGAAGCGCTCGATAACGTTTCGGTCGAAGGCCTGCTGCAGGTCGAGCACATGGTGAGGTATCCCCAGGCGATCGGCGACGGCCTTTGCATCGGCGATGTCACGGTCGACCTTGCTCATGCCCGTGACGGGATCGGGCGCAGGGCAGGTGAGGCGCATAGTGGCTCCGACGCATTCGTAGCCTTGGCACTTGAGCAGATAGGCAGTCACGCTGGAATCGACGCCGCCGCTCATGGCGACGAGCACGCGCTTGTTGTGCATGGGGAGGTTCTCCTTGGTGGCATGTGGCCAAAAAAGAAAAGCGGCGCGGGAGGCTGGTTCCGCGCCGCAGACATTGTAGCAAGTTCGGGCGTCTCGTGGGACACCCTGACGGGATGGGCTCAGACCGCCGGGAGAGAGAGGAGGCAGGTTCGTCCCTGAGCTCAACCTATGGGAAAAAAGGCTCTAGTCCTGGAACAGTGCCGTGGACAGGTAGCGCTCACCGGTATCGGCGAGCAGTGCGACGATGGTCTTGCCCTCGTTCTCGGGGCGCTTGGCTAGCTGCAGCGCGGCCCACACGGCGGCACCGGACGAAATGCCCACGAGCACGCCCTCCTTGTGGCCCACGGCGCGGCCGGTGGCAAAGGCGTCGTCGTTCTCGACGGGGATGATCTCGTCATAGACCTGGGTGTCGAGGACGTCGGGCACAAAGCCGGCACCGATGCCCTGGATCTTGTGCGGACCGGCCTGGCCCTTGGAGAGTACCGGGGAGGTGGCGGGCTCGACGGCGACAACCTGAATCTCGGGGTTCTGCTCCTTGAGGAACTCGCCCACACCGGTCACGGTGCCGCCGGTGCCAACGCCGGCGACGAAGATGTCGACCTTGCCGTCGGTGTCGTCCCAGATCTCGGGGCCGGTCGTGGCCTTATGGATGGCGGGGTTGGCGGGATTCACGAACTGGCCGGCGATGATGCTGTTGGGGGTCTCCTTCTGCAGCTCCTCGGCCTTGGCGATGGCGCCCTTCATGCCCTTGGAGCCGTCGGTGAGCACGAGCTGTGCGCCGTATGCCTGCATAAGCTTGCGGCGCTCGACGGACATGGTTTCGGGCATGGTGATGATCACCTTGTAGCCGCGAGCCGCCGCCACCGAGGCGATGCCGACGCCGGTGTTGCCGCTCGTGGGCTCGATGACGGTATAGTCGCCGCCGCGCACGAGCTTGCCGGCCTTCTCGGCCTCGTCAATCATGTTCTTGGCGACGCGGTCTTTGACGGACCCGGCGGGGTTGAAGTATTCCAATTTGACGAGCACGCGGGCCTTGAGGTCCTCATCGGCCTCAAAGTGAGTGAGCTCCAAAAGCGGGGTGTGGCCGATAAGCTGATCGATGGACGTATAAACCTTGCTCATGGTGAACCTCCAAAGTGTTCAAATGACTGGATACCGTGTGGTTTTACGGTGGCCTAGTAGCTAAACCCATAAACCTTATAGGTTGTTCATTTAGCTGTTGGCAAGCATAGTAGACACTAAAGCCTAGTAATGCAATAGGAAATAGGAGATTATTACGAGCCGATTAACCACCTTGATGGAATGGGTATTTTCAAAGCCAATTTTTCGGCTAGAATTTCAACGGATTAAAAGACCGAAAGGCAGCACTATATATGTTGGTTTCTACTAAGGGCAGGTACGCCCTGCGCGTTATGGTCGACCTGGCCGAGCACCAGGCGGCCGGTCGCATCCCGCTCAAAGAGATTGCGGCGCGACAGGGGATTTCCGAGAAATATCTCGAGAACATCTTGGCTACGCTCGTGCGCGCCAACATGCTTTCGGGCATGCGTGGCAAGGGCGGTGGCTACGTGCTCACGCGCCCGCCCGAGCAGTACACGGTGGGAGAGATCTTGCGCCTGACCGAGGGCAGCCTGGCGCCGGTCGCCTGCCTGGATGGCGACTGCAAGGGCTGCTCGCGATCTGATGAGTGCCCCACGCTCGACGTGTGGAAGAACCTGGACAAGCTCATCAACGACTACCTCGACGGTGTGACGCTCGATGCGCTCGTCGCCCCCAACGGGGGCTACGACTACGTCATCTAGCCCCACCAGCCATTTGGGGACGGGGTAGAAATGGTAGATTCTTTTGTCCTCTGAGGCTTGACAAAGGCGAAGGCCGTCCATCGTTGCGATGGACGGCCTTCGTTTTGGCGTGTTGTGGCGGTCCGTATCCGGTTGCTTTAGTTCCTGGCGATGCTGTCGAAGATGCTTCGAGTGATGGACACCAAAATGCTACCCATAAAGGCCGACCCAAAGCTGGCAATGGAGATGCCCGCGCCCAGCAGATTTACCGATAGGTAGCTGGCAAGCTCGAGCATAAAGCTGTTGACTACAAGCTGAAAAATACCCAGCGTGATAATGGTGAGCGGCAGCGAGATGACCGTCAGGAGCGGCTTGACGAGCGAGTCGACGACGTTGAGGAACAGTCCCACAAAGGCAAAGCAGACCCAGGCGTCGGCCATGCCGAAGGGCTGAATGCCGGGGACGAGGAACGTGGCGATCGCGATAGCGATTGAGGTCAAAAGCCAGTTGAGCAAGAAGCGCATGGTAGGTTCCTTTCCGGTGCGCGTGACGTGTTGGTGGCGCGTAAGCTCGTTTGCCGCGGCGAATCGGATGGTTGCCTTGGCGTGCGCCTCTGCGTTGGGCGCCCATTGTCTCAGATATTCGTGGAGCTTGCGTGCGCATTCGGTTTCAAAACGGCGTTCGTCCTAAAAAACGCGCCGCTGACAGAGAGTCTTGTCACTTTAGTTTGGTGGTGTGCTAAACTGCTACGGGCAAAAGCCACATGCGTTGCCCTATTGCATAGAATGGGCGAACGATGCCCGGTGCCAGTATCAACTTCGATGCCTTTTGGCGGGTTTGGCGGTGATCGATGAATATCGAGAACATGTTTGACAAGCCTGATGTCAAGCAGCTAGTCCACGCATTTAGTCTTTTGGACGACGAGAAAGATATCCAAGCGTTTTTGACCGATATCTGCACACCGCGCGAGATTTGCGATCTATCGCAACGTCTGCAGGTCGCGCGCTACCTGGATGAGGGCGAGCCCTATGTCGAGGTTCAGGTCCGTACCGGCGCTTCGTCCACCACGGTGAGCCGTGTATCCAAGGCGCTCAACGGCGAGTACGGTGGCTACCGCAAGATCCTCATTAAGCTGGAGGATGGCGAATAGGCCGCGGCAAAACGAATTGTGAAAAACCGCTCCTCCGGGGGCGGTTTTTATATGCCGAATAATTGGTGCAAGCGAGCCTGTCCCCTTTGCACCAACGGACGAGTCTGCCCCCTTGGCACCAACGTGGTGCAAAGCGACTTGTCTCCAAAGCGCCAAAAGATGAAGCTGCGGTGGCAATGTGTCCGCTTGGGCGGGTAGGATGGATGCATTGATTATTGCGAACAGTTTGAGTGGAGGACCATGCCTGTTCGAATCTATACCACTAATGCCGGCACGGATTTGAGCGATGCCGAGTCGGCGCTGCTTGCCGACCTTATTGCCCGCCACGGGCGTGCCGTGCTGCTGGCGCCAACGTTTGCCGAGCTCGACCTGTGCCGTCATGATGCGGCGGAAGCCGGCGTTTCGCTGGGCATCGATTACAAGACGCCCGCGTCGTGGCTTCGCTCGCTTTGGGAGCTTTTGGGCGACGGGCGCGGTTTCGTCGACAACCTGCAGCGCCAGATGCTGTTTTCGGACATGGTCACGCGTCTCGATGATGTCGACCTGCAGCCGCTTTCGCGCAGCCAGGGCACAGTGCGCATGCTTGCGCGCATGGCCCGCGATGTGCTGCCAGGTGTGGCGGGGACAGCTGCCGAGCGATGCCGTGGCAACAATTGCCGGCCTGTGCCAAAAAGCGATGCCGAGGCTCGTGTGTTCGAGCTTTTGCGTGCCTACGCGGGCGGTTTGGACCGTCGAGATATGGTCGAGCCCTGCGAGGCGGCTGACATTATGGCCAGCGCTCTGGCCGATAATCTGCCGGCGTGCGCCCGTGCCGTCTGTGTACGCGGCGTCACGTCGTTTACGCACGGTCTGCTCGAGCTGCTGTCTGCTGTGGCGAACAGTGGGGGAGAGGTCGTCGTGCTGCTTGCTCGCGAGCAGGCGGCGATGCGCGAGGAACTTGCCGCGGCATTTGATGCCAGCGGTGTGCTGTTTGAGGTCGCGCCGCTGAGGGAGGACGCCGTCGCGTCTGATGCCGCTTGTGGAACCACCGCTCAGCCTGCCTTTATTGAGGTCGCTGGCCCCCACGCCCGTGCTCATGCTTATGCGGACGCAATTGATGATCTGGTAAAAGCGCGCCAGGGTTTCGGGGCCGACGATACCGCCGGCCCCTCCGCCGACCCCGTACGCGTGCTCGTTGTTTCTGCCCGGGCACCCCAGCTGTTCGGTGAGCTTGCCTCTCGTCTGGCGGCTCGTCATATCGCTGCCGAGACAACTGAATTCACGGCGTTTTCCCAATCCATTGCGGGCAGGCAGTTTGCGGCGCTTGCCAGCTTGATCGAGCGCATGAAGGCGGCCGATGAGGGTGTGGCGTCAAAGACCGAGTGGTGGCCCGCGCCGGAGCTTACCGACTGGATCTACAGTCCGCTTTCGGGCGCTGATGCCGCCAATGCCCGTATCTTCGATAAGAATATGCGTCTCTCGCGTAGCAAGACTACCGCGGGCGTTAAGAGCCTGCTGCAGAGCGTGCAAGGCCAGGTGAGGGGCGCACGCAAGGCGGCGAGCGACGAAAACTGGTTTAAGAACGTACCGTGTGTGGTCTCGGACGTGTTCCAGGCACTGTGGCGCGACAAGCCCGTGACGGCGCTCAAGGCCATGCTTGCCGTTGCCGAGGCGTTGCCCGATCGCTCGCTGGGCAGCCTGGATGGCCAAGCTCGTCGCCAAGCGGAGACGGCCCTGCTGCGCCACGCCATCGACATCCTTATGAATGACGCCCGCGCGCTCGACGTGTCGCAGGCCGCGACCGTGCCCGTGCTCGATGGCATTCGCACCAAGGTGGACAAGCGTAGCACCGCCTACGATTACGAGACCTACGAGGTTGACGGTGCGCCACGTGCCCAGGTTCGCTTTGCCTCGCTTGCCGATGCGGCGGCTCTGCGCCCCGGCAGCTACGATGCCGTGCTGTTTGCCGATGTCGATCTGGACAGCTATCCGCTCTCACACGAGGAAGGACCGCTGGCCACGTTGGCTGCGAGCCTTGGTCGCGAGGGCGTGACGCTTGAGCCTGCGGCCTTGTTGCGCGTGCGCTTTGGCCACGCGATGGAGGCGGCACGTGGCCCGGTTGCGCTTGCGCGCGTGACGCACGATCGCCAGGCGCGCGAGTGCTATCCGGCTGCCGTGTGGACCGAGTTGCGGGCGCATGCCGAGGCCACCGGTGCCGCTCAGGTGACATGCGTGGGCGAGGGCGATATCGTAGGTGATTTTGACCCTGCAGTCGGCAAGGGCCTCAAGCGCGAGCGCGTGGCATGCGAGGCTCCTCAGCATTTGAGCGAGGCAGCCGTGCCATATCTGGTCTTGCGCCATCGGGACGGTGAGGGCGAGGACGCGCCGCTTGTACCGCGTCTGACGTCTGCCTCGCAGATCGAGGCCTATTCCACCTGCCCGCTGTGCTGGTTCGTCTCGTATCGCGTTAAGCCCCAGTCTATCGACGCGGGTTTTGGCAACATGGAGAAGGGCAACTTTGTCCACGACGTGCTGGAACATCTGCATGCCCGTTTGCCCCAAGAGGGCATGGAGCGTGTGACGCCCGAAAACCTGCCGCGTGCGCAGGAGCTGCTGCACGAGGTCTTTGACGAGACCTTGGTCGAGCACGCCGGCAAGCGTGGCAACGAGGGCCCGCTGGTGCCGCTCTCGCCGGTGGAGGAGCGTCAGGTGGCCGAGATCTTGCCGCAGCTGGAGGGCGTGCTTGCCTACGAGTCCGAGGCGCTTGCCCCCTTCGCTCCGCGCTACCTGGAGTTTGCGTTCAACGAGCTCCAGGTCGAGTATGCCGGCTGGCCGCTCGGCGGGCGCATCGACCGTGTGGATGTGGATGCCGAGAATCGCGCTGTGGTGATTGACTACAAGCATCGCACGGGCGTTGAGGAGTTTAAGCTCGCCGATCCTACGGTGCGCGACGAGGAATCGGGCACGGCGCCCATCGACGATCCGCGCTGGTTGCCGCCACATACCCAAACGCTCATCTACGCCCAGGCCATGCGCCGGGCGCTGGATTTGGATACCCGTGCGGCACTCTATTTTTCGACCAAGGGCGGCAAGCCGGCGTTGCGCGGTGCCGCGAGCGCCGAGCTGCTCGAGGAAGAGCGTGGCGACGGTCGCATCCCGGGCCTTAAGAAAGGTTTCCCCGGCGAGGGTGGCAGCATGGACTTCGACGCCCTGCTCGATCGCGTGGAGGCCGGCATCGCCGAGCGCTTGCGCGAACTCGAGGCGGGCAACGTCACCGCTGTCGATCCGGCGTCGACGCAGGCCGCGCATGCCCGCTGCTCGTATAACCACGAAGGAACGTTTGTAAGGAGGGACGTGTAGACCATGGATCTTTCGACCTTGATGCCGCAACAGCTGCAGATCGTCAAGACGCTCGACCGTCCGCTGTTTGTCTCGGCGGGCGCCGGTTCGGGCAAGACCTTTACCCTCACGCGCCGCATCGTCTACGCGCTCTCGCCCGAATCCGGTCCGTTCGTCGAGCATCTGGACCAGGTGCTCGCCATTACCTTTACCAAGGATGCCGCGGCCGAGATTCGCGATCGCGTGCGCCGTGCGCTTATCGACGAGGGCATGGACGAGGAAGCGCTGACCGTCGACGACGCGTGGATCTCGACCATTCACGGCATGTGCTCGCGTATCCTGCGCGCACACGCGCTGGAGTTGGGCATCGACCCCGAGTTCACGGTGCTCACCGATACCGACGAGCTCATGGATCAGGCTGTTGAGCATGTGCTGGGTCGCGCGACGGCACCCGATGCCGCCCCCGAGCTCGCGGCATCGCTCAAGGCCCTCTACGCCTGGTATCCCATGGCGGGCGAGGGCGGCCCCTTTGGCGCCGGCACGACCATCAAGGGCCTGGTACGCGACCTGCTGGAGCTCTCGAGCCAGCTGCCGGGCGGCATGGACGACGTGCGCGTGGCGCGCGGCCAGGCCGATACCTCGGCGCTCGCCGATGCCTATCGATCGGCGCTGGGCGCAAGCAAGGCCGCGACCGAGAAGGCGCAGACGGCGCTCGATGCCATCGACGCGTTCGAGGCGAGCGGCAAGACCATGGCCGATGCGGCGCGACTCATGATGTCGTGCGCCATGCCGCGCGCGAGCAAGGCATTCCCCAAGGAGCAGGTCGAGCTGCTCAAGGCCGAGGCCGCCGATGCATTTATCAATATCGTGCTTGCCTGCGGTGGCCCCGCGCTCGATGCACTGGTGGGCTTGGCCCGCTCTGTAGAGGCCGAGTATCGCGCACTGAAGGCTGCCCAGTCCGCCCTCGATAATAACGACCTGCTGCGCATGGCCTACGAGGCCCTGCGCGATTACCCTGCCATTCGTGCTGCGTACGAGGGCCGCTTTAAGATGGTCATGATCGACGAGTTCCAGGATACCGATCAGATGCAGGTCGATCTAATCCGCTACCTGACGGGTGCGGGGGAGCGCGCGCTGTGCACCGTGGGCGATGCGCAGCAGTCGATCTATCGCTTCCGCGGCGCCGAGGTCGAGGTGTTCCGTCGCCAGGAGCGCAAGGTGGAATCGACGGCGGCGTCGGAGACGGTTGCCACGTCCGATGCCCCCGCCGGCGAGCTCGTCAAGCTCGTGCGCAACTTCCGCAGCCACGACGAGGTGCTGCGCTATGTGGCCCGCGTCTTCGACGGCGATGACGGCGGCCTGATGCAGGGCTTTTTGGATCTTGAGGCGAGCGACGGCCGCAAGGACACGCTGGTGGCGGATGCCTCGCGCCGCCAGGCCCTCTTTGTTGCCGGCGGCAGTACGCAGGAGCGCACACAGGCCAAGGCCCGCGCGATCGCGGAGCGATTCCGCGCGCTTGCCGATGCCGGCCAGCCCCAGGGCGGCATGGTGCTGCTGCTGGGCCGCATGACCAACGCAGACGTCTACGCACAGGCCTTCCGTGACCAGGGGCTCGACTGCGTCATCGCGGGCGGCTCGGTCTTTGCCCAAGCTGCCGAGGTGCAGACGGTGCGCGCCCTGGTTTGTGCCCTCGCCAATCCGGCCGATACGGCGCAGGGTCTTATGCCACTGCTGGCCTCGCCGATGTTTGCACTCGGCGCCCAGGAGTTCCTGGCGCTGGCGACCAAACTCGACGATCAGACGGGCGAGACGTCGCGCCGCAACATCGATGCGGGCATCATGAGCGATTCCGATGTGCCGGGCTTGCAGGGCTTGCCGCTCGTGACGCGTGCCCGCGAGGTGCTGCGCTACGCACTGCGTCGCGTGGGGCGTGATTCGTTCGCCGCCATCGCGCGCGACGCGGTCAATGCTTCCGGCTGGTTCGTGCGCCTGGCGCAGCGCGGACCCGAGGGCAAGGCCATCGCCGCCAACGTGCTCAAGGCGCTCGATGCCGTGGCCGAGGCGGAGGCCGAGTTCGGTAACTCGCCGCGCTCCATTGCGCTTGCCTTCGATCGCTTCCTGGCGGGCAAGGAGGCCCCGGGCGCCCTCAACGAGGAGGGCGACGGCGCGGTGCGCATCATGACGGTTCATGCCTCCAAGGGTCTGGAATATCCGGTCGTGGCGGTCGCCGAGTGCTTTGGCGTGCGTAAGTCCTCGGGTGCGGCACAGATGGGTCGCGTCGAGGGCGGAGCGCAGGTCGTGGCGCTGCCGGCACGCTTCGACGGCGTTAAACTCTCGGACGGCACGTTCGTAAAGGGCGATGACGTCAAAAAGCAGTTTGAGCATGCGTTTAAGGGCAAGGGCACGTCGCTGTGGCTACCGCCGGAGCTCATGGAGGACGTCTGTGCGACGGGTTCTCCCGCCGAGGCATTTGCCCGCCTGCGCAACGACGACCTGCAGCTTTCGCTCGAGGAGCGGGCCCGTTTGCTCTACGTTGCCATGACCCGTGCGCGCGAGCTGGTGATCTTGGCGATGGATGCCGGCGTGAGCCGTGGCAAGGTGACGGTGCCGACCTTCGATGTCGAGACCGATCTGACCTACGACGTGCTGCGCCGCATTCTGCCGACCGACGCTCTGGACATGCCGCAGCTCGATGCCGACCGCCTGGTAGTCGACAGCTCCCAGCCGGGCGACTACGAGCTCATTTCGCTTTCGGACTTTACCTTTGGCGAGCAGGCGTTTGAGGCCAACGCTTCGCTGGATGCCGAGGGCAGGCTCGTTCGTGGCGATACCGATGTCGCCGATAATGCTGCGCACTCAACCGTGCCCGGTCCTGCCGACCCCATGCCCGATTCGTTTGAACTCGTATATCCCCAGGCGGCGGGCGTGCGCATGGGCACGTGTCCGTTCCCGGCGCGTGATTCGTACAGCTATTCGTCGATCGCCGCGGCGCTCCATGCCGAGACGGAAGACCGTGCCGCCGAGGCGCGTGTTCCCATGGACGAGGCGGGCGACGATGCCGAGTCGGATGGCTCGGAGATGGCCGATGCAGACGTGGCTGCTGTCGAGCCCGCCGGCAACCCCATGGCGCTGGGCTCGGCGTTCCATGCCGCCTGCCTGTGGCTCATCGAGATGGGTGCCGATGCGCTGCCCGCTGAGCGTGCCGATGCGCTGACGCGCCTGTGGTGCCTGACGCCGGAGCAGCGCGAGCGTTTTGACGTTGCCCTGAATCGCTGGCTCAGGTCGTCGGTCCGTGCCGAGCTTCTTGCCTGGCCGTGCGTCCGTGCCGAAGTGCCGTTCTTCTCGCTGGGCTGCGAGGACAAGGACATTGCCCGCTACGGTGCATATGCCGAGGGCGCCATCGATGCGCTGGCGACCGACCCGGCCGATCCGTCACGCGCACTGGTCATCGATTACAAGACGGGTGGCACGCCGGATGAGACACCCGACCAGCTGCTCGAGAAGCACGCCCTGCAGGCGCGCGTCTATTCGGATGTTCTGCATAAGGCGGGCTTTAAGACGGTGACCGTCAAGTTCGTCCGCGTGGAGCAGACGGCCCCAGATGTCTCAGTCGAGCTCGCCGAGCCCCAGGTGGTCACCTACAACCTCTAACCCTCAATAACGTGCGGTGGGATCCCTCCCGATTCCACTGCAGCTCAGGGGTAGCTAATTTGGGACGGGGCTCTTTTAGCTACCCCCATACATCGGTTGAGATGTATTCCGACCCCGACTCGTTCGCCGTCAGTCAAAGGGTAGCTAAAAAAGCCCCGTCCCAAATTAGCTACCCGTGTGGGTTTGGCTAGGTTCGGGCGCTGTCCGTGCCGTGGGGTAAAATCGTTCAGTCAGAACACGAACCCGCATCGGAGCTCATCACATGGCATTCGTCCATCTGCACAACCACACTGTTTTTTCCATGCTCGACGGCGCAACCCGTATCCAGGATATGGTCAACCGTGCCGTAGAGCTGGGCATGCCCGCCGTGGCCATTACCGACCACGGCTACATGTATGGCGTGCCCGATCTGGCGCTGGCCTGCGACGCCGTCAACCACAACACGCCCGAGTACAAAACGTGGAGCCACGACAAGGCCTTCTTGGAAAAGGACCGCCGCGACGAGCTGGTGGAGCCCGATCCCGAGGCAAACCCGCGCGAGCATGCCCAGTATGTGAAGGACATGGCCATGTGGGACGAGAAGGGCAATATCGACGAGCTCAAGCCGCCTCTGGTCATCAAGCCCATCTTTGGCTGCGAGGTCTACTTTACGCCGGACGAGACGCTCGCCCGCGACCACAAACCCGAGCTCTACCACATGATCCTTCTGGCCAAGGACCAGGAGGGCTACGTCAACCTGATGCAAACGGTCTCCGAGGCCGCCGTGCAGGGCTTTTACTACAAGCCGCGCGTGACGCTCGACAACCTGCGCCGCCACGCCAAGGGCATGATCTGCACCAGCGCCTGCATCGCGGGCATCATCCCCAAATACATCGACCGCGGTGACATGGAAGGCGCCATCAAGTGGGCCGGGACCTTCCGTGATACCTTTGACCCCGGTGACTTCTACATCGAGATCCAGGAACACGGCATTACCACCGATAACGGCCTGACCGACGAGCAGATGGACCGCACGCTCATTGATATCGCCAAACAGGTGGGCGTCAAGGTCATCGCCACCAACGACTTCCACTACCTGCGCCGCGAGGACGCGCCCGTGCAGGACGTCATCATGTGCATCGGCATGAACGCCAAGGTCGACGACCCCAACCGCATGCGCATGACCGGCTCGGAGTTTTACATGAAGACCGAGGAGGAGATGCGGGCGATGTTCCCGTATTGCCCCGAGGCCTGCGACAACACGCTCGAGATCGCCGACAAGTGCTACGTTGAGCTGGACTGGGACTCCATCATCCTGCCGCGCTTTCCGCTGCTCGATCCCGGCGAGACGCACGAGAGCCAGTTCCGCCGCGAGTGCGAGAAGGGCCTGCGCCAGCACTACGGTGACGACTGGGCCACGCGCGAGATCGGTGGCGTCAACATCAAAGAGCGCTTTGAGTACGAATACAAGGTCATTTGCGACAAGGGCTTTGCCGCCTACTTTTTGATCGTCGCCGAGTACGTGCAATGGGCCAAGGACAACGGCATCGGCGTCGGCCCCGGCCGTGGCTCGGCCGCCGGCGCTATCGTCGCCTACGCCATGAACATCACCGCGTTCGACCCTCTCGAGAACGGTCTGATGTTCGAGAGGTTCCTGTCCCCGCAGCGTACCGAGATGCCCGATATCGATATGGACTTCGACGATGAGCGGCGTCTCGAGGTCGTGGAGCACGTTCGCCAGCTCTACGGTCCCGAGAAGGTCACCCACGTCATCACCTACTCGACCATTAAGGCCAAGCAGGCCATCAACGACGCCGCGCGCGTCCTGGACTACCCGGTCTACATGGGCCAGCGCCTGTCCAAGATGGTCTCGAGCGACCCCAAGGTCAAGCTCAAGCAGGTGCTCGAAAAACAACCCGGCAAAGAGGATCTGTTTAACCCCGACTTTGCCGAGGCCTATAAAAAGGACGACGACGCCCGCCGCATCATCGACACGGCGCTCTCGATCGAGGGCCTCACCCGTGGCGAGGGCGTGCATGCGTGCGCCGTTCTGATCTGCCGCGACCCCGTCAACGAGCACGTGCCCACCAAGCTCGACACCAAGGGCGGCGTCGAGATTACCCAGTACGAGGGCCATACCGTTGCCGACATGGGCCTGCTCAAGATGGACTTCTTGGGCCTGCGTACGCTGACGGTTATCTCCAAGGCCAAGGCAAACATCAAAAAGAACTTCGGCATCGACATCAAAGAGGAAGAGATTCCCTTTGACGATCCCGAGATCTTTAAGCTCATGGGCTCCGGCCACACCGCCGGCGTCTTCCAGGTCGAGTCCGCCGGCATGACGGCCACGATCAAGAACATGAAGCCCACCGAGTACAAGCACGTCGTGGCATTGATCGCCCTGTACCGCCCGGGCCCGCTGGGCGCCGGTATGGTTTCGTCCTACATCAACCGTATGAACGGCAAGGAGCCGGCCGTCTCCTACGACGACCGTCTGGACGACATCCTGGGCGAAACCTACGGCACCATGGTCTACCAGGAGCAGGTTATGCTCATCTCCGTCGAGATGTGCGGCTTCTCCAAGGGCGAATCGGACTCGCGTATCCGTAAGCCCGTGGCTAAGAAGAAGATCAAGCTGCTCACGTCGACGGTGCTCCACTGGGAGGATGGCTCGGACGAGACCACCTACGACCACTGGATGAACGGCGCCATCAAGAACAACTACACGCGCGAGGTCGCCCAGAAGATTTGGGACGATGTTCTCGAGTTCGCGTCCTACGCTTTCAACAAGTCGCACTCCGCCGGCTACGCCATCTTGGTTATGCAGACGGCGTGGCTCAAGGCGCATTATCCGCACGAGTACATGGCGGCCGTCCTGACGTCCTATACGGGCAAGACCGACAAGATCGTGCACTACGTCTCGGCATGCCGTCACGACGGCATCCCCGTGCTTTCGCCAGATGTCAACGAGTCCGGTACCGAGTTCACGGCTACCAAGGAAGGTGTGCGCTTTGGTCTGGCCGGTATCCGCGGCGTGGGCACCGGCGTGGCGCAGGCGATTATCGCCGAGCGCGAGGCGGGCGGTCCGTTTAAGACGCTGCATGATTTTGTCGAGCGCGTGGACTCGAGCCAGGCCAACCGTCGCGTGATCGAATCGCTCATCAAGGCAGGTGCCTTCGACTCCACGGGGTATCCGCGTCGTCAGATGATGCACTTTGTGGACAAGAACAACCCCGAGAACATCATCGATGCCGCGGCAAAGCGCCAGAAGGATCGCGCGAGCGGCCAGACGTCGTTCTTCGACATGTTTGGCGACGTTGAGGGCTCGGGCTTTGAGGTGAGCGTACCCGATCCGGATGGCCAGGAATGGGACCGCCACCTTAAGCTGAGCCAGGAGAAGGAGGTTCTGGGCATCTATGTCTCGGACCACCCGCTGCGCCCGTTTGAGTATGCGCTCAGCAAAGCGCGCGACTTCTCGTTTTCGCAGATCGACACCGGCTACGAGGTGCAAAACCCCACGGGCGGCACCATCAACCAGGAAATTCCCGAGGGCAAGGCGCTGTGGTGGGCCGGTATGGTCTCGAGCGTGTCCAAGCGCGTGACCAAAAACGGCGACCCCATGGGCATCGTGCAGCTCGAGGACATGGAAGGCGAGGCTACGGTCGTGGTGTTCCCCAAGACCTTCAAGGAGGCCGAGGGGTATCTGTACGGCGAGGTCGACCCCGAGACCGGCGCGCAGCTGTCCGACGCGTTTGTGCGCATTAAGGGCAAGCTCGAGCGCTCGGACCGCGGCGACCAGATCATCGCGCAGGAGATTGTGCCGCTTGAGCTCAACGAGGAGAACAACAAGCCCAAGGTGTTTGAGGTCATGGTGCCCAACAGCCGCTTTAGCCAGGGCAACATGGCGCGTCTTGCCACGGTGCTCACCGCCAACCCGGGCGGCGACCGCGTAGAGATCTTTATCGAGCAGGCGGACGGGCGCGTGCTGCGTGCCGAGGTACCTGCTAAGGTCAACGCACGTTCGATTCCGCTGTTGGCCGAGGCCAAGGCCATCGTGGGTAACCAAGGTCGCGTGACGGTGATCTAAGGACGCCGTTGGCGGGGTAGCTAATTTGGGACGGGGCTTTTTTAGCTACCCTTTGGCTGACGGCGAATGAGTCGGGGTCGGAACACATCTCAACCGACATATGGGGGTAGCTAAAATAGCCCCGTCCCAAATTAGCTACCCCGGGTGAGATTGGAGGAAGCGATGGCGCAGGGGACGTTTGTGCAGACGCTTCGTAAGGAGGCGGCGCTCAGCAGTACCTTTATGAAGGGGCGTTCGCTCATGCTCAACGGCGCCGTGCTGTCGTTTGAGGACTCCGGCTCGCGCTTTTCCAAAAACGTGAATATCGAGGGCACGGTGCGTGGTTCGCGCGGCGACCTGTATAAGACGCACGTGGCGCTCGATATGGACGAGCACGAGGTTGTCGACTACGACTGCGATTGTCCCGCCGCCTTCCGCTATTCCGGCATGTGCAAGCACGCCATCGCCACGGCGTTGGCGTATCTGGATGCCAGCGGCGCCGAGCCCGTCGAGGGTTTGCGCACGCCGGTCCGCACGTTTACGGTGCCGCCCGCACAGTCCAAGCAGCCCACACGCTCCGCGCCCAGCGCATCTCCGGTCAACCCCAACTTTCCCTTCCCGGCGCCCGTGCCCACGAGCCCGAGCCTTGTGGCAGCGCTTTCCGATCTTTCGGACGCGCGCATGGATAAACTCGTGGCCATGCGCCGCAAGCTCGCCGGCACCATTGACCCCGATGCGCCCAAAGCAGTGCTGGAGCCCTCGCTGGTGCCGTACTACAATCCGCTGTTTGCCGATCGCTTTAGCTGGGCGCTTGAGTTTCGCATCCGCTGTGGCTCGGTGTCCTACGTGGTTAAGGATATCGACGGCATGGCCGATGCCTATGTGCGCGGCGGTACGTTCTCCTATGGCAAGAAGCTTACGTTTGCCCATGTGCCCGAGGCTTTCGATGACGTGTCGGCAAAGCTGCTCGACTTTGTTGCAATGACGGTCGCCTACCTAGGCGATATTACGAGCTCGCGCTCGGCATCGTACGACTTTGCCCGCAGCGGTTTTGTCGCCGAGCGTCAGTTGCCGGTATCCGAGTATTCCATCGTGTCCGTGCTGGACCTGCTGCGTGGCAGGACCATGTCCTTTGAACCTGCTTGGTCGCGGGGGACGACGACGCACCGCGCCTACGTGGTGGCAGTCGAGTCGTTGCCGGAAGGGGAGAACGAAGTCCCGGCTAAGCGCCCGCCGCTGATTGCTGCCAAGATTGTGCCGGCAGCCGGGGGCAGCTACGACTTGCGCCTTCCGGCCGATACGTACTGCTTTGCCTCGGGCGATGTCGCCTATCTGGTCGATACGCGCCGCGCGCGCCGTACCGACACGGCGTTTGTCCAACATGCCGCGCCGTTCCTATCGCACTTGTTGCCCTGCCGCACACCGGTCCATATCGCCGCCGACCAGGTGGGTGAGTTTTGCCGCATGGCGCTGCCTATCTTGCGCGACTACACCGACCTTACCGCGCCCGCTGCGCTCGATACCGTGGCGCCCGAGCCAAGCTTTGCCATGGCGATCGGCGTCGACGATGGCCTTGTGACCTGCAAAATTACGGTTACCTACGGCGACTGGTCGGCAGATCTCTTTAGCATGGGCGCTCCGGGCAGCCCCTTCGAAGAGCAGCACCCGGGCGTGCCGCCGCGCGACGAGGTGGCAGAGTTTCGCGTTATGGATACGGCGGCTCTGTATTTCGACTTTTACGAGGGTGGCCTGGCGTTTGAGGAACGCGATGACGAGAGCCTGTTCCACTTGCTCACTGAGGGCCTGTCTGCCCTGTCCGAGCTGGGCGAGGTCATGCTTAGCGACCGCCTGCGCCAGATCTCTGTCCGCCCTGCGCCCAAGCTTTCGGTGCGCGCCACCGTCAAGAGTAACCTGCTCGACGTCGAACTGGGCGCGAGCGGCCTTTCGGCGGCAGACCTTGCCATCTACCTCGATTCCTACAAGCGTCACCAGACGTTTGCTCGTCTCACGTCGGGCGACATCATTCGCCTGGACGAGGGAGCGCGCGCCGCGTTTGGCCTTGCCGAGGATCTGGGGGTCGATGCCGTCGACCTGCTCGACGGCGTGTCGCTTCCCGCGTCGAGTACCCTGTTCGTCGACAGCATGCTTGCGCGCACGTCCGCGCTCGAAGCCGATCGCGACGCTGCATTCCGTCGCACCGTCGAGCGCCTGGACACGCTCGGCAAGATGGACTTTACGGTGCCGGCCTCGCTCAAGGCCACGCTGCGTGGCTACCAGGTCGACGGCTACCAGTGGCTCGGTTCGCTCGAACACCTGGGCCTTGGCGGCATCTTGGCCGACGACATGGGCCTGGGCAAAACGCTCCAGATGATCGCGCATATCCTGGCGCGCGTGGAGGCGGGGGACGCTAAGCCCACGCTTGTGGTGTGCCCTGCGTCGCTCGTGTACAACTGGACTGCCGAGCTGGAGCGCTTTGCCCCGTCGATTGATGTGTGCGCCATTGTGGGCACCAAGGCCCAGCGTCGCGTGCAAATTGCCGGCGTGGCCGAGCATAACGTGGTCGTGACGTCGTATGACCTCATGCGCCGCGATATCGACGAGTACGTCGAGCAGGACTTTGCCCGCGTGGTGCTGGATGAAGCCCAGTACATTAAAAACCCGCTCACGCAGGTGGCTCGCGCCGCAAAGCGTCTGCCTGCCGGCGTGCGTTTTGCCTTGACGGGCACGCCCATCGAAAACCGCCTGTCCGAGCTCTGGAGCATCTTCGACTTTTTGATGCCGGGCCTGCTCGGCACGCGCGAGTCGTTTGCCAAGCGCTTCGAAAGCCCGGTCGAGCACGCCGAGGGTGACAGCGCCGCTCGCCTGCAGGCGCTCGTGTCGCCGTTTGTGCTGCGCCGCGTCAAGGAAGACGTGGTGGCCGACCTGCCCGAGAAGATCGAGGATACGGTGATGGCGCAGCTCGCCGGCGAGCAGCGCAAGCTCTACCTGGCCAACCAGGACCGCATTGCCCAGCAAGTGCAGCACCGCGAGGCCGGGGAGTTCAAAAAAGATAAGCTCAAGGTACTTGCCGAGCTCACCAAGCTGCGCCAGATCTGCTGTGATCCTCATCTGCATTACGCGGACTACAAGGCGGGAAGCGCCAAGCTCGATACGTGTATGGAGCTCGTCCACGGCGCGCTCGACGGCGGTCATCGCATCTTGCTGTTCAGCCAGTTTACGGGCATGCTCGATATCATCGGCAAGCGCCTGGCCAAGGAGGATATCGCCTTCCTTAAGCTTACGGGCGCATCGTCTAAAGAGAGCCGCGCCAAGATGGTTGCGCAGTTCCAAGCGGGCGAGGTGCCGGTGTTCTTGATTTCGCTCAAGGCGGGCGGCGTGGGCCTTAATTTGACGGCTGCCGACGTGGTCATCCACTACGACCCGTGGTGGAACGTGGCGGCGCAGGACCAGGCGACCGACCGCGCCCACCGCATTGGCCAGCAGCACACCGTGACCGTGTACAAGCTCATCGCCAAGGACACGATCGAGGAACGCATCATGCAGATGCAGGAGTCCAAGCGCGACCTGGTCAACAGTGTGCTCGGCGGTGACGGCATTTCGTCGGCGCTGTTCACGCGCGAGGATGTTCTGGCGCTGCTCGGTGGCGACGGTCGCTAGCTGCGCGCGGGATGGGGCCGCCGGGCTGGGCCAGGTCGCCGGTTCGTCCTGGCCCGACCGCTTGCCTCACCCGTTATGTGTTCATTTGCAATGCCATGGATGGTTCGGCGCTCTTTGGGCATAAGAACTAACGAGAACATTGGCACATCAGCAAAGGAGAACATCATGGCGAAATTCTTTAAAGACTCCGACGGCAAGCTCGTTGCCGCTCTTGGCGACGACGTTGCGACCCCTGCCGGCTGCACGGAGCTGACGGCAAACACCGAGGATGCGGCGCACGAGAAGCACGTGCCTGTTGTCGAGACCGAGCGCGACGGCCACGTCATTCGTGCGCGCGTGGGCTCGACGGAGCACCCCATGCTGCCCGAGCACTACATCGAGTGGATCGCGCTTGAGGCCGAGGGCCGCCTGGAGGTCCATTACCTTGAGCCCGGCATGAAGCCCGCGACGTTTTTCGCTGGCGGCTCCAAGACCGGTACCGTCTATGCCTACTGCAACCTGCATGGGCTGTGGTCCGCGACGTTCTAGGAGCGCGCCCCCGCTCGGGGTATCATAGCTAGCATATGCACATGCAAGCGCCGGCTGCATTATGCGGCCGGCGCTTTTACTACGGTTTCGATGGTTTACGACGGAAAGGGCTGGGCCATGAAGCTCGCACTTGCACAGATCGATATGCGCCTGGGTGATATTGAGGGCATTTGCGGTCGCATCGAGGACCAGGCTCGTCTGGCCCACGAGCGCGGGGCGCGCGTGCTGTGCGTCCCGGCTCCGCTCTTTATGGGTGCTCTGCCCGGCGGCCTGGTGGGTACTGCCGACTTTGAGCACGACATGCTGACAGGCCTGACCGGTGTTGCCGAGCGTATCCAAGAGCTCGATATGATCTGCATCGTGCCCGCGGCGGTTTCGTTTGAGGGCCAGCCGCTGCTCGACTACATGATGCTCAAGGACGGTCATGTGGTGCCGGCGCGATCGAGCATTGCCCTGCAGCGTGGCGAGAACAACGATACGCGTTGGGCGCCGCCGGTGTTCGACGTGGACGGCGTGCGCATCGCCGTGATTTTTGACTTGGACCGCGAACTCGAGATGTTGCCGACCGGTGTTGACCTCATTGCGTATTTCCAATTCAACGCGTTTGACATGACCGACCGCGAGACTGCCGCCATCGCCGCCGTTCGCAGCGGTGCCTACCGCAAGATCGCATCTAAGCGCAGCGTGTGGTTTGCCTGCATGGCGCCGGTCGGTGCGTACGACGAGTCGGTATATACCGGCGGTTCGTTTGTGCTCGACGACTGCGGTCGCGTGGTGGCCCAGGCGCCGTGTTTTGAGGAGAGCCTGCTGGTTCAGGAGATTCAGCGCGGCGTGATGCTCGATGCCCTGGAAGATCACGAACTGCCCGAGTTTCGTTCCGAGGCGTGGCTGTGGCAGGCGCTGGTGCTCGCCGTGCGCGACAATGCCCGCGCTCGCGGCACGTCGCGTGCTGTGGTGGCACTCGAGGGTGACTTGCCTTCGTCCCTGCTGGCGGCACTTGCCGTTGACGCTCTGGGCCCGCGTAATGTGATTGGCCTTGTGCTGGGGCGCAACCGTATCTTTACGCCGGCTCAGGAAGAGGCCGAGGCTGCCCGCTGTGCCGCCGTCCGCGCGATTGCCGAGCGCCTGCACATTCGCACCGTCGAGCGCGATGCACCGGATGCGGCGCGTGTGCTCGATCGCGACGTGTCGGCGGGCGATGCCGAGCGTCTGCGCTCGCGTGCGCTGGGCCTGATGTTGGAGGATACGGCGCTCGAGCTGGGCGCCATGGCGTTGAGCCCGCTCTCCAAGACCGAGTACGCGCTAGCGGCGCCCGCACTGTCCGGCGGCTACCAGGGCGACTTTGCGCCCTTTGGCGATGTGTACCTGTCGACGCTTGAGTTTGTGGCGCGCGTGCGCAACCGCACGTCTGCCGTGGTGCCCCAAGAGCTCGTGACGCTCAACGCGGTGGAAGATTGTATGGAGCGAGTGCTGGCGCAGGCGCTCTCGACGCTCGCCGGTCCGGTCGATATGCTCGACCGCGCGGCACAGCTGCTCGGCGGGCTTGAGCCGGGTGAGGTCGATGGCGCGCTCGAGGCGCACGTGGACCGCAATCGATCTTTCGACGACATCCCGATGGCCGCTGGCAAGCCTGAGGCCTGCTCGCTGCTGCTGATGCTCGTTCGACAGGGTGAGGCTGCCCGTCGCATGTTGCCGACGGCGCCGATCGTTTCGGCCCGTTCGTTTGCCGAGCGCGCTTGGCCGTACATGCTTGCGTGGTCCGATTTGGGGCTCAACGGCAAGGAGCGCATGACGGTTGATTCACTGGCGCGCGCCGAAGTGCGCCGCTTTGCCGATAGCGATACGGGCGATCGCATGCGCGGTGAGATGATGGGTCTGTTGGGTGAGCTGTTGGGTATTTCACCCGAGCAGATGGAGGAGCTGCGCTCTGAGGACGGTCAGCGTCGTTTGCACGAGGGAATGAAAAAGTTCGAGGGCGAGGTCCAGGACGCCATCGAAAGGATGATGGGCGGCCAGGGCGGACCGCAGGGCGGGCCCCAGGGTACGCCGATGCCACATCCGCCGGTGGATCCCCGTCAGTTTCCTTTTTTCTCGCAGAACTAAACTGGGGATAGGATTCGCTCCCAACCCCGATGCTTTAACTAAGCATCTTGGCCCCGTTGTGTTATTCTAGAACAGACGTTCGTGAATAGTGCGTGGGGCCTTGCCTCGCGCTGCGCTTGTGACGAGGGGAGGTTGGCTTGGTTATCTTGGGTATCGACCCTGGTTTGGCCCATACGGGGTGGGGGATTATCGAGGAGCGACGTGGCGAGGTTCGCTGCCGTGCCTATGGCTGCATCGAGACCAGTGCTGGAAGTCCGCTCGCGGTGCGCCTGTCGCATATCGCCCGCGACCTCAAGGGCGTTGTCGAACGCTATCGTCCCGATACCGCTGCTATCGAGAGCATCTACTTTGGCGCCAACGTTCGTTCGGCCATCCCCACGGCGCATGCCCGCGGCGCTGCGCTTGTGGCGCTTTCGGAGTGCGCGCTCGAGATTGGCGAATACACGCCCATGCAGATTAAGCAGGCTGTTGTGGGCACCGGCGCCGCAGATAAGCGACAGGTCGCCTACATGGTGCGCACGCTCACGCAGCTCGATCACGACCCGCACCCCGACCATGCCGCCGATGCCCTGGCCTGCGCCATCTGCCACGTTAACCTCAGCCGCACCCGCGCGCTTACCGGCGGCGAGTTCTATCAACAGAGAGGAACCGGATACTGATGATCTCCCAGCTCCACGGAACGCTTGTCGAGGCCACGATGAGCTCTGCTGTCGTCGATGTGTCGGGCGTGGGCTTTGAGCTCGGCATCTCGGGCAGCACTGCGGCCACGTTGCCGACGCCCGGCGGCGAGGTCCGCCTCTACACGCGTATGCAGGTGCGCGAGGACGCCATGACACTTTTCGGATTTTCCTCAAAGGATGAGCGCACAATGTTCGACCGGCTCGTGTCCGTCTCGGGCGTTGGCCCGCGCTTGGCGCTCGCCGTGCTTTCCACCTATACCGTGGGGCAGCTGTATTCGCTGGTGATGGCCGAGGACGACAAGGGCATGGCCAAGGTACCCGGTGTGGGTAAAAAGACAGCTCAGCGCCTCATCTTGGAACTCAAGAGTACCTTTGCCAAGGATAAGGGCTTTGTGCCGGTCGACGTGATTCCCGGACAGGTTGCGATGCCCGTGCCCGCTGCCGCTCCCTCGGCCATCGATGATGCTCGCGCGGCACTCCTTTCCATGGGCTTTAGCCCGCAGGAGGCCGATGTCGCTCTGAGCGGGTATGATGGGCAAGATATGCGTGTCGAGGATCTGCTCGGCGCGGCGCTTAAGCGACTCGGAATGGATGCGTGATGTGGGAAGCCGATGACTCTCAGGACCTGTGGGCGACGCCCGGCAACTCGCCGGCGGCATCCATGGCGCATGGCGAGCGCATGGTGGGCTCGGAGCTAACGCCCGAGGACCTCGATGTCGACCGTACCCTGCGTCCCCAGCGCCTGGACGACTACTGCGGTCAGGAGCATATCAAGCAGAGCCTTCGCGTGCTGATCGAGGCGGCGCAGAGCCGTGGCGAGACGCTCGACCACGTGATCTTCTCGGGCCCTCCGGGTCTGGGCAAGACCACGCTGGCCACCGTTATAGCCAACGAGCTGGGCGCTCAGATTAAGACGACGAGTGGCCCGGCCATCGCGCGCACCGGCGACCTGGCGGCCATCCTTACCAACTTGCAGCCGGGTGACGTGCTGTTTATCGACGAGATCCACCGCCTCAACCGTTCGGTCGAGGAAGTCCTGTATCCCGCGATGGAGGACTTTGCGCTCGATATCGTGATTGGCAAAGGTCCGGCGGCGCGCTCGATTCGCCTGGATATCCCCAAGTTTACGCTGGTGGCGGCAACGACCCGTTCGGGTATGCTGACCGGCCCGCTGCGCGACCGTTTTGGTATTTCGTATCGCTTGGACTACTACACGATCGAGGAGCTTGCCCAGATCGTGACGCGCTCGGCAACCATTTTGGGCGTGACAATAGACCATCCGAGCGCGCTCGAGATCGGCTCACGCTCGCGTGGCACGCCGCGCTTGGCTAACCGTCTGCTCAAGCGCGTGCGCGATTACGCCCAGGTGCGCGGCAACGGTCCTATTGAGCTTGATATCTGCCGTCAGGCGCTCGAGTTCTTTGAGATTGATGAGCTTGGTCTGGACTGGATGGACATTCGCATCTTGGAGACGCTCGCCAAGACGTTCTCCGGCCGTGCCGTGGGCCTGACGACCCTTGCCAGCGCGGTGGGCGAGGATCCGGGTACGCTCGAAGATGTCTACGAACCCTACCTGTTGCAGTGCGGCTTGATGATTCGCACGCCGCAGGGCCGTCAGGCAACCCTTCGCACATTCGAGCATTTGGGTATCGAGCCGACCCTGTAGGAATGGGCTTGTTTTAGCGCATCTGTAGGCTATCGCTGGGCATTGGATAAACATATCGCCGTTCATCGGTTATGGGCGTTTTACTATCGCGCGCCCGTGCTATGCTGAATTGGTCTTTTTCTCATCCGGTAACGAAAGGACCGCCCATGCCTACTGACATCGAAATCGCACGTTCTGTTACGCCGCTACCTATTACCGAGGTGGCCAAGAACGCCGGCGTCGACGTTAAGCACCTGATTCCGTACGGCTTCGACAAGGCTAAGGTCGACTATTCCCTGCTCAACGAGCCGACCGATCACCAGGCCAAGCTTGTCCTTGTGACCGCTATCAATCCCACGCCTGCGGGCGAGGGCAAGACCACCACGACCATCGGTCTGGCCGATGGCCTGCGCCGTCGCGGCGTCAAGAGCGCCGTGGCCCTGCGCGAGCCTTCGCTCGGCCCCGTCTTTGGCGTCAAGGGCGGTGCCGCCGGCGGCGGCTGGGCCCAGGTCATCCCCATGGAGGACATCAACCTGCACTTTACCGGAGACTTCCACGCTATCGGTGCCGCCAACAACCTGCTGGCCGCCATGCTCGACAACCATATTCAGCAGGGCAACCAGCTCGGCATCGATGTTAAGCGCATCACCTGGAAGCGCGTCGTCGACATGAACGACCGTCAACTGCGCCATGTTATCGATGGCATTGGCGGCAAGGCCCAGGGCGTGCCGCGCGAGGACGGCTTCGATATCACCGTTGCCTCCGAGGTCATGGCAATCCTGTGCCTGTCCACGAGCATCAACGACCTCAAAGAGCGCTTGGGCGAGATCGTCGTCGGCTACAGCTATGCCGGCGAGCCCGTCCGCGCCCGCGACCTTAAGGCCCAGGGCGCCATGGCTGCGCTGCTTAAGGACGCGCTCAAGCCCAACCTGGTGCAGACGCTCGAAGGCACGCCCGCGTTTGTCCACGGCGGTCCCTTCGCCAATATCGCCCACGGCTGCAACTCCATCATGGCCACCCGCATGGCCATGCGTTTTGGCGACGTTGCGATTACCGAGGCCGGCTTTGGCGCCGACCTTGGTGCCGAGAAGTTCCTGGACATCAAGTGCCGCATGACGGGCGTTCGCCCCAGTGCTGTCGTGGTTGTCGCCACTGCCCGCGCGCTTAAGTACAACGGCGGTGTTGCCAAGGCCGACCTCAACGAGGAGAACCTCGAGGCCCTTAAGGCCGGCATGCCCAACCTGCTGCGCCACGTCGACAACATCCAGAACGTCTATGGTCTTCCCTGCGTGGTCGCCATCAACCGCTTCCCAACGGACACCGAGGCCGAACTTGCGCTCATCGAGTCCGAGTGCCAGAAGCTCGGCGTCAACGTTAAGCTGTCCGAGGTTTGGGCCAAGGGCGGCGAGGGTGCGCTCGACCTGGCCGATGAGGTCATGCGCCTGATTGAGCAGCCGAGCGAGCTCAAGTTTGCCTACGAGGACGGTGCCGATGTGGCCGACGCCCTGGAGGCCGTTGCTACCAAGGTCTACCGCGCCGATGGCGTCGACTTTACGCCGGCTGCCAAGCGCCAGCTCGCCGAGCTGCGCGAGAACGGCTTTGGTAACCTGCCGGTGTGCGTCGCCAAGACCCAGTACAGCTTTAGCGATAACGCCAAGGCTCTGGGCGCGCCCGAGAACTTCCGCATCACCGTGCGCGAGCTCAAGGTTTCCGCCGGTGCCCACTTTGTGGTTGCGCTGACCGGCAGCGTTCTGACCATGCCGGGCCTACCCAAGGTTCCCGCGGCCGAGAACATCGACGTCGACAACGACGGCAACATCACCGGCTTGTTCTAAGCCTGCTGCTCATAGCCGCTTGCCCGCCCCGCCGTGCCTACCAAGGCCCGGCGGGGCTTTGTGCGTACCTATACCGATAGCTACGTTCCTCCGTATCGTTCGGAACAGGTGACGAGGTCGGCGTACTACAAGATTCGAGCTATTCCAACGGCCAGGATGTGACGCCTGAGTATCCTTGCGCCACGCATGTGCCCATCGAGTAGGGCAAAGCAACAGGGAGTGAACTGAACAGTCCCCGGTGGCGCAAAACGCAGCGCCGTCGGGGACTTTTTGATGCAAATTGGCTCCGAGACAAGCTGTCTGGGCCAGCCGCGCCACGAAAAGCGCCCATCTACTACGTTTGCCAGGGTTGGACCGACCATGGAGCGTTTTTTAACAATGCGGCAAGACGTTTACCTGCGGTTTTGTTAACACAAATATGGCTATGGTTGGCACCCTTGGGTTAAACGTAGTAGATGGGCGCATTTTATGGTTCACAGCCCAAGAAGAGGTCGTTAGCCGCGCTGGAGGCCGAAGAGTTTGGCGTTGCGCTCGGCGACCATCATGTTGATATCGGCGATTTCCATCTCGCCGTCAATGTAGGGCTGGTAGGTACCGTACGGGTCGCCGGCTCCCAAGCTGCAGCTTCCGCAGTTGTCGCAGCTGCCGTTGCCGCAGCCCGCGAGCGCCAGTTTAATGATCTCCTCACGCTCGGCACGCGTCGTGTCCTTGATGAGCTTGCTTTTTGCCATGACATATCCTCGATTCGCTTGTGACCGTCGGCCGCGCATGTCTTGTAGATACCGGCGGGCTTTGTCCATCATAGGCTTTTGCGCGGGTAGAATGCATGGATAACTTGATGCTTACGGGCGACGGAAAGGAAACGTTGCATGGACCAGGACAAGACGACTGTGATGGGTGGCTACGGCTCCCCGCGGACGGGCAATGGCGCCGATGAGACCCGCGTCGTGCCGAATCCCGGCTACGCTGCCCCCGATACGACGCAGGTGTCGGCCGATCCCACGCGCGTTGTGAATTACGGAAACGCGGCGCAGGACCCGCATGGTGTCTCATCGCAGAACCCCTACGGCAACGCGGTGGTAGACCCTTATGATGACCTGCTGCAAAATCCCATTCCACAACCTCAGCAGACGACATACATGCCGCGCACGGCACAGCCGCGCTACGAGTCGCACGACCGATACGCGCGCGAGCCGTATCGTGAGTATCCCAAGTCCATCCCCCAGTATGGCGAGGACGAGGAGAAGAAGCCTTCGCGTTCGTCGAGCGTGATTAAGAAGATCCTCATCGTGCTGGCGATCTTCTTTGCCTTGTCGGTTGTGTTTGCCATCGTGTCGGGCATGCTCAACAAGCGGGGCGCCACGACTGATACCACGGCCGAGCAGACCGAGACTGCCCAGTCCGGCACCGTCGACCTGAGCGATATCCCGGGTCAGTACTGGTCAAACGCCAAGAAGCTCCTCAAGTCGCGCGGGGCCGATCTTTCGAATGCCGTGATTCTGACCGACGACGGTTCGACGCCCGTCGTCGATGCCAACTGGGTCGTCACATCTGCCTACTACAACGGTGACGGCAACCTTGAGATTCAGCTCACGCGCAAGGACGGCTCGTCGGGCAATGCGTCCGCTGATCAAGGCGCCACGGACAGCTCGAGCTCTAACACGCTGGAGGACCTGAGCAACAAGGCGCAGGAGCTTGGGGATAAGGCCCAAGAGCTGGGCGGCACGGCTCAGAATCTCGGCGATACTGCACAGAACCTGGGCGATATGGCAACGAACGCCTGGGATGCCCTGCAAAATGGCATTTCGGGCGCGCAGGGAAACTAGCGGCCGAGCGGCTAGAGCCTTAGCGGTGCAAACAAAAACGGGACGTAGGATCGCGTGACCGGGCGCACGGGCGCGTTGGTCGGCGGTCCTGCGTCCCGTTTTGCTGTCGATTACAACTGTTCGGCCGGACGGTCGGGCGAGCTAAAACCCGAGTCAAACGTGACAACGCATGATGCATCGGGCCTGCGCTCGTGCACGATATGCGTTACGCGCTCCAACAGCTCGTCGTCGGAGATGCGAAAGCCGTCGGGACGCACCAGGTCAAACGAAACGAACCCGTCGTGCTCGTGCAGGTCATGGATGGAGAGCGCGGGATCGATCTGCATGACGCCACGCTTGACCCAGCTGCGCAGGTCGTCGCCGGTGGTGGCGATGGGGTCGCAGTGCAGCGTGATGTCGATGCCCATCTGGCGTTTGATATCGTGCTCGATGGTGTCCAGGATCTCGTGGTGCTCAAAGGCATCGCCCTCGCCGGGCATTTCCACGTGTGCGCTGGCAAACTGACGGCCGGGGCCGTAGTCGTGCACCATGAGGTCGTGTGTGCCCAAGACCTGGGGGTACGACATGATCCTGTCGCGGATTTCCTGGACGAGCTTGGGGTCGGGCGCTTGTCCCAACAGCGGGCTGATGGCGTCGCGCACCAGGCCCATGCCGCTGATGCAGATGAAGATACCCACACCCAGGCCTGCCCAGCCATCGAGGTCAAAGCCGGTCGTCTGCGAAATAAGCGCCGCCGCCAAGACCGAGCCCGAGGTGATGACGTCGTTTTTGGAGTCCTGCGCCGTGGCGATGAGCGTCTCCGAGTCGATGCGGTCGCCCAGCGCACGGTTGAATGCGGCCATCCATAATTTGACGAGCATGGATAAGACGAGGGCGGCTAGGGAGACCAGCGTGTAGGCGGTGGGGGAGGGCTTGATGATCTTGGAGATCGATTCGAGCACCAGGTTGATGCCGACGGCGCAAACGAGGACGGCGACAAACAAGCCGGCGAGGTATTCGTAACGGCCGTGGCCATAGGGGTGGCCTTCGTCTGCCGGGCGGCTGGCAAGGCGGAACCCGAGCAAGCTCACAATGTTGCTCGAGGCGTCGGAGAGGTTGTTAAAGGCATCGGCGATGAGCGAGACAGAGCCGGCGAGCAGACCCGCGATGCCCTTGGCCAGGCACAGGGTAATGTTGAGGCCAATGCAGATGAGGCTTGCGGCAAAGCCCGCGTTGGTGCGACAAGATGCATCGACCGGCTCGCCCTCGCTGCCGGGAACAAGTGTATGTACCAGCCGATTTACAAATAGCATGGCGTACCTCCTCGCATCCTCGTTTAAGGGGATAGTGTAGCTCGCATGGGCGCGCCGTGCGCCGATGCTCAGAAAATGCAGCAATGGTCTGCTGGAGCTAACGATCGGGGCTTCTTGTCCGACCGGGTGCTCCATTTTGGGCCACATGGGTATGGGCTTGTGCCTGCCTGCCCGACATACTTAATGTCGACAGCCCCTGCGTAAAGGAGGATGTATCCATGGACGAGATGTTTGCCATTAAATGCCAAAACTGCGGAGGCCCTATGTACTCGCACCAGGCTAAACGCAGCTTTGAGTGCGCCTATTGCGGCACGGTCGTTCCGTGGCAGGCCGATGCGGGGGAGCCCAGGAGCGCCCTGGGCATTCGCCATGCGCCGCTGACGGTTGTCGATGGGCTGCTTAAGCTCACCCATGTGTCGCAGCTCGAGCGCCCGGTGGACCCCGACTGGTATTTCTTTCATGCGCACTGGCGCAACCAGTCGGTTCTGGAGCATCTACTGTGGGAGGACCGCGGCACGGCGCAGGAGTTCCAAGAGGCTACGCATGTGAGCATCCCGTGCCCCTTCTGTGGCGCATCCTTCGAAGGCGAGTCAACGCAGCGCGTGTTTGAATGCCCGTCCTGCGGCAATAAGATCGGCGTTGCAGACCTACTCAAGCCCGGTACCTTTAGCAAGCGCCTGACCATGGGCGTTGGTGCGGAGTATGTACCCGAGCAGGGTATTCCCTGCGAAATCTCGCCGCAGCAGGCACGTGCCAACGCGCTGCAGCTGGTGCACCAGTATGCGGAAGCCTTTGCCGGTCACGATGTAGAAGACGCGATCCAAAACAACATGATGCTCTTCTACTTTCCCATGGCGCTCGCGGATTTGCGCATGATGGCGTCCTTCCCGGGCAAGGGGCTGAGTAAGGAGACCTTGGTGTACTACGAGGTGCTCGACTGGGCATATCCGCGGGCAAACTACCTGGACGTTCGTCTTATGGGCATTTTGGAGCCGTGGGACTTTGGCAGGGTGGGGCCGTTCGATCCTGCCATGCAGGAAGGCGACTTCCGCGTTGTCTCCGTCGATGCGTCTACCAAGGACCAGGTGGTCATTGATAAGCTGGCGCTCGATGTTGCCGGCAACGATGCCGAGGCGGTGCTGGGGCTCAATAAAAAGAGCATCCGCGCCTGGGCGCGCAAGGCCCGCAAGCATAAGGACGGCCTGGTGATGGTGCCGGTCTACTTTGTCGACCGTCCCGCGTCGGACAGCCGCGATGGCGAGCAGGTGCGCATTGCCGTAAACGGCCAGACGGGCCGCGCGGCCGCGGTGGTGTTTAGCGACAAGCGCGAGACGCATGTGGTGGCACCGCTCAATCCCAACGTGATGCTGTCGAGCGAAAGCACCGTGCACGCCACGCCCATCGAGGTCAAATACGTTAAATCGCCGTTTCTGTACCAGATCGTGCGCCATGGAGGCGGCGGGCAACCGCGTCAGGTGGCAGCGGCGGCCGATGGTTCCTACCGAGAGGAAAAGCCCAAACGCAAGGGTTTGTTTGGCGCGATATTTGGTAAGTAGGGGAGTGGCGCTGGTTAGCCTTATGACGCGATAGCTAGGGGCACGGGGCGGCTCGCAGGGGTGCGGGCCGCCCCGTTTTTGTGCGGCGACAGGACCCGCAGGCACTCCATTAAACACACATGCTCACAGCCCAAACGTTGAGCAACATTACGTTTGCCGATGGCTATTAAAAAATGTCCGTTCACGGTAGTAGCATCAAAAAAAGAGGGGTCCCGAATGGAACCCCTCTGGCAAGTCAAATTGTCCCCTACGGGACGCCTTCCAAGGAAGGCATTTTTGGCAAAGCCGTATTTTGACTCGCAGTGTCGATGTAACTGGTAATCGACAAGGCAACTGTAACACAGCGCGGAAGGGCTGGTCGACATGAATTTAAGAAACTACTCTGGCGACTACAATATCGGCCTCGACATGGGAACCGGCTCCGTTGGCTGGGCGGTGACCGATGCCCAGGGCAAGCTTCTGCATTTTAAGAAACAGCCGACGTGGGGCAGTCGTTTGTTCGATAGCGCACAGCCGGCGTCCGAGGCGCGCGTTCATCGTGGACAGCGTCGCCGTTACGTGCGCCGCCGCTGGCGCCTCGACTTGCTGCAAAAGCTGTTCGAGCCTGCGATGAGCGAGGTTGATCCGGACTTTTTCATGCGACTTAACCAGTCGCGGACCATTGAGGGTGATCCGATCTTTACCAAGGACTTCACGAAGGCCGATTACTACGATCGCTTCCCGACCATCTATCATCTGCGCACTTACCTTATGGACACCGATGAGCAGGCCGATCTTCGATTGGTGTATCTCGCAATCCATAACATCGTTAAGCATCGCGGTAACTTCTTGCGCCAGGGGGAGAAGCTGACGGCAAAGACGGCAAAGACATCCGATGCCCTTAAGAATCTCAATGGCGCTCTGAAGGCATGGTGTGAATCGAGAGAATATGAGTTCGCGAAGCTTGATGAACTCTCTGTAGCGAAGATCTTGGCTGATGAGCGATCTTCTCGTTCGCAAAAGGCAAAAGACATTCAGGCGCTTGTAAAAGTGGATACTGCGGATGCGGCTGCGAACAAAAAGCTGGCGAAGGGTTTGTCGAGCGCTGTCGTCGGTCTCCAATGCGAGTTCAAAGATGTGTTTGGCGAGTTTGAGTGCGAGGCAACTAAGCTCGCGCTTTCGGATGACGAGAAGCTAGAAGCGCTGCAGGCCGCATGTCCCGATGACTGCGTCGAGCTTCTTGAGTCCATCTGCGGTGTTTACTCTGCTTACGTGCTGCAGGGGCTTTTGTCCTATGCTGAGGGCCAGACAATCTCGGTCAACATGATCGAAAAATATAATTGTTACGCGAATGATCTTGATCGACTCAAGACTTTGGTCCACGAATATGCTCCCGGCTCATATGAGTCTTTCTTCCGCGGCGCAACCTATCACGATTCGAATAGCGATGACCCCTCGCGCGACTACGATGCCTCTAAGGCACAGGGTTACACCGCATATGACCTGCATAAACTGTCCTATGATGACTTCGCTAAATCCGTAAAGAAGCTCTTTGCGGGAACGGGCGCGGAGACGGATGAGCGCTATATTGCCATGATGGACGCATTCGACAAACAACGCTTTTTGCGTCGCCTTAAGACGAGTGATAACGGTGCCATCTACTATCAGCTGCATCTTGAGGAGTTGCAGGCTATTCTCAAAAACCAGGGCCGCTTCTATCCGTTCCTTAAGGACGAGGCTGCAAAGATCGAGAGTCTGGTTACGTTCCGTATCCCGTACTATGTGGGACCGCTGACGCCTAAAAATGCTGCCCAGGACAAACACGGCAACCATCGATTCCAATGGTCCGAGCGTAAGCCCGGCATGGAAGATGCGACGATTACGCCTTGGAACTGGGATACCGTGATCGATAAGAACAAGAGCGCCGAGAACTTTATCATGCGCATGACGGGCGATTGCACGTATCTTGCTGGTGAAAAGGTGCTTCCCAAGCAGTCTCTGCTCTATGAGGAGTTCTGCGTTCTGAATGAACTCAATGGTGTTCGCTGGTCCGAAGATGGTGACGATTGGCAGCGCCTGGATGCCGCGCAGCGCGAAGGCATTGTCCATGAGCTTTTCCATAAAAAACGTCGCGTTACCTACAAGATGATTGCCGACTGGCTGGTAAAAGAGGGCGACGCGACAAATCCGGTTGTCCGCGGTGGCCAGGGTGAGAGCGGCCTTGAATCAAAGATGGGCTCGTACATCTTCTTTGCCAAGGATATCTTTGGCGTGGACGAGTTGAGCCGCGCCGAGTATCCGGTTATCGAAACGATCATTCTTTGGAACACGTTGTTCGAGGACCGCTCGATCCTTAAGGAAAAACTGCAGGATGAGTTTGGCCCCAGTGGCAACGGAATGCTCGATGCCGAGCAGATTAAAAAGATCTGCAAAAAGCGCCTGACTGGTTGGGGGCGTCTGTCGGAGAAGTTCCTGACGGGCATCAGGATTGATACGCAAGCTGGTCGCTCTATGAGCATCATGGACGTGCTGCGAGAGGGAAACCCCAGCTCTGAGCGTCGCCTGGGCGAGACTATGGTGATGATGGAGATTCTCCACGACAACACACTGGGCTTCCAGGAAAAAGTGGATGAACACAATCGAAAATACTATGCCGAACACGAGAAGTCTCTAGGCGTAAATGAGCTTCCCGGATCCCCGGCGATTCGTCGCAGCCTGAATCAAGCGATTCGCATTGTTGACGAAATCGCAAAGATTGCGGGGCACGCGCCGGCTAACGTTTTTGTTGAGGTGACTCGCGACGAGGACGAAAAGAAGAAGGGCAAGCGGACCACGAAGCGCTGGGACGTCATCGAGGACGCGCTCAAGGCGTTTAAGGCCGAGGGCGGCGACCTGGCTGTTATGGACGATTTCAAGGAGCTCAAGGCAGCTAATGTGGACCTTGACGAGCGCTTGACCCTCTATCTGATGCAAAACGGAAAATGCCTGTATTCCGGCCGCGCTATCGATCTCAATAAACTTATGGCGGGCTCGGGCGAGTATGAGGTCGACCATATCATTCCGCGTGCCTACATTAAGGACGACAGTCTCGAAAACAAGGCGCTGGTGTATCGCGAGGAAAATCAGCACAAGACCGACCAGCTTTTGATTGATAAGAGCATTCGCTGGAAGATGGGCGAGACGTGGAAACAGCTGCATCAGGCGAAGCTCATTGGCGATAAAAAGTATCGCAACCTGCTGCGTTCTTCCATAAACGAGAACGCTATGAAGGGCTTTGTCGCGCGTCAGCTCGTGGAGACGAGCCAGATGGTTAAGATGGCGCAGGCGTTGCTTGAGGCGCGTTATGCCGACGAGGGAACGAAGATCGTTCCCGTTAAGGCGAGCGTGTCGCACAACCTCCGTGAGGCGGCCGGCTTGGTCAAATGCCGCGAAGCCAACGATTTCCATCATGCGCACGATGCCTATCTGGCATGCCGCTTGGGGCTGTTTATTCAGATGCGCCACCCCGGAATGTATGAGAACCCCATTGGCTACTCGCATGTGATTAAGAAATACGTGCGCGAGCAGTCCGAGCTGTTTAAGAAAACCCATCGCATGCCTGGATCTGCCGGATTTGTCGTCAATAGTTTTATGACTGCGGGTTTTGACCCCGAGACGGGTGAGGTCTTTGACGATGCCTGGACCGAGGACGACGAAGTCAAACGTTATAGGGGAAAGTATCTTCCGGACGGCTGGAACGCAGCGGCAGAGGTCGAGGGCATTCGCCGTGCGCTCAACTACCGCCAGTGCTACATCTCGAGGATGCCGTATGTAGATACGGGGGCGTACTGGAACGCCAATCCTATTTCTAAAAGGAAAGCGCCGAAGATTGAGGTTAAAAAAGGACTCGATCCCTTGCTTTACGGTGGGTACGACAGCAAGAGCGCGGCGTATTTCTTTATATACGAAGTTAGGGATAAGAAGGCGAAGCTTGTTTTGAAGATGGCAATGATGCCAGTCTACAAGATGAAAGAACTGGAGAGCGATTCACTAGCTTTTGAAGACTATTGTCGAGAGCTGGCGTCCGGTACTTCGTGCGTATTTACAAGGATTGTTATTCCGAGGTTGTTGAAATGGCAGCTTGTGGAAATAGCCGGAAGTCGACTGTGCGTAAATGCTGAAGAGGAAATGAAGTCGGCGTCTCAGCTGGCCTTCTCACAGGAGGAGCTCCTGAAGATCTCCCGTGTCTGCCAAGAAGGTTTTTTTGATGCGGATACGAACCTGTTCGTTTATCGAGCTGTCGCTCGCTCGCTGGAGAAATCTGAATGCCCCATGCTGGCAAGTGATTTGGGCCTTGAAGAAAAGTATGAGGCGTTTAGCGCGCTTGACGTGGCACAGCAAAAAGACCTATTGATTAAGCTGATAAGACTGTGTATGGGTAATAAAAAGTCTGTGCCGATTGACATCAAGGCGCTTGGAGGAGGTAAGGCAGCCGGAAGGCTCCGTCCTGCACGCAATAAAGTCCCTGATGGTCTTGTAATCATCGACCAGTCCGTAACGGGTATGTTCGAGAGAAGGACTCGTGTCGGGCTTTAGGAACATTGTCATTTCTAGCCCCTGCAAATTGCAGTACAAGGGCGGGTACATGGTTGTCCGTCGGGAGGACGACACGGCGAAGGTTCACCTTTCGGAGATTTCGTCAGTCGTCCTTCAGACCAATCAGGTTTTCATAAGTGCTTATCTGCTCTCGGAGCTTGCCAAGGCAAAGGTCGCGTTTGTCGTTTCTGACGAGAAGCGCGACCCCATTGGGCAGTATTTGCCGCTATACGGGGCCCATAACACCAGCAAGCGTATTGCAGAACAGCTTGAGTGGGGCGAGCCGATTAAAAAGCGCGTATGGCAACGCATCGTACGCGACAAGATTAAGCATCAATCTGACGTGCTTCACGCCCGTGCGCGTGAGGAACAGGGCGAGACGCTCAAGAGCATTGTTGCCGAGGTGCGCTCGGGCGATACGACGAATCGCGAAGGACATGCAGCCCGGCTGTATTTCAACTCTCTGTTTGGTCCGTCCTTCTCGAGGGATGACGATACACCTCTGAATGCTGCTCTCAATTACGGGTATGCGATTCTGCTGTCGAGCGTCAATCGCGAGATCGCAGCGCGCGGATACCTTACGCAGGCGGGAATCTGCCATAGAAATGAGTACAACCAGTTCAACTTGAGCTGCGATTTTATGGAGCCGTTTAGGCCTCTTGTCGACCGCATTGTGTTCGATAACTTTGACGGCGAGTTCTCTAAGGAGACAAAGCTGCTTTTGGTCGACATGCTCAATCAGGGAATTGCATATCGAGGCGGCACATATCGCGTGGGCTCCGTAATCTCTCTGTATGTTGCGGATTGTTTCAAGGCTCTTGATCGAAAGCTGTCAGTGGACGAAATCGAGTCGTTTGAGGTCGTATGAGTATCGGGGAAAGGATCAGATATATGAGGCTTGTCGTCTTCTTTGATTTGCCCGTCGACACTCCTGCGCAGAGAAAAGACTACCGGGTGTTCCGTAAATTTCTTCTTAAAGATGGCTATCTTATGCTCCAGGAATCCGTGTATGCAAAGCTCGTTGTTAATGATGGGGCGGCGGGAAGCGCGGTGCAAAGGCTCAGGAAGCATCGCCCGCCCGCCGGCCTCGTGCAGGTGTTACGCGTGACTGAATCTCAGTTTTCGACCATGGAGTACATAACGGGCAGTCGTGAGACCCATGAGGAGATAGACACGATGGAGGAGCTTCTGGTTTTATGAGGCTCGTATTTGCGGGACTTGAGAACTCGTTGGAGCTAACAGCAGGGGAGACATCGGTTTTGCAAGTCGAGAACTCGGCTCTGTTCGCGCGGATTGTAGCTTCTTTGCAAAACGGATTGGGACGACAGGCAATGGAGCCTTATTCCCTTTGGAAAGACGATGAGGAGATTAAGCCCGGCAACGCTCTGATGGTGGTACCTGATGCACTGAATCTTCCATGGGATGACCGTGCGTTTATGACCGCAATCACCAAGAAGGTTGAGCGCGAGTTTCTAGAAGACGAAGATCTGCGTATGCAGGTGGAAGAGGCCGAGCGTGCAATAAAGCTGCGTTTAGGCGGATTGAACCTTGGCTTTAATGCCGATTTGGGGTTTGGGTTAGAATGGGATTTGAAGCGCTACCTCAAGTTTTTAGGATTTGGCGCAGCGCCTCAAGAAGATAAATCGTTCCTTGATAATCTGCTGAATTTCCTTTCATTTGCTCTTGACGCTGGCTGTAGAAAGACAATCGTATTTGTAAATCTCAAAACTTTTTTGACGGAAAATGAGCTGCAAACGCTCTATGACCACGTGTTTTTCCTTAAGTTGAGTCTGTTGCTCCTGGAGAATAAAAAAGACACCATGTCTTATGGACATGAACATAAACTAACGGTTGACCTGCAGTTTTTAGAGCATTGAAAGAACTGACCGGTTAGATTGAACGTCCCATCGCAGTAGGGAATTTGCTCCAATGGTTTTGGAGCAGTGTCGATCTAACTGGTAATCAAACTCTAGGGGACGGCCCCCGCCCTCGAGAGCCGTTTTGGAGCAGTGTCGATCTAACTGGTAATCAAACCTGTTGGTTATGTTTATAGCGGCGTACCTGGTTTTGGAGCAGTGTCGATCTAACTGGTAATCAAACGTCGGTATCGGCTCGAAGATATACTCGCCGGTTTTGGAGCAGTGTCGATCTAACTGGTAATCAAACCTTCCGCCGTCCTTATAGACGGAAGCCTGTGTTTTGGAGCAGTGTCGATCTAACTGGTAATCAAACGCTCCAGCCCGACCGAGCGCAAGGCGCTCGTTTTGGAGCAGTGTCGATCTAACTGGTAATCAAACAACATACGTAAAACAGATATGGTAACGGGAGTTTTGGAGCAGTGTCGATCTAACTGGTAATCAAACGTTCGGGTATCATGTTTCTAGCGGGCAATCGTTTTGGAGCAGTGTCGATCTAACTGGTAATCAAACTACCTCATTGTCCGCCGGAATGACCGTGAAGTTTTGGAGCAGTGTCGATCTAACTGGTAATCAAACCCGAATATCTTCAACATCAGAATAGTCAGGTTTTGGAGCAGTGTCGATCTAACTGGTAATCAAACGCGTGCATCTTGAGCAGCGTCTTGGGCTTCGTTTTGGAGCAGTGTCGATCTAACTGGTAATCAAACTACGCTCACGCACGTCCTCCACCTTAGGCTGTTTTGGAGCAGTGTCGATCTAACTGGTAATCAAACTTAAGCACAAGTTTGACGTAAGGGGGTCCGTTTTGGAGCAGTGTCGATCTAACTGGTAATCAAACCAAACTTCACAAAAAGACGCTTCGACCCATGTTTTGGAGCAGTGTCGATCTAACTGGTAATCAAACCCGGTCTCGCCCTTCTCAGCGAGCACCTCCGTTTTGGAGCAGTGTCGATCTAACTGGTAATCAAACTTGACACCCCTCCCCCGTGCTCACCCGGGCGTTTTGGAGCAGTGTCGATCTAACTGGTAATCAAACCGCGCCGCCGGCCGCCACGATGGGCACGGTGTTTTGGAGCAGTGTCGATCTAACTGGTAATCAAACCTACAACCTGCCGCCGGGATGCCTCGAGGGGTTTTGGAGCAGTGTCGATCTAACTGGTAATCAAACCCTTCCAGAAGTTTGAGCCCTCGCATCCTCGTTTTGGAGCAGTGTCGATCTAACTGGTAATCAAACGTGACCGTGTAGACGCACTGGCCCTCTGGGTTTTGGAGCAGTGTCGATCTAACTGGTAATCAAACGGCTACCCGAGCTACCTCGAGGTGCAGTAGTTTTGGAGCAGTGTCGATCTAACTGGTAATCAAACTCGACATCACCGTGGCCGATGTGTATGTGCGTTTTGGAGCAGTGTCGATCTAACTGGTAATCAAACCTCGGTCTTGGCAATCCTCGGCGTCGTGAAGTTTTGGAGCAGTGTCGATCTAACTGGTAATCAAACGAGCGCGACCGCATCCAAAAACCGACACCTGTTTTGGAGCAGTGTCGATCTAACTGGTAATCAAACGAGCGCGACCGCATCCAAAAACCGACACCTGTTTTGGAGCAGTGTCGATCTAACTGGTAATCAAACGTAAAGGTATGGAGGAAGTACGCGGCAGCCGTTTTGGAGCAGTGTCGATCTAACTGGTAATCAAACGCAGCTCCTGTGGCTGAAGCTAAGGCTACAGTTTTGGAGCAGTGTCGATCTAACTGGTAATCAAACCTATTGCATCAGCAAGCACTTTGAGCTTTCGTTTTGGAGCAGTGTCGATCTAACTGGTAATCAAACCCTAAGACCCATATCGTTAAATGCCATAGTGTTTTGGAGCAGTGTCGATCTAACTGGTAATCAAACCAACAGCAGTCCATGCCCTAGCTCTTTTTCGTTTTGGAGCAGTGTCGATCTAACTGGTAATCAAACTGTACCACGTGAGGTCAAAGCCAAAGCTCATGTTTTGGAGCAGTGTCGATCTAACTGGTAATCAAACACAGTCAGGGTCAGGAACAGCGGCACGGCAGTTTTGGAGCAGTGTCGATCTAACTGGTAATCAAACGACCAGAACCATACCGACACGCAGCAGGTGTTTTGGAGCAGTGTCGATCTAACTGGTAATCAAACCGTCACGTTGTACGTACATATCAGGCTCAAGTTTTGGAGCAGTGTCGATCTAACTGGTAATCAAACTCCTTTGCGCTCGCGGGGCTTGCCCTGTGCGTTTTGGAGCAGTGTCGATCTAACTGGTAATCAAACACCGACAGATAAAGAGGGCGAGCTTTGCGCGTTTTGGAGCAGTGTCGATCTAACTGGTAATCAAACCGATCGAGCCCAGCTCCTCCATCTGGCGGAGTTTTGGAGCAGTGTCGATCTAACTGGTAATCAAACCTCCATTGGTACTCGACGTGGTACTCACCGAGTTTTGGAGCAGTGTCGATCTAACTGGTAATCAAACTATCGCGCATGTGGTTCGGTATCCACCACAGTTTTGGAGCAGTGTCGATCTAACTGGTAATCAAACCCACGTACATATCGGCCACGGCGACGTAGAGTTTTGGAGCAGTGTCGATCTAACTGGTAATCAAACACGCCAATAGCCCCCGGCGATGGATACAGCGTTTTGGAGCAGTGTCGATCTAACTGGTAATCAAACCCGCGAGGCTATGCGCCACATGCGCGTACTGTTTTGGAGCAGTGTCGATCTAACTGGTAATCAAACAGAACGTGAAGCCCGTCTGCGTGGCAATGGGTTTTGGAGCAGTGTCGATCTAACTGGTAATCAAACCAACATGTCGAACGTGGTCACGGTGTTCACGTTTTGGAGCAGTGTCGATCTAACTGGTAATCAAACGAGATGTGACTTCATCTGATGCAATATCCAGTTTTGGAGCAGTGTCGATCTAACTGGTAATCAAACCGGCGACCCTTCCGGCAACTCCACCGTCGGTTTTGGAGCAGTGTCGATCTAACTGGTAATCAAACTGGGCGTAGACACGGGGTTATAGGGGGCCGTTTTGGAGCAGTGTCGATCTAACTGGTAATCAAGCTCGGCGAGATCGGCATCAGCTACAGCAAGGGTTTTGGAGCAGTGTCGATCTAACTGGTAATCAAACACGAAAAAACAAAATATGGATCGTAATTTGTTTTGGAGCAGTGTCGATCTAACTGGTAATCAAACTCCTTTGCGCTCGTGGGGCTTGCCTTGTGCGTTTTGGAGCAGTGTCGATCTAACTGGTAATCAAACACAAACGTGCTGATGACGAACGTCTTGTCGGTTTTGGAGCAGTGTCGATCTAACTGGTAATCAAACGCCACGCAGCGCGCGGCCTACCTGACCGCGTTTTGGAGCAGTGTCGATCTAACTGGTAATCAAACCCTTCCAGAAGTTGGAGCCCTCGCATCCTCGCTTTGGAGCAGTGTCGATCTAACTGGTAATCAAACCAAGGGCGTTTAATGGCATACACCCTACAAGTTTTGGAGCAGTGTCGATCTAACTGGTAATCAAACCCGTCCTCGTCTTTAATCTCCACGTTTCCGTTTTGGAGCAGTGTCGATCTAACTGGTAATCAAACGCGTAATCTTGTCAATCTAGGAGGGGCCTTGTTTTGGAGCAGTGTCGATCTAACTGGTAATCAAACCACTAACAGCATCGTTAGTAACGCGCTTGGTTTTGGAGCAGTGTCGATCTAACTGGTAATCAAACGTCGAGGCCGCCACGTTCAAGCCGACGAGGGTTTTGGAGCAGTGTCGATCTAACTGGTAATCAAACTCGAGCGCGGCTGCCTATACCGTTGCGGACGTTTTGGAGCAGTGTCGATCTAACTGGTAATCAAACACTGTCAATCACTCCCTATCGCTATGAAGTGTTTTGGAGCAGTGTCGATCTAACTGGTAATCAAACTTGTTTTTCAATCCTCCTAAAATATAGGCTGTTTTGGAGCAGTGTCGATCTAACTGGTAATCAAACACGGGCACCTTGCAATCACCGACAGTGAGGGTTTTGGAGCAGTATCGATCTAACTGGTAATCAAACCGCGGTCCTCCCTCCTCACCTCCTCCTCCAGTTTTGGAGCAGTGTCGATCTAACTGGTAATCAAACCCTATGTTTTGCGCTGGGTTCCGTCACTTGGTTTTGGAGCAGTGTCGATCTAACTGGTGATCAAACCTTGCGCTCGTTCTGGACCTTGTACTCGGCGTTTTGGAGCAGTGTCGATCTAACCGGTAATCAAACGTAAAGTAATAGTTGTCCAAAGGGGACAGGTTTTGGAGCAGTGTCGATCTAACTGGTAATCAAACTGTATTTACGAAGGACTGCACTACAGAACTGTTTTGGAGCAGTGTCGATCTAACTGGCAATCAAACGTAGAACCAGATTTGCAAGGCACCACTATAGTTTTGGCGCAGTGCCGATCTGGCTGGCAATCAAACCACCACGCGCCAATGGGTTGATAGTAGTAGCTTTGGGTCGGTGTCGATCTAACGGTAATCAAGCTTGGCCTTGAGCGCGTTAACGCTCTCGGCGTGCTCGTCGATGATTTGGTCGATCTTCTCGTCCTCGATGCCCATTGCCTTGAGCATCTTTCGTGTGAGTGCCAACAGAATCTCCCTTCCTTCGGAATGGGCGGGTTCCCGCCTGATGCCTCGGCAGGGCCCTTGCCGCAATACCTCGCGGCAAGGGTGAGTATCCAAACGGCGCAACGCGGCACTAGCCCCGAGGTGCTTACGGAAGATTGAGCGGTATGTGGATTCGTGGTCCTCGGCCGCCGGCTTGAGGTAGGGCTGCGGCTTCTGGTGCCTCGTTCCCAGTTCGACATATGGCGCGTACTCGACGTTCGTGCCGATGACGGCGCACTTGCTGCCCTCGTCGACGATGTGGGTGATGGAGTTGCGCAACCGGCCCGTGTCGACCGGGCAGGCACGCTTGGCGTAGCCCTCCGCGACGAGGCCGATCTCCTCAAGCGCCGTGGCGAGCGCCTGGTCGATGGCCTCCGCGATGGCCTCGCGGTTGTCCTGCCGTATCTCGACGCGCCCGGCTGTATCCAGCTTCGCGGCGTTTACGATCTCCTCGGTGATGAGGGTCCCGTGCCGCCCATGGTCGCCGACGCCGCCGACAAGCCCGTAAGCCATCAGTCCATCACCTCGCACCCGTAGCCCACGCGGCCGTTGACGTCCGCCTCGATGGCCTCGATGGCCTGTACCGGCACGCCCTCGCACCCGAGCGTGCAGCCGTCGTCGGGCTCAACCTCGTCGCCGTGCTGCGTGCAGATGTAGGTATCAGGGAACGTGAAACCGAAACCGAGCCTCACGGCGCAGTCGCCGCAGCTCGCACATGTGAATAGCTCTTTCATGCCTGCCCCAATCTCTCTGCGGGCAGTGTCGCGACATTGTCACGCGCTAACCGAGCGCGGCCTGCACGGCGCGCTCGCGGTCGCTAAGGTGCCATCGTTCTGCGGCGGCGCGTTCTGCGGCGGCGGCCCGGCTTAGCAGCAGGCCGCCGCCGAATATGCACTTGCCGCGCTCGCGCTGCTCGTCGAGCGCGGAGATGCGGCACGCGTCGCGCCTGCGGACGCGGTAGGGCGTGCCGTGCGCGGCGAGCCACTGCGCGCGGGCGGCGGTTATGACTTCGTTTGGGTACTCATACTTGGCGACCGTCTTCCTCATCGCCTTGAGCCGCGCGTCGTTGGCATGGTTCAGTCTGCGCCCGAGCTCGGGGTCAGCCTCTAGGACGTTCTCGTCGTCGAGGTTCGTCACGAAACCCGTGCTCACGACTGCGCCGTTCTCGTAGGTGATGCTGCAGTCGCAGACGATGTGGTCGACCTCCATGCAGCGCCTGCCGCTGAGGCAGGTGAGCGACGGCGCGAACAGGAAGAACCTGATGCCGCGCTCGAGGTAGAACGCCTGAATCCTGGAGAGGATGGAGAACGGCGCGTTGTCGACCACGACGCAGCCCTCCGGGTACTCGAATGCCTCGTAGTCGCCGCCCGGCCAGAACGGCCTCACGACGTCGGACTCCTCCACGCCCCATCGCTCTCGCACGTAGTCGAGCACGACGGCGTACACCTCCGGCGGCGTGTAGCAGTCGTCGGTGGTCTTTTTAGGCTTGAACTTCTCGACGAAGCCGTCGTAGTCTGTGAAGCTCTCCCTGCTCTTGCTCATGTCCCTCCCCGCGCTCGGTTGCTTGCGAGGATGTTCCCGCCGCGGTCACGCGGCATGAAAAAGCCCCGCCGTGGCGGGGCTGAACTAGGCAAGCGGTTAGACCGATTGGCCGATTGATTGGCTAAAGGAAGATGCTAGAGTCATGCTCCATAAGCTTAGGCTCACCGGACGAGATGGACTCTTCCAGAAGGTCGGCATATTCGCAAACGTGCCCGTAGAACATAGGCTCATAGCCGAACATCTCAATAAAGACGGGTTCGGCCTTCTCGATACGAGCTTTTGCAAGCTTCTCCTGCTTAACCTGGCTTTCCATCAAATCAGCTCCTCAAGCATCTCTTCGAATATTTTACTTGATTCAGGTAGGTATTTGCGCAGGACGGCGAGAGATTCCGGGTTCGCGGTATGAGCACTGAAGAACTCGGCAAAACCTTCATGAGACAAGCGCATCAGAGTGAAGTCCTCGCCTGACCCCTTGGGCCTCCAATAGTCTCTATCATGGTACCAGCCGTCTTCGCACTTGCTCAGCGTCGCCCCGCCGAAAAGGTCGGAAAGGTCTGCTTTGTCCGCATTGCTCATCTCACATATCTCGGAGGTGACGGAGTTGTATGCGTCCGCCTTCGTGTGCTTGAGGGATGAGATCGCCTCGGCGACGTTGTCGGGGTGCTTCCTTAAATAGTCTACCTTCCATTTTGAGATATAGCCGTTCGCCTCTAGCCACCCGAGGTCCTTAGCCGCCTTTGCCCGCTTGAAGCCTTCGCGCATCTCCTTGTTGCGAGCGTCGATGTATGCGTTCGCCTCCTTCTTGATCGTCTTCGCGAATACCCCACCTTTGTAAGTCTCCGATATATTCGATTTGAGATCGTCGACCATGTGCCCGAACTCATGGAACCAGGTCGTTCCTTGGGGTCTCAATCCATCTTTCGAAAACACTCTTTCAAGGTTGAGCCTCACGCCACCGTCCGTTGGGCTGTAGTGGGCGGTCCCGCCCCATCCGCCGTTCCGCAAAACGAAATCACGCTCATGCTTCAGGTAAACGCTACGGGCAGCCTTGTTCGAACGCTTGAGAATGCCTTTCACCGCATCCCTTTGATCCCCATTGAGGCACGAGTAGACGGAAGCAGGCATATCGGCCTTGCCCGCGATGCGCCGAATTCGGGCCAGCGCCGCGTCCAGCACCTTCTGCTGGTCGCCCGCGCTCATCTTGCGGAACGAGCCAGGTGGGATGCCGCGCTCTCTGTTTTGGAGCAGTGTCGATCCAGCTGGTAATCTGGCCCTGCTGCGCGTCACCATGGCGACCTACAGGCCGGGCCCCGCCGATGAAGTCGCGCGCTACCAGGCGAAGAAGCTCGTGAAGGGCGGCGACGCGGCGTTCGCGAGGGCGTGCGGCGAGTACGCCAGGAACGACGCGTTCCGCAGCCTGAACGAGACGATCATCTCCAACGTGGGCCGCGACAAGGACCGCGGCGTGCGCTTCGCGCGCGTGCCGACGGGCTTCGAGACCTGCACCTTCTGCATCATGCCCGCGAGCCTCGGCGCGGTCTACCACACGCGCAAGTCCGCCGGCGAGTTCAAGCACTTCCACCGGCACTGCGACTGCAAGGTGGTCCCAGGCTTCGAGGACGACCCGGACGCGGAGCTCGTGGAGGGCGTGAACCCGGAGGAGCTGCGCGACCTGTACGTTCGGTTCAAGGAAATAGACGACTGCGGTCTGCCGAGGATTCAGGAGGACGCACTCAAGCATGCATGCCTCGATCGGTTCGCTGCCCAGTCCGGCAGACAGCGGACACCTTCGTCTGAGCTTTCCGAGATATTCGAGGCGGCAAGAAGAGACGCTTGGAATAGGTTTGCGAGGGAGAAAACCGAACAGAACTACGAAGCGACTTTCGGGGAGTTTGTGCGGCTCCTTGGTGGGCAGTACGGGGCGACATGGGAATGCGGCTCGATTAGGAATATCGGGGGGACGGCTGTATATGCCAACCCAAATGGCGATGAGCTCTGGGTCGCAGCCAAGATTTCGCCCTATGAGCGCTTCATAAAGTTTCTTCCGTCAGATCAGGATGTCGTCCCTGATATCCAGACATCGTTGGGTTATGCCGAAATTAAATGTCCAACTTCGGCTAAAAAAATCTCCGCAAGGCTTCGCCACGCAAAGGCTCAGCTTGAGGCGGTGGGCTCCGGAGAGAAGGTGACTTATCTTGGATTGCAAAAGGTCAATGATGTTGACCGTGCCCGCGCAATCGCCGCGGACATGCAGTCGGGAGGGACGGCCGTGAACGTCTGGTGCATTCTGCCTGACGGCCAAGTCGCACGTCCATAGAAAAAGCGCCCGCGGCCTCGGTTCCTCACCCAGGTCTAGGCGCTCTTTTCAAGATTATTCTACCACATCGACCGCGGATTAAACTGCGGGCCACATCTTACCGGGGCGTGGCGGAACGGCAGACGCGCGTGCCTCAGGAGCACGTGGGCATCGCCCGTGCGGGTTCGAGTCCCGCCGCCCCGACCAAAACGTTGAACCAGGCCATCCGCACGGGTGGCCCTTTTCATGTCGAAAAGCGCCCCGCACGGGGCAAGACGATGCCCCGTGCGGGGCGGAAATGGAGGGAGCATGGCCCAGGAGACCACGCCCACCGAGACCAAGCCGACCGACCCTGCACAGGGCGGAGAGACCGGTCAAGAGCCCGACTACAAGGTGCTCTACGAGAACGCGCTGAAGGAGTCGCGCAAAGACTCTCGCAGCCTCACGCAACATCGACCTCTCCATGATGCCTCCTGGCTTGTTTCTGCTGCCGCCGCGATCTAAAACAAGCAGCTCTCAATCAGCTCTTTACCGCGCAAGGCGTCGACCCACTCCTGTGGAATTGCGTCCATGCCGTATGCCGTGCCGGCGAGGGCGCCTGCGACGGCTGCGGTGGTGTCGGTGTCGTCGCCCAGGTTGACGGCGGCAAGCACGCAATCCTCGTAGCTGTTAGTGTTGACGAAGCACCAGGTGGCTGCCTTAAGCGTGTCGCGCACGAAGCCGCCTGATCTGATTTCGTGCTCGGGCGCGCTTTTCAGCTGCAGCGCCCACGAGGGGAGTGCGCCGCTCAGCACGTCTCTCATCAGCTCAACAAATATGACGCATGACTCGGTCGACGTTCTGTGAGCGTGCGTGATCGCAGAGACCTCACGGATCTCTTCACCTGTCGCATCGGTGAACGCCAGGGGCGCGATGCGCATGAGCGAACCGTTGCCGTTGTCGCGTTCGCCGGAGCCACCTTTGCCGGTGTGCAGGGCGCGGGCGGTCGTGCCGCCGTAATCGAAAACGCCGTCGATCGCATACTCGCCACGGGCGATCCAGCTTACGAACTTGTCGCGCATGTCTGCGGTGTCGATATGCCCGAGCTCCCTAATCGAGTCACAGGTAGCAAGCGTCATAGATGTGTCGTCGCTCCAGGTGCCGGCGGGTTGCCCATGCGTGCCATAGCCAATCATGTCGGTGCATTCGAACGTGCCGCGAGGCATAAACTCGTAGGGAACGCCCAGCGCGTCGCCGACGGCAAGTCCGTAGATGCAGTCGCGCAAAGACGGTTTTGGTGTGCCCATTCGTATCTCCCGCTTTCCTCTTGAGGGATGCTGCTTAATAGATAATGGCTGGCTAATGGCGATTATCATAAAGCCTGGCGGGGACAGAAACTGCGACGTCGTCGGAGGTCTTCGAGAAAGGGTCTCGTGGCTACTAGAATGAAATGCTAGGGAAAACAGAGGCGCAGTAGCCGGCTGTTGACCGCCTGCACCTTGGCCTCAGCAGCCACGCGAAGGCGCAGGAATTCGTCAACGTGTTCAATATGGTGATGTGATTGGGCGCTTTCGAACACAAAAAAACCGGGATGCAAGGAGTCGCACCTTGCATCCCGGCTGAGTTAAAGCGGCGCTGCTGCATGCCGTTGGAGCTTTAGCGCTTGATCTCGATATCGTCGAGCTTGACGTTCATGGCCTCGGTCTTGGCCTTGGCGATGTCATCGGCAAACTCCAGGGACTTCATCATGGTCTCGACAGCGTCCTTGTGCTCTTCGACGTTGGCGATGCGCACATACACGCTACCACCGTCAACGTCGATGATCTCGACGCCCTCGGGGACCTCGACCTTAAACCAAATGAAGTCGGTCCGCATATCCACGGCTGGCTTTTCCGTGCCGCCGCCACCGCCACTGCCGGTAGCGCCACCGCTTCCGCCGCAACCCACCAGGGCAACCGCGGCAAAGAGACTGATGCAGAGGGTGACAATCGCAAAGGCCTTCTTTTTTTATGGTCGTGTCTCCTCGATCTGTAACCGCCCATGGATTACCTGCCTTTACTGTACGCGCGGGCGGCTCGCTCGGCTGGGCCATGTGTCCCATGCTTGCGGTGCCGACGCCTATCGTGTGTCATAGAAATCCGCGATGGCCAGATGCGCTGACGCTCATGTGCTTATGGGCTAGACTTAGCACCATTACTTGATCGATACAGTTGGCCGGCGGTTGCCGCCCGACCGATCTATATGACTTGAAGGTGCGTGCGTATGAGCCAAGAGATGATGGATAAAACCTGTCGAGAATTTGCCGAGGCGCTTGCCGCGCGCGAGCCGGTTCCCGGCGGTGGCAGCGCGAGCGCCTTTGTGGGCGCGCTGGGAGCCTCGCTTTGCGGGATGGTCGCGCGCTACGGGGCGACCAATCCCGCGCTTGCCGATCGAGCGGACGATTTGGCGCACGCGTTTGCCCAGGCGGATGAGTTGGCGCAGGAACTTGTGGGTCTGGTCGCCGAGGATGTTCGTGCCTACGGGCAGGTGTCCGCGGCGTACGGTATTCCGCGCGAGGATCCGGCTCGACCGGCTGCGATTCAGGATGCGCTGCACGTGGCGGCTATGCCACCGTATCGCATTATGGATGCCTGCGGGCGCGCGCTGGCGCTGCTCGAGGACATGGCGGACAAGGGGTCGCGCCAGCTGCTGTCCGACGTGGCTTGTGGCGCCGTGTTCTGCCGCGCCGCCATGCAGGGTGCGAGTCTGACGCTCTTTGCCAACACTACGTCTATGAAAGACCGGGCGCGCGCCGAGGAACTCGAGGCGGCGTGCGATGAGCTGTTGGATACGTGGCTGCCGCGCGCCGATGCGCTGGCGCGCCGTGCCGCCGACGCAGCCAGGAAGAGGGGATAGCCATGGCAGAGCTGCTCAAGGGTGCTCCCGTTGCTCGTGCCTTGACCGAGGAACTCGCTGCTCGCTGCGCCGTCCTGCGCGAACGCGGCGTTGTGCCGACGCTGGCCATCGTTCGTGTGGGCGAGCGCGAGGACGATCTATCATACGAGCGCGGCGCCCTCAAGCGCTGTGAAAAGGCTGGCATTGAGGCTCGCCGCGTTTTGCTTCCTGCCGATGCTTCGCAGGATGAGCTGCTGGCGGCTATTAAGGACATCAATGCCGACCCCGCCGTTCATGGCTGCCTGGTGTTTCGCCCGCTGCCCGCTGGGCTTGACGAGGATGCGGTTGCCGCGGCACTCGATCCTGCCAAGGATGTCGACTCCATGACGCCGGCTTCGCTACTTACCACGCTTTCGGGGCGAGGCGAGGGCTTTGCTCCCTGCACGGCCGAGGCCGTGTTGGCGTTGCTGGACCATTACGGTGTTGAGCTGGATGGGGCCAAAGTCGCGGTCGTCGGTCGGTCTCTGGTGATTGGCCGTCCCGTTGCCGCCATGCTTACGGCTCGCAATGCCACGGTGACGACGTGCCATACGCATACGCGCGACCTTGTTGCTGAGTGTCGTGCGGCTGATGTTGTGGTTGCGGCCGTTGGGCGCGCGCGCACGATTGGCGCGGATGCGGTTCGCGAGGGCCAGACGATCATCGATGTGGGCATTAATTGGGACGAGGCCGCCGGCAAGCTGGTCGGCGACGTCGATTTTGATGCTGCGGAGCCGATCGTTGGCGCCATCACGCCTGTGCCGGGCGGCGTGGGGGCTGTGACCACCGCGATTCTCGCCAAACACGTGATCGAAGCAGCCGAGCGCACATCGAAATAGGCTTTTGACCACGGGGGCTGCCGAGGCTGTGGTTTCGCCCTTTTGCACCAAAGCGATACACTGTTGCCGTTTGATTATTTCGCTCAAGGAGGATGCGCATGCCGTGCACAACGATTTTGGTCGGTAAGAACGCGAGCTATGACGGGTCGACGCTGGTTGCCCGCAACGAGGACTCGCCCAATGGGGTGTTTGAGCCCAAGCGCATGCGCGTAGTGCATCCCGACGAGCAGCCGCGTGTCTACACGAGTGTCCTGAGCCACCTGACCGTTGAGCTGCCCGACAATCCCATGCGTTACACAAGCGTCCCCGACGTTGTCCCGGGTCATGGCATTTGGGCCGAGGCCGGCTTCAACGAGCTCAATGTTGGCATGTCCGCAACCGAGACGCTCACCACCAACGAGCGCGTCCGCGGCGCCGATCCGCTCGTGGACTACGTGCCCGCCAAGGGTAACGAGGGCGAGGACGGCTATGTGCCGGCGCAGCCCGGCGGTTTGGGCGAGGAGGACATGGTGACCCTGGTGCTGCCATACGCCAAGTCCGCCCGCGACGGTGTGCGCATTCTGGGCGACCTGCTCGAGCGCTACGGCACCTACGAGAACAACGGCATCGCCTTTAGCGACGTTGACGAGATCTGGTGGCTCGAGACCATCGGCGGCCACCACTGGATCGCCAAGCGCGTACCCGACGACGCCTATGTGACCATGCCCAACCAGCTGGGTATCGACAGCTTTGACTTGGACGACGCCGAGGGCGCGCAGGTCGACCACATGTGCTCGGCCGACCTACGCACCTGGATGGCCGAGTGGCATCTGGACCTGACGCTGGGCGTTAAGGGCGACGGTCCCGCCGCGGTCTTTAACCCGCGCGAGGCCTTTGGCTCGCACAGCGACAGCGACCACGTCTACAACACACCGCGCGCCTGGTACATGCAGCGCTGCCTCAACCCCAGCGATGTGTGGGACGGTCCCGACGCCGACTACACGCCCGAGAGCGACGACATTCCCTGGAGTCGCGTGCCCGAGCGCAAGGTGACCCTCGAGGACATCAAGTACGTGCTTTCGAGCCACTACCAGGGCACGGAGTTCGACTGCTACGGCAGCAAGGGCACGCCCGCCACGCGCGGCGCCTATCGTCCCATCGGCATCAACCGCAACAGCCAGCTCGCCGTGCTGCAGCTGCGCCCCTATGCGCAGCCGGCGTATCGCGCCGTGCAGTGGATGGCGTTTGGCTCCAACTCGTTTAACGCGCTTGTGCCGCTGTACGCCAATGTCGAGACCATGCCCGAGTACTATGCCGACACGCAGGCTCGCGTGACGTCCGAGAATTTCTATTGGGCAAATCGCCTGATTGGCGCCTTGGCCGATGTCCGCTTCCATGAGTGCGGTCGCGCGGTCGAGGATTATCAGGAGAAGGTCGGCGGCATGGGCCACAAGCAGATTCACGACGTCGACGCCGTTGTCGCCGTACTGCCCGAGGCCGAGGTGCCCGCCGAGCTCGCCCGCGCCAACGAGGCCTTTGCCGAGCTTGTGCGCGTGGAGACCGATGCCCTGTTGGGCAAGGTGCTCTACACCACGAGCTGTGCCATGAAGAATTCCTTCGCGATGAACGATAACGTAAGGTAAAGATAACCTTGCAACGAGCGAGCGGGGCAAACGCCGTCAAAGGCTTTGCCTCGCTCGATTTCTATCCCGGTGACAAACGATTTTGTGTCGTTTGCTCAATCTTGGGTACAAGTAGGCCAATGAAGTTGTTCACGATTGGAGCCAACCATGGTTATGAAATTCGATCAGCTTGTTAACGGTGCCATCAACGTGGGCTTCGGCGCCGCCGCCGTTGCCGTCGAGGGCGGCAAGAAGGTCCTCGACGACCTCAATGCCAAGGGCGAGCAGGTGCGCAAGGACGCCGGCACTCCCGATATCGCCCGCAGCGTGTCCGACATGTTCGAGCAGGCCGGCGGTACCATCTCCGACCTGACCGAGCGCCTGGGCATGCAGGGCGAGACTGCGGCCCAGCGCGTGCTCGACGAGCTCATCCTCGCCCGCGTGCGCGTCATGACCGCCCCCGAGCGCACGGCCTTTTTGGCCCATGTGCGCGACATCGTCGATTCGGTCGAGGACAACGTGACCTCGGTGCCCGTCGAGTCCGTTGAGCCCGACGATGCAGAGGACGCCGAAGAGGCCGAGTAGCAGCGCAGATGGCAGATTCCACCACCGATTACAACAATCAAGATCCCTTGGGTGACGAGGCGGCGGTTGTCGACGAGGTCGAGGCCGCCGTCTCGGGCGCTCGCAAGAAGCCGCGCGCTGTCGATATGGTCCCTGAGGAGCCCGACGCGATGGCGCCGGACGAGGAATACCAGCTCACGCCGGCAGGTCGTCGTGAGCGCATTGGGCAGATCGTTCGCCTGATCAAAAAGTACCGCGTGTGGGACAACCTTACGCCGGTGCGCCTGCGTCGTCTGCTCGAAGAGCTCGGTCCCATGTTCGTTAAGATGGGGCAGATTCTGGCCAACCGCTCCGAGATTTTGCCGCAGCGGTTTTGCGACGAGCTGCGCCGTCTGCGCTCCGACGTAGAGCCGGTGCCGTATGAGGTAGTGCTCCGCTGTTTGGAAGAGGAATACGGCCAGCGCCTGGGGCAGATATTCGACGCGATTGACCCCAACCCGCTCGGTAGCGCGTCGCTCGCGCAGGTGCACCGCGCCCGTCTGGTGACCGGCGAGGACGTGGCCGTTAAGGTGCAGCGCCCCGGCGCGCAGCAGGTGATGGCTCAGGATATCGACATCATTCGCTCGGTGGTACGCATCGTTTCCAAGTTCGTCAACACCGACCAGTTTGTGGACCTGCATGGCGTGGTCGAAGAGCTGTGGACCTCGTTTCGCGAGGAGACCAACTTTTTGGCCGAGGCCAAAAACCTCAACGATTTCTATGACTTCCACAAAAGCGTGCATGGCGTCTCGTGTCCCAAATCCTACTTGGACCTTTGCACCGAACACGTCGTGGTCATGGACTACATTGACGGCATCTCCATTGCCGATCCCGAGCGCCTGGTGGCCGAGGGTTATGACTTGGAAAAGATTGGCGCCGCGATTGTCGAGGATTACTCGACGCAGGTGCTCGACGACGGCTTTTTCCATGCCGACCCGCATGCGGGAAACATCATCCTCAAAGACGGCATCGTCTACTTTATCGACCTTGGCATGGTCGGGCGCATGTCGAGTCACGACCGCGGTATCGTCAAGGACATGATTTTCGCCGTGGCCGAAGGCGACGTTCCCAAGCTCAAGGATTCGCTTATGCGCTTTGCCGTGACGCGCGGCGATTCTGCCGAGCTCGACCATTCGGCCTTTTTGTCCGACTTGGACTTTATCGTCGCCGACTTTGCAGGGCTCGACCTTAAGGACCTGGATATTGGCGAGTTTTTGACCTCGCTGTTAAATCTGGCGCGCAAAAACGACGTTGAGCTGCCGAGCGTGGTGACGATGTTCGCCCGTGGCATGGTGACGCTCGAGGGTCTGCTGACCGAGTACATGCCCAACGTCAATATGATCCAGATCATCCAGGCGCACATCAAAAACGAGAAGAGCACCTATGCGCGCGTCCGCGAAATGGGGCACGATCTTGCCGCGAGCAGCTATCGCGCGGCAAAAGGCTCGCTCGAGGCGGCCGAGTATCTGGGCTTGGCGTCGCGCATGCTCACGCGCGGCCAGCTTAAGGTGAACACGCAGATTATGAGCAGCGATAAGGCGCTGCGACAGCTGGGTGGAATTATCGACCGCATGTCGATGGCAATTGTGATCGCCGGCCTGTTTATCGGCTCGTCGGTGGTGTACTACGCGCGCATCGAGCCGGTTGTGTTCGGTATTCCGGTCATTGGCTTTATGGGCTACGTGAGTGCGCTGGTGCTGGCGCTGATGCTGGGCCGCGAGATCTGGCGTAACAGTCACGGCGGCAAGCGTTAATGGCCCCTGGGGGACGGAGGAAAACGGATCATTTTGCCTTGCGTCGCGCCGGCGTGGGCTGGTCCGAACAAAACTATGCCGGTTTACGGGGCTGGAGCGCCGAACCTCGAGCATACCGAAATTCGCGCTTTTAAAACCGCAGGTAGATGAGTCGTTGGTTTTCGAAAATGGCAGATATGGTTGCGAAGTGCTGAATTAGCCCCGTAAACCGGCATAGTTTTGAAACGGGCTGTTCTTGCAAGGTCCGATGACAGTCCTTCCTATTGCAAACCATAGCTTTTACCTTGGGCTTTGCCTGTGTGCGGGGCCCTTTTGCGTGCTACCATATCGACAGTAATAATCGATGGCCTAGATGGTGGTGCGGAGACGCACGAATGCGCGGGTTTCCTGCGCGTTTGGGAGAATCGGGGTGCAAGTCCCCGGCTGTACCAGTAACCGTAATTCCTCTTGGCCCGGGATGGCCGCGTCGCAGATCGGACGGCGCGCCCGGGTCGGTAAGGTTAAGTCGGATCGCCTCCCATCTTGTACGCGGCCGCGGCGCATGCCGCCGGTACGCGTTGGGCTCTGGAGGGAAGGGGGGACCCCGATGGGGGTACTCGAGCGCAATGTGCGCGATGACGTGGGGCAGCCGCTGGGCAATGTTCCAAGTTTAGACAATAGGAGACAAATGGATATGTTTGAGGACGAGTGCCAGCGCGCCTCGTGGCGTCGTCATGGAGCGATTGCCCGCGGCATAGCCAAGCGCGGTCTGGTGGCGTTCCTGGCTTTTGCCATGGCTTTTGGCACCACGCCGGCGCAACTTTGGGCCGAGGGCGCCGAGGGCATCGCCGAGGCCGTGACGCAGACTGCGGAGACGAAGTCGGCGGAGGAGCAGGCTGCCGGCGAGGGTGACGCCGATGCTGCCGGTACGGATGCCGCCGCGTCTTCCGGTACCGTTGCGACCTCCGAGCAGTCGAGCGCACCGCAGCCGAGTGCTGTCCAGAGCGCAGCGGGGAGCAGCGCCGTCGCGGTGCAGAGCGATGACGCACTTACGATTTTCTCTCTAACGTTCGAGAACCTATCGACCGGCGAGCAGTCTTATGCCGGTTACACTACGTCGGATACGATTTTGGTCCATGCCTTTCAAAAAGTTAATGGGGCTAGGACCGAAATTGATTCATCCGATCTCAGTTATCAGTGGCAAGAGGGTCCTAAACAGAGCAGGAAAGACTCGGATTACACCGCTATTCCCGGCGCTACTGAGCAGACCCTAAAGCTTGCCGAGTATGCCGGTAAGTCTGTCCGTTGCGTGGTGACACCTAAAGCGGGTGGCGACTCATATGCTAATCTCGGGACGACTCTGGTCACCGCCGCCGATAGCGTCAGTGTTTCGAGCGTCACCCTCGATAAGAGCGGTAAGGTTTACGCCGGAGATGTGATTTCTGCAACGGCGAAGTCGGGTACAACGGACGTCTCCGCGGACTCTCGCGTTTCCTGGCAGTGGTACTACGGCGACTCGAGTTCCGTTAGCGCTTGCACCAATAAAATCACTGGGGCAACGAGTCGTACTTTTACGGTTACGGCTGACCTGTTTGGCAAATACCTCGTTGCCAAAGCTACGAGCGCTTCTGGCGAGACTACTCCTTACGTTGCCGTTGGTCCTGTTTCGGAGGCTGGCGCGGTCGAGCTGTACGGCGTTACGGTCGAGGGCGCTTCTTCTACTGGGGCCGTGCATGTGGGCAACGTGCTCACGGCTAAGGCGACCAAGGGCAACTCCTCTACGAGTGTCGGCTCTACCGATACGGTCCATTACCAGTGGCAGTACGCCGACGCCAAGTCGACGTCCGACGCCGCGTTCAAGAATATCGACGGTGCCGCCGACTCTGCCAGCTATACGGTTGCGGCCGATATGGTGGGCAAGTACATCCGCGTGATCGCCACGAGTGAAAACTCCGTTAAGAGCACACAGAAGAAGTACTACGGCAGCACCACCTCGGTTGACCCCGTGGGTCCGGTGACGCTTGCCGGTCAGTACACGCTTAAATCTGTCGAGCCGGCAGAGGCTTCGACGGCTACGCTCAACGTGGGCACGACGCTTACGCCCAAGGTCCGTATCCCCGACTCTTCGAGTTGGTCGGATTCCGCTCTGCCCGATGACGCCAAGCTGACCGTCACCTGGTATGCCAAGGGCGCCGATGACGCTAATTGGACCAAGGTCACCGATAACCTTGACGCCTCCACTGGTGCGCTGACTATCACCGATGCGCTTGTGGGCAAATCCCTCAAGCTCGAGGCCTCGGCGCTCGACAACACCGTTACGTGGACCTCTAGGGACACGGTGCTGCCGGTGGGGGAGTATAACCTGCTGCGCGTCGTGAGCACGCCTCAGCTCCAGAGCAAGTCGACCAACCTTGTCGCGGGCGATAGCGTCTCTGCCGATGTGTACGCTAAGCGCGTCGAGGGCTCGACCACTAACGGCTCGACCACTAACGGCGTTAAGCTTTCTGCCGACAGCGCCGATATCTCTTGGTATGCGGCCGACGATGCGAAGGCTCCGGCGGCCGACTGGACGCTGCTGTCCGATATGTCGGGCGCCGAGGCGACGGTCTCGGCTTCTGCCGCGGGCAAGTATCTGAAGGCTGTCGCCACGAGCGGTAGCTCGACGGTCGAGCTCGTCTCCGCCAACAAGGTTATCGCCGCGGACTCGCTCGAGGCTGCAGTCCAAAAGCTCAACGATGCCAACAAGCAAATCGTTGTTGACTACAGCGCCGAGGGCGGCAACGTCAACGATGTCCTGAAGGCGCAGCTTGCCAATCTGGGATTTACCGACGTTGACGTTAAGGTCTCCGAGGGCGGCGTGCTCTTTAAGGTAGAGGATGCCAAGGCCACGGTCGGTATCTCCGACGCCCAGGATAAGACCAACGGCGATGTGACGTTCTTCTACATCGATCCTAACGATTACACCGGCAGCTATATCGATGGTCTGCGCGGTGCCGAAGTGACGTTCGTGCTGTCGCGTAATGGCGAGACCGTGCGCTACAAGCCCAACAAGACGGTGCAGGTTGCTTGGGACGAGGCTAAGCTGCAAGACCTTCTTGACAGTGCTGCCGAATCCCTGCAGATTGGCTACGCGGCGGGCGAGTCCGCCGATGGCGTGACCCAAAATGTCACGCTTCCGCACAAGGCGGGTTCCGCAAAGAAATTCTCTGTTGAATGGACAAGCTCCGACACCGAGCGCCTGTCTGTTTCTGGTGTTAGCTGGGAAGATAAGACGGGTACGGTCTCGCGCGCATCGAGCGACCGAGACGTGACGCTGACCGCCAAGGTTACGGTTACGAATGGCGACATCAAGCTTGCCGGATCGCACGACTTCACGGTGACCGTCAAGGGCGACCCCGATAAGGTTGCATCCGACAAGGCCGACCTGCAGGCAAAGGTCGATGCGGCCTTTACCTACGACAATATCAAGTACTACGGCACCAAAACGGTTGCCGACAAGGACGGCCTAACCGCCGACCTGCAAATGCCACAGCCCAAGAACCTTGGCGTCGACGGCAAGTATTACAAGGTCGAGTACTCCGCCAGCACCGATGACATCACGTTTAACGGTTACAAGGGTACGGTCTATCAGCCGCTGCCTGGCGCCGAGGCAGCGAAGACCAAAGTCACCCTTACGGTGACCGATAAGTCCAACGCCGAAGTCACGGCAAGCAGGACCCTCGACTTTGCGATTTCTCCGCAGAATCAGGACGAGCTCAATGCCGAGTTGTTCCACCTGAGCCTTGCGAAGTCTTCGTTCTACTTGGGTATTCTTGATGGCCAAAATGCCTCCAGCGTGACGGGCAACCTGCATGCACCGCTTAAGGTGTATGGCCAGGGATATGCGGTTAATTGGTGCTATTCCACCGAAGAGGCTTCGGGACATTACGGCTTCGTGTTTAGTGAGCTCCCCGGTGGCACGGAGAACACCTATCGTTTGCTCAAGTCGAGCAAACCGAGGGTTATCGCGCATGAGAACCTTATCCTCACTCAGCCCGAATACAACACGAAAGTCACGATTAGCGGCCGTCTGAAGAGCGAGCGTTTTGCCCGTTATGCCGAGCGCTATCCCGACAACTCGGACTACGCGGTGCTTGCCGGCTTGGATGTTTCTGCGACGGTAAACGTCAAGGGAACGACGGGGCTCGACAACCCGAACGAGGGCAAGACCATTACGGTGACGGCCAAGGTCACGGGCGTCTCCGCAAGTGATGCCGACGGCAACTACACCGAGCAATCGGTGGTGCCCTTGACCGAGCTTACGCTTCCCGCCGACGATGACACGACGGCCGAGTCGGTACTCGAGCAGCTTATGACGGCTGCCGGTTGTACGAACCTTGTGGCAAACGCCTTGGGTCTTACGAGTGCGACGATGCCCGATGGCCGCGTGCTGGGCACAACGAGCGCCGCGCCGTACAGCTTCTGGTCGTTTTACGTAAACAATGGGTTTGCGAACTTCGGCGCCTCGAGCTATTGCCTTAAGAACGGCGATTGCGTCGAGTTCCGTTACGTTAAGGGCGATGGCATACAGAAGCCTTCGTCGGCGCCTGCCACCAATCCTGGGGCTGAGCATCCCGATGTCGATACGGCATGGAATGGCTTTGCGAACGGTGGCTCGGGATCCGCAACGGATGCCCTTACGCCTACGACAAAGACCGATACGCCTTCCTGGGCGCTCAACCTTTTAACCGAAGAGCAGCAGAAGGCAGGCGCAAGCGCCTCTGCGTCTGACCCCATTGTCGCGAACGGAAAGGTGTACCTTGTCACGGGCGCTTCGGTGTGGGGCGGAAAGACGTGGAATGCCGTTCTGAATGAGATCGACCCCGAGACGGGTTCCGTCGTACGCTCGCTTGAGCTTGGCTCTTCCTTGGATAGCACCTGCCGTCCCGTTATTGCGCAGGGCATCATTCTGATTCCGCTTTCCGGTGGCTATCTGCAGGCTGTTTCGGCGAAAACGTTTGAGACGCTTTGGTATTCCGATGCGTTTACGAAGCAGAACCTGTCTTCGTTGACCGTTGACGGCGACTACGTCTATATCAACACCCTTGATTATTGGTCTGCCAATGGCAATGACGTGCAAAACGGTACGGTCAGGCGCATCAATATTCACACGGGCGCCATCGCCGGTAGCGCCTCCGTCGCTGACGGAGGTTACTACTGGTCTGGCGGCCTGATGGTAAATGGCTACTACGTTGTCGGCAGCGACTTCGGCCAGGTGCGCGTGTATTCCGCCGATCTGTCGAAGCTTGTCGCCTCGTTTAAGCTATCTGGTGGCAATATCCGCTCGGCGCTTACCGTCCACGATGGCTATGTATACGCCGTTACGCGCGATGATGGCACGTTGCACAAGCTGACTATTGGTTCGGATGGCTCTATTACCGAGGCCGGGAAGGTGCAGTTTGCCCCATACTCGACTTCAACGCCCGTGTTTAGCGGCAAATATGCCTTTATTTGCGGTGCGACTGCGAACAATTGGACGGCTAAGGGCCTGCTTTCGATCATCGACCTTTCCGATATGAGCGTGAAGCAGATTACGAAAGCCGATGGCGAAGAGCTCGGCTTTGAATCGAAGAGCACGCCGCTCGTCTCGACGCGTGATGGCGAGACGTACGTGTACTTCACCCTGAACGGCGCCAAGGGTAACTGGCCTAATTACACGAGCGGCGGCGGCGTGTACATGTACAGGCTGGGCGATGCCGAGGCGACCGAAGTGTTTGTTCCCGGTTCTGGTTATGCAAACTACTGCATGGCGTCGGTTGTCTGCGACGAGTTCGGTAACCTTTACTACACGAACGACTCAGGTCACTTGTTCTGTGTGAAGTCCCAGGCCCATCGCGTTAAGTTTGATTCTCGGGGCGGCTCTGCGACTGGCGATCAGACGCCTGCTTCTGGCTCGACCGTCACCAAGCCTGCCGATCCGACGCGCGAGGGCTACACCTTCGCTGGTTGGTATACCGACGAGGCTTGTACAGAGGCGTATGACTTTAGCGCTGCGGTGACGGCCGATATGACGCTCTACGCTAAGTGGACCAAGAATGCCGTTACCCCTGGCGGCAACGGTGACTCTGGCTCCAACGGCGGCAATGGCGGCTCGGGTAATGCCGGTGCTGGTTCTGGCTCCGGTAACGGCACAAACGGCCAGCAGACTGGCGGTGCTGTTGCTCCGGGCCAGAAGCCGGTATCCACCACGACCAAGACCGAGACCAAGGACGGCAAGGATTCCAAGAAGGATTCCGACAAGTCCGACAAGAAGGACAGCAAGAAGTCTGACAAGAAGTCCGGCAAGTCCAGCTCCAAGTCCGATACGGGATCGGCTGCCACGACTACCACCAGGAAGTCCGCCGAGGCTCTGGCACAGGAGTCTGGCTTCAACCCGCTCGCCATTGTCGGCGTAGCGGCCGGCGTGATCGGGCTTGCGGTCATTGGCGTGTTCGTGTTTACCAAGCGCCGGTAGGTGAGAGCTGTGTCCAATAAACCTCAGGATGCCGACTCCAAGCAACCCGACTCGTCGTTCATTCAGCTCGACGATGCTAAGCAAAAGGGCGCCGCCTCGGCGGCGTCCGCCCCTCGGCGCAAGGCGCTGCTTGGCTCTCTGACGGCCGTCTGCATCGCGCTGATTGTCGTCTCGCTGGGCTTTGTTCACCCTTCTGCCAGCGGCGCCTGGTCCATCGATTGGATCGCTCGGGCCGTGGCAGGGAGGAGCGTTGCCGACTCTGGCTCTATCGTCTCTCGCAAGACGGAGACAGCGGGCTCCTCGTCTTCTGACGCTGTGGACTCTGAGTCCAAGGACTCGAATGAATCGGATTCCAAGGACGCTTCCGAGTCTTCGGACGAGAAGTCAGACAAGGATTCGAAAGAGAAGAAGTCCGAAGGCAAGGGCGGCAAGAAGTCCAACAACGCGTCTGCCGGACAGGGCTCCGAATCCGCTGGTGAATCGAGTTCTTCAAACGGCTCCTCTTCGGGCGGCGGCTCGGTGTCTGGCGGTGGGTCTGTATCCAACGGCGACAACGCCTCTGCTGGCAATCAGGGCGGCTCGCAGCAGCCTGGCTACATTACTGTGACGGTCTCAGTGACGTCGAGTGCCGTGGGTAACCCGGTGTCTTCTGGCGGTACGTTCACCTTCAACGAGGGCGCTACGGCCTACGATGCTTTGTGTGCACTGGGCCTTTCCGTCAATGCGCACGGCTCATCGTACGGCACGTATGTCGCCGCTATCGGCGGCCTGGCCGAGAAGGAGCACGGTGGTACAAGCGGCTGGATGTACTCTGTCAACGGCGTAACGCCCAACACGGCTTGCAGCAACTACGTTCTCTCCAACGGTGACAGCGTCGTCTGGTATTACGTAACGGGCTAAATGCCTCGACATAACATGCCAAACGGGCGGTTCGGACAAACATCCGAGCCGCCCGTTTTTATGCGAATGGGACGTCGTTTCCCAATCGAGGCTCAACCGGAAATTGCATCCCACCCTGAAGGTGAATTCCGGGACGCAATTTCCGCATTAGCATCCATTGGGAAAGCGTATCTCGTTCTAGCCATCGATAACGGGATGCGCTTTCCGTTTCGGCGTCCGCGGGAAACTGCGTCCCGGAATCCACGCTCAGACCGGGATACGGTTTCCCGATGGGGCGGGTTTCGGAAAGCGTGTCCCGCTCTGGGGGCTCATTCCGGGATGGATTTTCCGCATGGGGGCTCATCTGGAAACTGCGTCCCGTTCTGTTGGCTGATTCCGGGACACAGTTTCCGCTAGGACGGCGTTGCGGAAGCTGCATCCCATTCTGAGGCTGCAATCTGGGATACACTTTCCGGAACGGCGTTCATGGGGAAACTGCGTCCCATTCATGCACCGTAGCCCGCCTTCCTCGGCAGACTCTGCAAACAAAAACCGGTTGGAACGAGAATTCCAACCGGCTGCGAAGCGAGATTATGTTGGGCCGTCTACGACCGTGCGCCTTCGAGGAAAAAGCGACGGCTAAAGTAGTTGTACCAGGTGACCAGGAACGTGGCGATGGCCTTCATGGCCTGGTAGCCGATGCTCAAAAACGTGACGCCCACAAACATGTACAGGTCGTTGAGGCCCAGACCGATCACCGACAGGATGGTAAAGATCGTGAACTCGCGCTTACGGCTCATGCCCTCGCGATGGTCGAACACGTACTTCATGCTGAGCCAGTAGTTAACCACGACGGACGTGGTAAACGAGACCGTCGTGCTCATCAAAAAGTCGAGGTGAAACAGCTCGACGAGCGCAATAAGCATGCCCCAGTCGACGCCAAAGGAGATAAGACCTACGACAGCGAACTTGAGGAACTGCTTGGTATGAGGTTGTGCCAGCGCGTTGCGCACGTAATCACATCCAATGCGTTGATGAATCGAGCAACGAGATACTTTAGAGCTTTTGCATGGCAAACGTAAGGTCTTTGGCAAGAACTATACGAACTCGCCAAATATTCAAGTGGAAATCCGCAAACGTTGCAAATCTACCCGTAAACGAGCAAGGCCCAGGCAACGCTACGCTTGACGCGCGTCATCCGCAGGTCCCCGTAGTGCAACGAGGAGGCCGACCTATTTGGCCTGCTCGCCCTCTAGGAAGATCTTTCGCGTTACAAAGTTGTAGACCATGACGAGCGCGGTAGCGCAAATCTTGGCGATATTGGCCTCGAGGCCCAGGCCGGCGTTGAGGGCAAGCACGATGCCGTCGTTGAGCGCCAGGCCAATAACGGATAGCACGACAAAGATGATGAACTCGCGGCGGCGGCTCATGCCCTCCTTGTGTGCAAACACGTACTTCATGCTCGCGACGTAGTTAAAGATGAGCGAGACGATAAAACCGCTGGTGTTGGCGATCAAGATGTTGAGGCCCAGGCCGTAGTGGAGCAGATTCATGATTCCAAAGTCGATGACGGTGGCAACGACGCCGACGACGCCAAACTTTATGATCTGCGCAAGGAGCTTTTGCATGGTACCTGCCTTAGGGTGGCGCCGGGGCGCCGCGGGGATGACAAACCCAGCAAGTTTAACCAATCCCCGCAGGCGGGGCTAGGCTCGCTCCTCGATAGCACCGTTTCTATATGCATCGAGGAGCTGGCGCAGGTCTTGGATCTGACTGCGAATCTTGACGCCGGTATCGGTGTCGCTCACCATGCGGCGCCGGTCGGCCTCGTCAAAGCGGTTGGTCTCGCTCTCGATATCGATGTTGCGGGTGAGCGCCTCGGCAACGCTGGTAAAGGCCTGGTGCGACTTAAGGCGGCATCCGCGCGAGCTCGAGATGAGCGTGTAACCGGCGATGCCCGTTTTGGGGTGGTAGGCGCGACAGAAACCGCCGTCGATGACCAGCAACTTTCCGTTGGCGCGGATGGGCTGCTCGCCCTTGGTGGTCTTGACGGGCGTATGGCCGTTGATGATATGGCCCGTCGGCGAGCAAGCCATGGGGGCGACGCCAAACTCCCGCATGATGTCGTCGCAAACGGACGAGGACGTGGTGAGCGTGTAGTACGGGTCCATCGGCTCGACCCACGTGCTCTTGTCGGCAATGTAGGCGCGCTCGAAGGTGCGCACCACGCGTCCGCTGGCGGGTGAGTTAAAGCCGATCCACAGGTACCACATCCAGTCGAGGGCATCGCGGTCGCCGACGCGCCAGGCGCGACGGGCGATATAGTCGCAAAAATCAAAATAATCGCGGCCGGCGTGCCAGGTACCCAGGCAGTTCATGCTGCTAAAGGTGCCGTCTTCGTTGAGCGGTACGCAGCCGTGGAACAGCAGATTGCCGTTGGCGACCTTATACATGGAGCCGTGGGTATAGAGGAAATCGATGTGGCGATGCAGATGATCGGCGGTGACAAACTCGGACACGAGCTTGTCGATGATGTGCTGCTCCTCGGGCGTGAGCGTGTAGGGGTCTGCCGGATCGACGGTGGGGAAGTCGTTGGTCGTGAGCGGCCACACGCTGCCGTCGGCGAGGGTGACCGTGCCGGTGTTGTGATCGACCTTGTCGAGCAGAAGACGGTCGGCCATGTCGAACTCGGGGTGGCGCTGGATAATCTGGCCCTCGAGCTTAAAGAGCAGAACGTTGATGGCTTTGATGAGCGGGCTGATGGGCTCGCCGGCGGTATAGGTAGCGTTGGCAAAGGCGACAAGCTCGCGCAGCGAGATGCCGTAGTCGTTCTCGAGAATCTCGTAGTTGTCGTAGCGCAGGTTGTTGCGTAGCACCGTGGCGATGCAGGCAGGCTCGCCGGCAGCGGCGCCCATCCACAACAGATCGTGGTTGCCCCACTGAATATCGAGCGAATGATAGGTGAGCAGGCGGTCCATAATCTTGGCCGCGCCGCCGCCGCGGTCGAAGATGTCGCCCACCAAGTGCAGGTGGTCGACGGCGAGGCGCTTGATGAGCGAGGCGAGCGACTCGATAAAGTCGTCGGCGCTGGCGGTCTCCAAGATGGATTCGATAATACGCTCGTGATAACGCACGCGGTAGTTGTTCTCGTCCGGATGCGTGTGCAGCAGCTCGTCGATGATGTAGGCGTAATCGCGCGGGATGGCCTTACGTACCTTGGAGCGGGTGTAGCGGCTCGAAAGCGAGCGGGCAACCACAATGAGCTGGTTGAGCATGGTCTTGTACCAGGTGGGCGAGTCCTCGTGCCGGCTGCGGACCAGATCGATCTTCTCGCGCGGGTAGTAGATGAGCGTGCACAGCTCGCCCTTTTCGTTAAAGGAGAGCGTGTCGCCAAAGATTTCGTCGACATGCTCGCGCACGACGCCCGAGCAGTTGTTGAGGATGTGCATAAAAGCTTCGTACTCGCCATGCACATCGCTCATAAAATGCTCGGTGCCCTTGGGCAGGTTGAGGATGGCCGAGAGGTTGATGATCTCGGTGAATGCGGATTGCTCGGTGGGGAACTGTCTCGACAGCAGGCGCAGATACTTGAAGTCTTGCGGATTGCGATCGAATGCGACCATGAAACACCTTCCGATGTGGTTGGTAAAACTGATAAACAGCGTCAAACGTTTATCAGTATGCGCCGCTTTTCTTTCAATTGGGGTTAGGAGATTGAATTGTTGGCCGAACGGTTTGCTAAATCGATTTAGTCAAGGTAGATATGGCGGTTGAGTGGAGACATGGGGTCATTTTTGCAGGCGCATACCTCCGGGATCGCTAGAGATGATGGCGGTAAAGATGTTCACTACCTTTGGTTCAATTTGGTAAATAACGGACATTTGTACCGTATTCACGCATGCTGTGCGATAATTTGCGCAGCAATGAGTAAGGAGCCTCATATGAGTGATTTTGTCCTGACCTGTGAATCCGCCGCCGATCGAACCCGTGAGTTCTTTGCGTCGCGCAATATTCCTGTCGTGTGCTTTCATTACGAGATCGACGATGTTGTCTATACGGATGATCTGTATCAGTCGATTACGCCGGACGAGTTTTTTGCCCAGATTGCCGCGGGCGCCATGCCCAAGACGTCTCAGGTGAGCGTGGGTGAGTACGAGGAGTTTTGGGAGCCGTTTGTTGCCGAGGGTAAAGACGTGCTGCACCTGACGTTGTCGTCGGGTATTTCGGGCACGTATGGATCGGCCTGCGTTGCGGCGCAGATGCTCGCGGATCGCTATCCCCAGGGCGGCAAGGTGCGCGTCATCGATTCGCTGGCGGCGTCTTCGGGCCTTGGCCTGCTGGCGGAATGTGCCGCCGACGTTCGCGATGGCGGCGCTTCGCTCGACGAGACGGCCGCTTGGATTGAGGAGCATAAACTCAACCTGCACCACTGGTTCTTCTCGACCGATCTGTCGAGCTACCTGCGCGGCGGTCGCATTTCGGCCGCGAGCGCGATCATCGGCACGGCGCTCAAGATTTGCCCGCTTATGACGGTCGATTGCGAAGGTGAGCTGGCGCCGCGTGAGAAGATTCGCACCAAGAAGCGTGCGATTTCCGAGATGGCTAAGACCATGATGGCACACGTGCAGGGCGGTGCGGATTATTCGGGTAAGTGCATCATGTCGCACTCGGCGTGTCGCGAGGATGCTGAGGCAGTTGCGGCGCTGATCGAGGAACAGGTTCCGCAGCTTAAAGGCAAGATTGAGATTAATGACATCGGTGCTCTGATTGGCTCGCATACCGGACCTGGTACGGTGGCGCTCTTCTTTATGGGCGACAAGCGCGTGGACTAACGTTTGTGGGCTGGCTGACGGTTTTAACGGCTACGCCTGTCCTCCTGACATTTGATAACAGAAAAAGGCCCGTCCCGTTGTTTGCGGGGCGGGCCTTGCTGTTGCGGCTAGCGTTTCTTTCCGCGGAAGAAGAAACCGTGTAGCGAGGGCTTGAGTCCGCGGTTGGCGCGACGCTCCTCGATATGATCGTGGATCGAGGCGACGCGCTCGATGACCTCGTCGGGAATCGGCACGTCGGGATTCATGTTCTCGACCTGGCTGACCTCGGCGGCGGCGACCTGGTCGATAATGGGCACATCGTCGCGCGAGATGACAGGCGTGGCGTCTTCCTTCATCTTGCGGTAGCGCTCCATCATGTCGGTTTGCAGCTGCTGGGCCGAAGGCGGCGTCCAGATGATAGCGTTGGCGCCGGCGGCGATGGTTTCGCGGATGCTCTCGGGCGTCTTGCCACCCGGTGCGATGAGCGGCAGGCTGGGATAGTGCTCTCGCAGCTCGCGTAGGACCTGGGGTGTGTTTTTGCCGGCGGCGATGTTGAGGATCTTGGCCCCGGCGCGCACCTTGGCGTGGGCATCGTCATCGCAGCGAACGACCGTGGCGATGACGGGGATGTCGGCGATGTTGGTGATGTGCTCGACCATCTCGGCGGTAGCGGGGGAGTTGACCACGCAGCCCGCCGCGCCTTGCATCTCGGAGACGGCCGCCATCTGCACGGAGCGCTTACCGGTGGTGGTACCGCCGCCAACGCCCACAAAGACCGGGCACTCGGCAACAGTCAGCAGCGCCTGCGTAATGGCGGGCTGCGGCGTGAAGGGGTAGACGGCAAACACGGCGTCGGCATTGGAGTTGCGGATGACCGCCACGTCGGTGGTGTAGATGAGCGATTTGATGCGGCGTCCAAAGAGCGTAAAGCCGCTGGCCTCCTCGATCTCATCGGGCATGCGGAGGGCCGCCTTGCGCAGGCGCCCGTCGATGGGCAGCGGCTCCATGGGCAAGAGGCCGCTGGGGGTTACGGCCACCTGGGGCTCGGTAAATTCGTCCGCAAGCTCAACCTCTGAGAAATCGACCGAGGCGACGATGTCCTCGTGAACCTCGGCGGGAACATCGATGGGGGCTTGGTCGTTCGTCGCGGCGGGCGTGTCGAAGGAGCTGGTGGCGACAAAAGCGTCAACACGCTCGTTCAAATCGTTGAGAGAATCCATTGCGGTCCGTTTCTATAATGTGCGGTCGGCAGCGTGCGACCGGCGCTACGTTGCTAAAACGTTTGACGAGTTGATTTTTCCCCGCCGCGCTATCCGTTAGACCGAAGGGCCGGCGAACGTGAAGGAGCTGTGGTGGCGGGAATCGAGGTGCTATCTTGGATGTCCCGTATACAAAAGAGAGGTGACGCGGTATGGAAATCTCGACATTATTGGGCTCGATTGGCCTATGCGTGGGCGCAATCGTAGCCGCCGCGGTCATCTACTTTGTGGTTACGGCCATTAAGGGCAAAAGAGCCGAGCGCAAGGAACGCGAGGCACTTAAGCAGCACCGTGACCAGCAGGACAAGCGCGTACGGAGATAGCTTGTTGAGTTGGTCCGTGCGCTAGCTGCGTTTTCGGATCAGAGCGATGTAGAAGCCCTCAAAGTCGCGGCTGGGCGGGATGGTCAGCGTGCCGGGCATGCCGTTGGCGACGGTCGAGACGTGGCCGGTGGCGATGGCCTCGGTGAGGGCGTTGCTCTCGACGCGTGGCTCTTCGCCAGCTTCCTGGGCGCGACGCGTTTCACTTTCGCTCGGCGTGCCGTCGAGGGGAATGAGCTCGCAGTCCATGTGTTTGTCGAGGGCCTCTTGCAGGGCGTCCTCGTTTTCCTGCGGCAAGATCGAACAAGTGGAATAGACGAGCGTGCCGCCCGGCTTGAGGGCGCCCATGGCGCGGTCCAGAAGCGCGCGCTGCGAGCGGGCGCACTTGCAGAGCAGCTGCTCGGTCAGGCCGCGCAGGCTTTTCTCGTTGCCGCTGATGACGGTGCCCGTGCCGGTGCAGGGGGCGTCGAGCAGGATGCGGTCAAAGCGAAAGAACTCGTCAAGCTCGCGTGCGTCGATGCGCATGACGGGCACGTTTTTGGCGCCCTGGCGGCCCAGGTTGGCCTCGAGCTTTTCGGCGCGGGGAATGCTCATCTCGCAGGCGGTGAGGTGCGCCTGTCCCTGGGTGAGGGCGGCGATCTGCGTCGTCTTGCCGCCGGGGGCCGCGCACATGTCCAGGATATCCTCGCCGGCCTGAGCGCCCAGCACCAAAGGAGGCATCATGGACGACAGGCTCTGCAGATAGATTTTGCCGTTGCGGTAGATGTCGAGATCCCACAGATCGGATACCTGGGCCTCGGGCAGGATGAAAGCGTCCGGGTACCAGGCAACGGTTTGGTGGGCGATGCCGGCTGCGTCGAGCGCGGCGGCGATGTCCTCGGCGGTTGCCTTGAGCGTGTTGGCGCGCAGCGTGACCGGGCGCGTGGCAGCGGCGCCAAAGCCTTCGATTATGAGCTCGGCATCGGCAGGCGCATAGGCGCCGGCGACCGTGTCGACCATAAAGCGCGGCAGGTCGGCGGCGGAGTGTTGGGCGGCAAGCTGGTCGGAAAGCTCGGTAGCGGCAAACTGCCTAAGCTTGAGCTCGGGCTTAACCTGCTTTTTCTGCTTACGACGACGCGGCTTGGACATCCGTCTTTCCTTCCCATTCCATTAAAAGTAGTCAATTTGGGACGGGGCTATTTTAGCTGCCCGTCCGTTTCGGCAGGCGTTGCAGTTAAATTTGGGACGGGGTAGCTAAAATAGCCCCGTCCCAAATTGACTAGTCTGCCTTGGCGTTTGTCTAGTACTGGCTCTCGTGCTTGCTAAAGAAGTCGAAGCGCGGGGGCAGCGGCTTTACGCGGTGCTCGCCGGGCTTCTCGCCCAGGCTCTCCACAAACTCATCCGTGGAGGCAAAGATGTTGTCCCAGCTAAAGAAGGCGACCGGGTCAACGTCGAAGTACTCGCAGATGAGCTCGCAGCCGGCCGGCACAATACCGTGCATGAGCACGGTCGCCACGCGCAGCTCGGTAAAGGCGTCGACCAGTGCCTGCGTCATTGCGGCGTTTGCCTCGCTACCCTCGAGCTTGTTGGCAGCCTTGGAGGCGTCGCTCCAGCGCTTGTTGGCGGCACGCAGGTAGTCGTCGCACACGGCGAGCGCGCGGTGCGTCTCGAACTTGTACATGGCCTGCTCAAAGGCGAGAGCTGCCTGCTGGGCGGCTTCGACCACGGTGGCGGAGGCGGCACCGGCGGGGATGCAGCCGTTGCGGTAGGGGCTCTCGTCGCCCTCCTTGACGGCGACGCCGTAGAAGCAGCTGCGGGCCAGGCGGTTGAACACGCCGGTCAAAAGCGCGCTCTCCTTAAGGGCCGGGTCGATTACGCGCTTGTCGTCGCAGGCGCGCACCTCGTTGCCGTCCTTGTCCTTGCCGGTCACGCGCGTGTCATATGCCTTGGGGCTAAAGCTCACCGGCTTCTCGGACAGGCCGAGCGACAGCCAATGCGCACGCATCTGCTCGCAGGTGTAGTGGTTGAGCAGGTCGTCTGCCGGCGGGGGAGGCGTCTGCGAGGACGAGCTGGCCTTTTTGCCCATGTAGAGCAGGTGATAGCAGGCGCTGACGGTGCTCTGCGTGAGGTTCCAACCCAGGGCCTCCCACATGGCGGTCTGCGCGATGCAGTAGAAGTAGATGTTGTCCTGACCGATAAACTGGTAGATCTGTGCGTCGTCCGAGCACCACCAGTCGCGCCAGTCGAGCGAGCTGTGCTGGTAGGTGGGCGCGGGGACCTGCGTGGAATCGGCGGCGGGCTCGCCCATGAGGGCGGCATCCTGGGCGGCGACGCCCTCGGTCACGCCGGCGGCGCGGGCATCGCGGGCGAGCACGGTGCGGGTGTAGCTGATGGGCGCCCACAGGCTCTCGGGCCAGCACCAGCAGGTGACATCGGTCACGCCATCGACCTGGGGCACCGGAACGCCCCAGTCGATGTTGCCGGTGATGCGGAAGGGCACGAGCGCCTTGCCGCTACGGAAGCGCACGCCGCCGTTGGCGAGCACCGCGTGGGCATCGTCGCGCTCCTTCCAGCTGGGGAAGGTGACGGTAAAGCTGCTCTTGTTGCCCTCGGGCTCCAGCACGGTGTGCTCGGGAAGCTGGTCCTCGACGGCGTCGAAGGCCTCGCGGAACTTGTTCTGGATGTAGAGCTGTGCCGGCAGCAGCCACTCCTCCATGGTCTTGGAGACCACGGAGCGAACCTGCGGGTTCTGGGCGAGCTTGGCGGTGTAGGTCTTCATAAAGTCGAGGTAGGCCGGCAGGTCGAAGTAGAGGTTGTCGACCGGGCGCAGCTCGGGCACCTCGCCGGTGAGCTGGCTCTTGGGCGCGATGAGCTCCTCGGGCTCAAACTGGTGGCCCAGGTCGCACTCGTCGGCATAAGCCTTCTCGGACTTGCAGCCTTGGATGGGGCAGCGGCCGATGACCTGGCGACCGTTGAGGAACGTGCCGGCCTTGGCGTCGTAGAACTGAAGGGTAGAGCGCTTGGAGATGGTGCCCTGCTCGTGCAGGCGCTCGATAATCTCGGCGGTCACCTTGTTGTGAATCTGGGCCGCCGGCTCAAGGCCCGAGCCGCCGTAGATATCGCAGCTGATGTTGTAGTTGTTGAGGGTCGCGGCCTGGCGGGAGTGATTGGACTCGACATACTCGCCGATGGACTTGTCGTAGCCCTCGTTTTCCTTGAGCTTGCGGTAGCTCTCCATGATGGGCGAGCCGTAGCAGTCGGTGCCCGAGGTGAAGATGACGTTCTCGCGGCCCAGGCGGTCGCGCAGGAAGCGGGCGAAGAAGTCGGCCGGGACAAAGACGCCGCCAACGTGGCCAAAGTGAAGACCCTTGTTGCCATAGGGCTCGCCGGCGGTGACGATGGCGCGGCGGGGCCAGCTGGGACGGTCGTTCATGGAGTATTTGGATGCCATGGGACTCCTTCGCATATGGTGAGAGCGTGGCCGGGCGCGGGGCTCGGCGACGCGGTGGTCAATTCGTGCATATCGTTCGACATTATCGCACATGCGGACGGGTACGTGGCAGGGGCGCTATCCTAAGATGCTATGAATGAGATTTCCAACATACATGCGTTTGAAGACGAGGATTTCCTGCACGCTTGCTTTGTGTGGGGGATGGCCGTGCTTGGCGCATTTGCCGTGTGCCTGGTGCCGGTGTTTATGCTGCTGGGTGGGCCCGCGGACTTGGATGCGGCTGACGCGGGTGGCTGGACGGCTGTCTTGGGCTGGATAGTCGGCTTGGCTGCGGTTTCGGCGGCGTCATTTGCCGTGCACGAGTTGGTGCACGGCGTGTTCTTTAAGCTGTTTGCGCCCGCCGGTGCGCACGTGACCTTTGGGGCGAATCTCGAGACGTGCATGATTTACGCCTGCGCCGAGGGCGTGGTGTATTCGCGCCGGCGGTACATGGCAGTTTGTCTGGCGCCGACGGTTGTCGTGACGACAGCGTTTACCCTGGGGTTTGCGTTTTCGGGCTATCCGCTGCTGTGCTACCTGGCAGCCGGCTTGCATTTGTCGGGCTGTGTGGGCGACTGGTATTACGTGCGGACCATTTTGCGCGACCGCCGCATTGTCGCCTGCGAGGACACGTCCTTTGGCGTGCGCTTTTTTGGTCAGTAGTCTTTTTGGGACGGGGCTATTTTGACTACTTTTTGGAGATGGGTATTTTTGACTGCTTTACGTCAAAAGTAGTCAAAATAGCCCCGTCCCAAAAAGACTACCCTGGGCAAAGATTGGGAGGAGATGTCCATGAAGCCGCTACTGCTGCATGCGTGCTGTGCGCCGTGCTCGCTTGAGCCGGTTCGTCTGCTGCGTGAGGAGGGGTTTGAGCCCACGATTTGCTGGACCAACCCCAATATTCAGCCGCGCGATGAATGGCAGCGGCGTTTGGACGAGCTGCGCCGGTGGTGTGCCGATGGCGACATCGAGCTCATCGAGGCGGGGGAGGACCGCGAGCGCTGGGAGGCCGGCGTGGCCCCGCTGGGCGCCGATCGACCCCGTCGCTGTCGCGCGTGCTATGCCCTGCGCCTGGCCGAGGCATGCCGTGTGGCCCAGGAGCGCGGGTTTGAGTTTGTGGGCACGACGCTCGCCGTCTCGCCGTATCAGTTGTTCGACACCTGCAATGACGTGCTTGAGCGCTTGGCGGCGGCACATGGGCTCACCCCGGTGATTCGCGATTTTCGCCCGTATTATCCCGAGGCGACACGCCGTTCGCGCGAGCTGGGTATGTATCGGCAGAATTATTGCGGCTGCCGATTCTCGGCCGTCGAGGCGGCCATGGACCGCGCCCGCATCCGCGACGAGCGCAAAGCGTCCAAAAAGTAGTCCTTTTGGGCTGGCAGCCTGCTAGGATGTAGAGCGGATTTTAGCTATATAAGGAGTATTCGACGTGTCTATGCGTACCGATGATTTTGACTACAACCTTCCTGAGGAACTGATTGCCCAGGCTCCTGCCGAGCCGCGCGACTCCTGCCGCCTGCTGGTGGTTGACCGCAAGGGCTCCCAGGCGGGAACGCCGCTGGAGCATGGCGGCACCGTCGAGCACCGCATCTTCCGCGACATCATCGACTATATCGAGCCGGGCGACGTGCTCGTCATCAACCAGACGCGCGTGATGCCGGCCCGCCTTATCGGTCGCAAGGCCGGCTCGGGCGGCGTGGTCGAAACGCTACTGCTCAAGCGCCGCGAGGACGTGGATCCGCTGGGTCACGTTTGGGAGTGTCTGGTCAAGCCGGGCAAGCGCTTAAAGCCCGGCGCTCAGATTGAGTATCGCGCCGGTGGCGCCCATGCGCCCGAGGGTGCTCCCGTGGTGCTGACGGCCGAGGTCGTCGACTTTGTCACCGATAGCCGCGGCGGCCGCCTGGTGCGTTTTGAGCCAGCCGGTTGCAATGCCGCCGGCGACCCGCGCACGCTCGATGAGGCCATCCATGCTGCCGGCCACGTGCCGCTGCCGCCCTACATTACCGATTACGAGGGCGATCCCGAGAAGTACCAGACCGTCTACGCCATGAAGGAGGAGCACTCAGCTGCCGCTCCCACGGCGGGCCTGCACTTTACTCCCGAGCTCATGGCCGCTATCGAGGCCAAGGGTGCGAAGTTTGCCGCTGTCGAGCTCGAGGTGGGCATCGATACCTTCCGTCTGGTGGAGGAGGACGACCCCACGCAGCACGTGATGCACACCGAGCGCTATCACGTGTCGCAGGAGGTTGTCGACGCCGTGCATAAGGCTAAGGCCGAGGGGCATCGCGTGATTGCTGTCGGTACCACCGCAGTCCGCTCGCTCGAGAGTGCGTTTGACGCGGACGCGCCGGTGTCCGATCCGGCTGTGACGGCGCGCTATTTTGAGGGCCGTAAGGACGGGGCCGACACGCTCGGCCGTGGTGACATCGTGGCGCGCGAGAACGCGACGACGCAGCTCTACCTCATGCCCGGCTCGACCTATCACGTGGTCGACTCGCTGATCACCAACTTCCATGTTCCGCGCTCCACACTCATGATGCTCGTGAGCGCACTTGCCACCCGCGATCAGATCATGGATGCCTATGCCGCCGCTATCGAGCAGCGCTACCGCTTCTTCAGCTTTGGCGACGCCATGCTCATTTGTTAGTTACGCAGTTCTACGAACCGCGTAACGGCTCGACGCTGCGCGGGCCGCATTTGGACAATCTGACGTTCAACTTCAAGGGCGCGACCAGAAGGTCAGCGCCCTTTCGTTTCACGTCACCTTGCCTCAAATGCGACCCGCTCGCTGTCGCTGCCAAAACATCGGCATTTCTTTGGTTGTCAAGAGATTGCCGTTCTGGCGGGTTTTCGCTGACTTCGCCAAAACATTGGCGTTGCCGTGGTTCAACCTGCCAAAAAGGGACAGGTTTATTTTGGCAGGTTTTATCTGGGCAAACGTTGTTGGTGCAATGGGGACTGCTTTATATGCACCAAGTTGGTGCAAAGTTGCCTGGCCCCTTTGCACCAATCAAAACGTTGCGGTGAGTGTTTTTTGGCAGCTGGTTTACTTGCTCGCGAACAGCCAGATCAGGACGATCACGAGGATTACGGTGACAATGCAGACGATTGCGCCGGTGAATTTAACGCGTGAGTCGCGGGTGCGCTCGCGCACGTCGTTCTCGGCGGCTTCGAGCTGAGCCACTTCGCGCTCGGTTTCGGCGCGCTCGTCCTTATCGCGAGCCAGGGAGCCCGCGAGCGATTCGGTGATCTCGGGATGGTTGTGCACCTCGGTCGCCTGCTCGATGATCGACTGCGCATGCGCGACGTCCGCCTGGGCATTGGCGATAGCCTGCTCTTGCTCTTGACGCGCTTTGTCCTCGGTGACGATCTTCTCGCGTAATTCGCGCTGGCGCGTTGCAGCGGCCGCCTTTGCGGTCTGCAGCTCGTCGCGCGCGGCATCGGCCTCGGCCGTCACGGCCTGATGGGCGCGCTTGGCGTCGGCGATGGGGGCTTGCGCCTGCTCGACGGCGTGCTCGGCGGCTGCGAGCGAGTGCTCAAGATCGGCGGTGATGCGCGGGACATCTTCCTCGGCTTTACGCAGGGCATCAGCCGTGTCGGAGATCTGCATCGAAAGCTCGCTGGTGCGCACCGTATAGTTGGCGGGATTTGCCGAGGGATTGCGCTGCAGCTCGGCATACTCATGACGCAGCGTCTCGAGCTGGGCGCGCGTGGCGTTGACGGTTTGCTGCGCTGCGGCAACGCCGGCGTCTCGCTCGGCCTTCACCTTGTCGCGGATGCGCTTGGAATCCTCGAGACGTCGTACGAGGCGGTTACCGGTCTCGCGCGAGCTGGCTTCGCGCGCTTCGACGGCATCGAGTGCGGCTTTGAGACGCCGCTCGGTGGCGCCGTCCTCTTCTTTTATTTGTTCGAGCTGCGCTTTGAGCTCTGTTGTCTTGGCGGCATGGGTATCGCGGCCGATTTCTGCCGCCGCGGCGGCCTTTTGTGCCGTGTCGATAGCGTGGCGCTGCTCGGCGACGATTTGGTCGTAGCGGCTTGCGATATCCTGGCGCGTCTCGAGCTCCTCTCCTTGATCGGCGATGCGCTGATCAAGTTCGGCCAGGTGGGCACGAGCGTCCGCGAGCGCCTTCTTTGCGGCGTTCATCTCGCGCATGGCAGAGGCGCCCTGGGCGATAAAAGTGCCTACGGCGTTTGCTGTATTTGAGACGGCGGTTCCCAGATCGCGGCTGGCTGCAGGGGCGTGTGGAGCGGTCGGATGGCCGGCGTCGGCCGTACCCGCATCGGGCGCCTGCGACGTGGCGATATTGCCGGTGCCGCCCTCGATCACGGAAAAGCCGGCAGTGTGCGGGTCAACTGCATCTGCGCCAATTGTAGGGTGCTCGAGCTGTAAGAACGAAGGTACGGTGCTGCCTTGGTCGGCAACGGGGGTCTCGCCAGGCACGAAGGTCGATGCGGCCTCGGCGGCCTTCTCTTCTTCGGCGTCCACATCGGCGTCGGCCACGGCGTCTTTCATCGCTTTGACGGCATCCATCATGGAGTCCATGACGGCATCGAGCTCTTCTTCCGAAGATACCTCGATGGGGCCTGCCGCCTGTGACGCGGGGTCCGTGTCGGTCTCGGCGTCGTTCGACTCCGGTTGCTCGCCTTCGTCATGCTCGACAGTATCGCCTGTGTCTGTTGCCTTATCCGCACCGGCGTGCGCATCTTCGGCGGATGCATCGACGGAAGCGGCGACGCAGGTAGGAGTGCTGCAGTCGTCGACGGCGTCTGCGGAATCATCAATATGCTGCTGAGTCTGGGAGTCCAGCTCGTCTGTCATAGGCATGTGCTCCTCATCGTTGATTGTCACCCTATGATAAAGTCTCGCGCCGGCATCCCGCGCGCCGCAGCAAAGTTTCAAAACGTGTTCGATGGCTCGCTTGGATAGCAAAAAATCGGCCGCTCTATTCAGTTTGCGCTTGACATTCCCTTCTCCGAAAGACGTTATGCCGTTCGCCTGCCGCGGTCTTTATAATGGTTTGCGTATGAACCGCAACCAAGGAGTTCCAGTTTATGGACCAGAGCCTATTTAAATTCGACCTGATCGCCGAGGATCCGACGACGCATGCGCGTGCCGGCGTGCTGCACACTCCGCACGGCGACATCGAGACGCCGATCTTTATGCCCGTGGGCACCAAGGCAAACGTCAAGGGCATCCCTACCGAGACCGTCAAGCAGCTCGGCGCCCAGATCGTGCTCGCCAATACCTATCACCTGTCCATGCGCCCCGGCGAGGACACCATCGCCGAGTTGGGTGGCCTGCACAAGTTTATGAACTGGCATGGCCCCATCCTCACTGATTCCGGCGGTTTCCAGGTGTTCAGCCACAACGACGCCGTCAAGCTCACCGACGAGGGCGTGCGCTTTATCGTCAACGACTACGACGGCCGCCACGTGTTCTGGACGCCCGAGGACAACATGGAAATCGCCATGAAGCTCGGCTCCGACATCTGCATGCAGCTCGACCAGTGCCCGGGCTATCCCGCCACGCGCGCCTACGTTGAGCGCGCCGTTGAGCTGTCGAGCATGTGGGCCGAGCGCTGCTATAAAGCTCATACCCGCGACGACCAGGCGCTCTTTGGCATCGTTCAGGGTGGCATGCATCTGGACCTGCGCCTGCGTTCGCTGCGCCATCTGGAGGAGTGCGGTGACTTCCCCGGTTACGGCATTGGCGGCTACTCGGTGGGCGAGGACCACGAGACCATGTTTGAGACGCTCGCACCGCTCGCGAGCGAGTACATGCCCAAACATAAGCCGCGCTACCTGATGGGCGTCGGCAACCCGACGACGCTCGTGCGTGGTGTAGGCGTGGGCATCGACATGTTCGACTGCGTGCTGCCGACGCGCACCGGCCGCATGGGGACGGCGTTTTCGAGCGAGGGTCGCCTTAACTTCCGCAATGCCCGCTTTGCGCACGACGACGGCCCCATCGATCCCACCTGCACCTGCCCGGTGTGCACGGGCGGTTACAGCCGTGCGCTCATTCGCCACATGGTCACGCAGAAGGAGATGCTCGGCGGCATTTTGCTTTCGATGCACAACATCTACTACCTGCTCAACCTTATGCAGCGTGCCCGCCAGGCCATTATCGAGGGCCACTACGGTGCGTTCGTGAGCGACTGGATGAACAGCCCCGCGGCAGTGGATTACTAAGAGCTGCGGGTGCGCTTACGGGGGCGCTCGCGCGGTGTCGAGGCTACGTGCCAATCGACCGTGCGTAGCCGGCGCCGGGCATCGCATGCGTCGGCATCGCTTGCACGACCTCTGACCGATGCCTTGCAAGCGTTTGATGCATCGTGGGTACCATACCGAATGGTTGATGTTCGGGCGGGTGTTTGACGCATGGCGTCGACCCCGCCCGTTTCTATTTTCGATAGGAGTATCCCATGATTAAGAATGAGAACGTCGAGGGCGAGCCGGCCTACGACGAGACGTACCGACGCGGCCCCGTGGTTATGCGCGGCCCCATGATTCCTAAGGACAACACCTATGCCAACCTGCTGGCGCCCGAGGACTCGACTGACTGGTTGCACGCCGACCCGTGGCGTGTGCTGCGCATTCAGGCCGAGTTTGTCGATGGCTTCGGCGCGCTTGCCGAGCTCGGGCCCGCGGTGACCATCTTCGGCAGTGCCCGCACGCCCAAGACCGATCCGCTCTACAAGGCGGCGCGCACGGTCGGCCGCAAGATCGCGCAGCGCGGCGTGGCGGTTATCACCGGCGGTGGTCCTGGCATTATGGAGGCGGCCAACAGGGGAGCGGCGAGCGCCAACGGCAAGTCGGTCGGCTTGGGTATTGAGCTTCCGCACGAGCATGGGCTCAACAAATACGTGAACCTCGGCATGGACTTCCGTTACTTCTTTGTGCGCAAGACCATGTTTGTCAAATACAGCTCGGGCGCCATCGTGTTTCCCGGTGGTTTTGGTACGCTCGACGAGATGTTTGAGGTGCTCACGCTGGTGCAGACGCACAAGGTCAAGCGCATGCCGCTTGTTTTGGTGGGCAGCGAATACTGGCAGGGCCTGTTCGACTGGCTCAACGGCCCGGTGATGGATGCCGGCATGATCAGCCCACTCGATCCAGACCTCGTCCACATCACCGATGACCTCAACGAGGCCGTCGATGTTGTCCTGAGCGGGCTGATGTAGATCAATCGTGCCCACGCGACATGAATACGCATGGCAATCTGATGTTATCTAACATCAGATTGCCATTTATATTGGGTATACTGGTGTAAAAGACGAGGGCGAGGAGGTCGCAAATGTCTACAGCAACAGTTAAGCCTACGACGGTTCGAATCGAAGAGGGGCTCAAGGAGCAGGCGACTGAGTTCTTGGATTCGGTCGGCCTCAGCCTCAATTCCTATCTCAATCTTGCCGTTCGGCAGCTGGTAAATCAGCGAAAGATTCCTTTTGAGATTGTAGGAAGGGCGGAGGCGCCCAACGAGGCGACGAGGCGTGCCATGGTGATCGCCGAGGCTCATGAGTTGGGGATTTTGCCGGACGATAGCCCGTCATTTAATAACGCTGATGAGCTTATGTCATTCCTCGATGAGGAATAGCGATGTTCGAGATTAAAGTCGAGGCTCAATTTAAGGCGGACTACAAACGAACGATGCGCATGCATCCGCAGCTAAAAAGTGAGTTTAAAGCGGCGGTTGCAGAGCTTGTGGCTCATGGGTCACTTCCGGCGGAGTATGGCGCCCACGAGCTCTCAAACCCGGGCGGAAACTACAACGGCCACATCGATTTCCACCTATCCGATGGCTTGGTCGATGTGGTCGTTCTTTATCTTCCCCATAAGACTAACCCAGTGATCAGGCTGGTGCGAATGGGCACTCATCAGGAGCTTTTTCAGGGTCCGCTGGGCTGATCGCCGATTTCTAAGTTGCGGTGAAATAGGGACTGATTGGCGGCTGATAAGCCAAAAACAGTCCTTATTTCACCGCTACTGATAGGGGTGCCCCGTTCGTTGCTGCGGTCCCCGGTTCTCCTCGTTGCTGGATTTCGCTCAAAAATTCAGCGGCGACTTCGTTGCTTTTGAAACGGATGCTGCGGTCTTCTTTCTTGGGGAATGCCAGCAGCGGGATAGTTCCGTACCAGACAGTTTCCTCGTCAATCACGGCCGCGCACAGCCGCCCTTTGGCCTTGACGGAATAGCCGACGTTCATCTCGGCAAAAATTGCTTTCGCGTCATCGCGCGGAGTTGAGGCAACATAAACCTCAAGGGTGATCCCACGGGCGGCTGCGCCTACGAGTGTGGCGGTGAGTTTCGTGAGGCATGCGGCGGATGCGTAGGATGCGGCTATGAAGGCGCTCTTTGTGGCACCGGTGATGTCTTTAATTAATGCCTCAATAGCGTTTGCCGGCTCTATGAGAATGTTGTAATCGGGTTGCTCACTGTCCTCTGCTGAATAAATTTCGTAGCCCAGCTTGGCGTACGTCTTGAGTCTTTTCTGGTACATGCGAGCGAGCATGGGTATCGACAGGTCAATGTAGTCGAATATCTCAATCTGTTGCTTGCCCTCGTGGCTTCTGTGCAGCCGACCCACCTGCTGCGTTACACTGCCGTCCCAAGATATCGGCGTGGCAATGAATAGGGTGTCAAGGTAGGACAGATCGAAGCCCTCGCTCAGAAGGCTTTCGGTGGCGACGATGATTCGATGTTCATGCTCAAAGCCGGGAAGACTGTTCAGTATCGTTTTTCTTTCTTTGGCACCGATTTCTCCGGTTAAGAGTATGGGTTCGTGTCTGCGATCATTAAGCAGCCTGAACAGTTCCTCAGCATGCTTTTTCCTTTTGGATAGTATGAGCGGATGCCGACCGTTTGACGCTGCTTCGAGGGCGTCATCGACAATCAATTCGTTTCTTGCCGCATGTGCACACAGCAGATCAAGAATCTGATTGAAGCTTGCACCCGGCTCGTAGGCGGATAGCCGAATGCCGGTAAATCTCGGTCGCACGATGCGCTGGATACCCTGCTGAATTGCCTGTGTTTTTGGATCGATGGCATAGCGAAGCGGGCCGCAGAGCATCGAGAGCGCCCGAGTGAGTCCGTCGGAGCGCTCAGGTGTCGCGGAAAGGCCATATATATATTTGGCTGGAGCGGACTTGAGGACGAGCTCGAGCTGTGGCGCGGCAGCATGGTGGCATTCGTCGCAGATAATGAGGCCGTAATTACGAACAAGGTCCTTAACTATCGGCTCCCCGGTTTGGGAGTCTTTGCCAGATAGCGACTGAAAGGAAGCGACGTCGATAAGGCCGCTGACGGCGGTTTTGCCCCCTCCGATTTGCCCAATAAGGGGAGGTTGCTTTTTGCTGATTCGTCCTTTTGGCGTTCGGACCGGCTCTCTGGTGTCCGTAATGTCAAGAAATCGTTCGAGCTGCGATTTCCATTGGGCTATGAGCGCGGTCTTTGGAACAATGACGAGCGCCGGAAGACCAACGGCGGCAATAAGATAAGCTCCGATGACGGTTTTACCGAAGCCCGTTGGTGCAGACATGATTCCGTCTTCGTATTCAAGCATCTGGTCGGCGGCAATTTGCTGTTCGGGATGAAGGGTCCCTTTGAATGCCATCTCAATTGGATTGCCCGTGCTGCGTTCGTCTGAATAATGGACAGTAACGTGGGCTTCTTGAATCAGCTGCTCAAGTTGGGCTTTGCAGCCTCTGGGAATCGCGACGCGGCTATCTCTAAGTTCGCTGAGGTCTATGAGTCGCGGTTTGCCGAATACAGATTGATGCATAGATTGCGCACGGAAGAACTCGGGGTTGGCAAATGTCGCAAGCCTGCGGACTTCCATTTGAGCTGCCGGGCTCAGAGACTTTTCGGGGATGTAGAGCATATCGGCTTGTGTGACGGGCAGGTTCGAGGGGAAGTCTCGTGGCGTGAGCGGGAGCCGCTTTCGTGGCTTTTGGACATTGCGCCTGGTTTTGTTTGTCGCTGCAGCTGTTGCTATTCCAAGCGGTTTGTTTTCGGTGTCCTCGATCAGACGATCCACCGTCGCACGCGAGATTAGTTGGATTTGCGAAAGGTAAAGCCATTGGTCGGGAAAGGGCTCGAATCGTTCGTCAACAAATACGCTGTTTCCTTCCCGCTGCGCTTTTCCCTGAAAGGGCAGCGCAATGAGATTTCCAAAGCCGCCCTCAGGAATGGTGGACTGCGCGGGTATCATTCGGTCAAAGGCTTCGAAGGTGATTGTCTTGTTGAGTGCCGCTGCTTCGGCGATAAGGCAGCTGCCGAAATCTCGTGCTGTCTTTGCGTTCATAGGTTCTAGGAAGAAAAACCAGATATGCGCGCCGTTGCCTGACCTTGATCGCTCGACCGCAGCGTTAATTCCATGGCTTCTTACGACAAGCCTGATAGCATTTGTCGCTTCTTTCCAATCGGCTTTGTCAAAATCAATGACAAGGACATTTGTGTTGCAGTCTTTGTCGAGAACATATTGACCTATGACGTCCCGGAGCCTGTCGTCACTGCCTTTGAAATGGGCGATAATGGTGGTATCGTTCAGCTCAAGGAATGTGCGGCTGCGACATTCTGCGCATTTAATTCTCTGATGACTTGCTTTGGGACAAATGCCTGGCTTCCACTCATTTGCACAGGCAGGTGTATAGCCGATGCCCCCGTCTTTTCTGCGATACCCGTGAGCGTGCACATCTTTGCGGCCGGTAAAAAGATTGCGAAAGAGCTCGAGTTTGTCGCGCGCTGGGCTCGCGCTGGTAACGATGCCCTCGGTCTGTGCACGTTCGTCGAAAGATTTGCCGGCTTTGTCCCATTCTTCGAGTGTTGCGTAACGGATGTCTGGACCGTTGCTACAGATTACGATTTGCTTACGCGGATCCGAAGCGTGGACGACCGTTTTATTGAGTTTGAATAAGGCGTTCCCGAAAAGGGCGTATTGATGCACGGCGTTGCTCATTTGAATGCCATTCTTGTCAGCGTTCATTGGGATGAGGGTACGTCATTTCGGCTATATGAGATACTCGACTTTGATTTTGGTTCGGTGATAGTGGGGTGCCGCTCCGTGAGCGGCATTCGGCGGTTCGCTCATATGACCCAATCCGCTGTCAAGAGCCACAATGGCCCCGCCGACCGCTTGCAATCGGTCGGCGGGGCCTGCCGTTGAACCCGTCCCGGTCCGCCCCCGGCATGTCATCGACGCCTTCGGCTCAGTCTCATATCCGCGGATACCGTTCTGTCGGCCCGCACTCCATTCCTTCGGCGGGGTTCCCCAACTCTGTCGAGGCGCATGCGGAGGGCTCCGCGCGCACAGCGAAATAGGGGGTATCCCCGAAGGCCGCCCGGCTCGCCGGGACGGGGGGCTATGTCTATTCCGCGCCCTCCCGGCACATCATGCCGAGGGCCCAGAGCCACCTCACGAGCTCGGCCGCGGTGGCCGCGTTGGCCTTCGCCGCGGGCATGCCGCGGGCGAGCATCTCCTCGCGCCGCCGCAGGAGCCGCTCGGACCCCTTCCTCCCGTGCATCCTTATCTCGAGGGGCACGCCCGTGTCCCTTGGCATGAGCTTCGGCTGGTGCCGTGCCGCGGCGTAGCACCATGAACCCTCAACGGCCAGCTTCCTCACGAGCGCGTTGCCCGCGCCGCTGATGCCTCCGAGCCGCACGGAGTCGCCACTCGACCTCTGACTCGGCGCGAGGCCGAAATAGGCCGTGACCTGCCTTCCGGAACGGAACCTCGTGAAGTCGCCGACCTCGGCCGAGAAGGCTGCGGCCAGCGCGAAGGCGCAGCCCTTGATCGACTGGAGGGCGGCCACCTCCGCGGCGATCGGGCTGGCATCCACGGCGGCCCTGTACTCGGAGAGCAGGTCCGCCCGGGCTTCCGCCGCGGCCTCGACCTCGTTCCTCAGGGCGGCGAGCGTCCGAACCCCGCCATCGTCCTCCGGCCTGACCTTGTCGAGCCACCTCAGGAAGTCGTAGGTCCAGTACTTCCTCGGGTTGCCGGCGGGCGTGGTGCCGCCGTAGACGAACCCCCGCTTTGCGAGGAAGGCGAGCAGCCGCTGCTTGGCGGTCGCCAGGCGCGCGGTCGCCCCGTCGTAGGCGCCGGCGAGGTCCCTGATGCCTTCGACCTCGGGGGAGGGGGACCATACGGGGGAGATGTCGTGGGCGAGTATCGCCTTGGCCATCCTGGCGGCGTCGTTCCTGTCGTTCTTGGAGGCCGAGTCGGCGGCCGACCTGGGGATCTTCGAGACCGCGGCGACGACGCACTCGACGCCGAGCCCGGCGAGCTCCCTTTGCGGGGCGAAGCCGAGGTAGCCGCTCTCGTAGGCCGCGAGCGACGGCCCGGGGAACCCATCCATCCACCCGGCGATCTCGCCCCAGGGGTTGCCGGGGAACCTCCTCGTCACGGCCTCGCCGGTGTCCGCGTCGAGGGCGCAGACGGTGGTCGACCTCAGGTGGACGTCCATCCCGAACGCGGTAGAATACTTTGGCATGGGAGCCTCCCAACCTCGTTGCGGCGCGGCTGCGCCTATGGCACTTCAACATCATTGTCGCAGCCCCGACCCGCGGTCACGAGCGGGGGCTCCTGTCTTTTTAGTGCCCTCGGATTGGGTCATAGTGTCTGTCTTTCGACTATTCGGCCCCTTTCCCGCCGCAATTCCTAAAGGGATGCCGGCGCGCCTTGAGTTGGGGTGCACCGGCATGATGGCTTTGCTACGGCTGGTTGTACCTTGGTTGTTCGATAGCTCCTGCCTGCCCGATCTTGTCAGGCTGGTATTTGTTGGCGCTGGACGTTTGCCCAGATAAAACATGACAAAATAAACCTGTCCCTATTTGGCAGGTTGGTAGCGGGGGCAGTAGCTGATGGCGATGGCGTCGACGCCTACGTGGGTGGCGATGGTGCAGCCGATGGGGCCGGTGCCGGCGTCTACGTAGTTCTGGCCTGCGAGCGCTTGGTTGACGAGCTCCTGCTCCTCGGCGGCGCCGGTCGTGAGCACACGTACGCTGGAGCCCGGGTGCTCGGCCAAAAATGCGAGGCAATCTGCCATGGTGTTGGCGACGATGCGCTTGGCGCCACGACCCTTTTTGATCGCCTTGATCTCGCCCGATTTCCACTCCGGCGAAACGGCCAGGCGAATATTGAGCATCTGCGTGAGCTGGCCGGCGAGCTTGGGCGCGCGGCCGTTCTTAACGAGGTTCTCGAGCGTGCGGGGAATCAGCAGCAGATGGGCGTCGGGCAGCGTCGCGCGGATCTGCGCTTCGGTCTCGTCCAGGCTGCGGCCATCCTCACGCATGGCCAGCGCGTACTCCACCAGCAGGCCCTCGGCACCCGAGCCGGTGCGCGAATCGATGCAGCGCACGTCGAGCTCGTGCGCTTCGGCCGTCAGGCTGGCGTTGGCATAGCAGGCGGACCACTCACTGCACAGTGAGATAAAGATGGCGCTATCGTGGCCGTCGGCGCGCACGCGGTCAAAGAGTGCCTTGAACTCGCCGGCGCTTGGCTGCGAGGTGTGCGGCAGCTGCTCGGATCCGGCCATGCGGGCGACGTATTCCTCGGCGGTAATCTGCACCTGGTCGAGCAGGTCTTCGCCTTCGATAATCACATGAAGTGGAATCACGTAAATGCCGAGCTCTTGGGCGCGGGCGGGGGAGATGTCCGACGTGGAGTCGGTTATGATGGCAAAAGACATAATTGCACCTTTCGTTGGGGCGCTTGCGCGCCGCCTTCTGAGAGCAAAGTGCGACAAGTATAGTAGAGTCGCTCCACATTGCTAGGTTCAATTGTTGAATAGTCAACAGTTTGAAGTGTCGGTGTGGAAATCTTCAACTGGGGAAGAGGGATGTCGATGGAGGCTCTGGAGATATGCAAGCGGTCGGTCGTACTGTTTGATTTTGACGGCACGGTGGCCGATACGGGCCGGGCGGTGATGACCTCGACGCGTAAAACGCTGGCTGCGCGCGGGTTTTCTGAGGCGCAGATGGGTGACCTGCGCCGCATGATCGGGCCTCCGTTGTGGAGGAGCTTCCACGACTTTTACGGCTTCTCGCGCGAGGAGTCGCTTGTGGTGGCCGACGAGTACCGTGCCTTTTTTGATGAGCTGGGACCGGAAGAGTACCCCGTGTTCGATGGAGTTCCCGAACTGCTCGATGGCTTGGCCGCCCAGGGGCATCACTTGGCCGTGGCGACGTCGCGCATGGAGGCAAAGTGCATCGACATGGTGGGCGAGCTGGGGCTTTCGCAGTTTGAGGCGGTGGTCGGTATGAATCCGCCGCAGGGGCGCGAGACCAAGGCCGATTCGGTTCGCGATGCCCTGGCGGCGCTCGGCGCGACGGCGGACGATGCCGTGATGATCGGCGATCGCTTTAACGATGTGGAGGGCGCGCACGCAAGGGGCGTGCCGTGCGTTGGCATCTATTCGGGCGCGGCGGTGCCTGGCGAGCACGAGGCGGCGGGTGCCGATGCAGTGGTGCACTCGGTGGCCGAGCTTGCTAAACTTTTCGCCATCTAATGACGTTATGCGAGGGGCGGGTGTGGCCGTCGCTCATTGGTAAGGAGGTCGTCCATGAATCAGGTGGAGCAGAGCGTTACCGAGTATGTCGACGAGATCTGGGAAGATGTCGTTGCCGATATCGAGCGGCTGGTGAGCTATCCGTCCGTGGCCGTTGCTGCCCATGCGGAGCCCGGTGCGCCGTTTGGCCGCCCGGTCCGTAATGCGCTCGATTGTGCGCTCGGCATTGCGCAAAAGCTCGGCTACCAGACGAGCGACGACGAGGGCTATGTGGGAATCGCCGACATTCCCGGCCGCGGCGATAAGCAGCTTGCGACCATCTGCCATGTGGATGTGGTGCCCGCCGGTCCCGGTTGGAACACCGACCCGTTTGCGATGGAGCGCCGCGAGGGCTGGCTGCTCGGTCGTGGCGTGATCGACGACAAGGGCCCGGCCGTGTTGTCGCTCTACGCCGGTGCCTACCTGATCAAGCACGGCATTGTGCCGCGCTATACCTTCCGCGCGCTGCTGGGCTGCGATGAGGAAGTGGGCATGTCCGACGTTCACCATTATCTGGAGAACCACGCAGACCCCGACTTTTTGTTTACGCCCGATGCCGAGTTCCCGGTCTGCAATGCCGAGAAGGGGCAGTTTGGGGCGACGTTTGTGAGCTCCAAGATCGACGGCGGGCGCATCGTATCGTGGAGCGGTGCCGAGGCGAGCAACGCCATTCCGTCGCAGTCTATCTGCGAGCTCGCGATTGCCGCCGATGAGCTGCCGGCGCCCGTTGAGAACGCCGACCGCCTGGAGATCACGGCGCTCGATAACGGGCATGCGCAGATTTTCGCCCACGGTATTGGCGGCCACGCTTCGATGCCCGAGGGAACGATCAATGCCGTCGGCCTCATCGTGGCGTATCTGCGCGAGGCCGAGGACGCGTTTGGTGCACGCGACGAGCGCCTGCTGACGCCCGCCGAGCACGAGTTTGTCAAGTTTCTGACCTTTGTACATGCGGATGCCTATGGCCACGGCCTGGGTATCGACGCGACGAGCCCGGCATTTGGCCCGCTCACGTGCAACCCCGGTGTTATCCGTGTGATGGATGGCCATATTGAGCAGGTCATCGACGTACGTTTCCCCGACAGCACGAGCGCCGATACCATCTGCGAGCAGCTCGAGCCGCTCGTGGGCCGCTTTGGCGTGACGTGCCGTGTGGGTCGTGCAAAGGTTCCGTTCTCGGTGTCCGCCGACGATCCGGCCGTGAAGGCGCTTATTGATACCTATAACGAGTTTACGGGCAAGCATGCCGAGCCCTTTGCCATGGGCGGCGGCACGTACGCGCGCAACTTTGCCCGCGCCGTGTCGTTTGGCCCCGAGGAAACCGGTCTGGAGCTGCCCGCATGGGGCGGCCAGATGCACGGCCCCAACGAGTGCGCCAACGAGGAACAGCTCAAGCAGGCGCTCAAGATCTATATTGTTGCGATCCTCCGTTTGAATGAATTAGAGCTTTAAGGTTACGCGGTTTCCTAATCTAAGTTGCGATGGAATAGTTCCTAGAATGGGCCATTTGATGGCCAAGCAGGAGCTATTTCACCGCAACTTTGTTTTTATTGGTGTAAAAGGCGGGCCATGCTTGGGGGCGGGTTTGTTATTCGTTTGTAAAGCCGAGTCGCGCTTGCGGTAAGGGTCTATCAAATGCCCGTAAGAAACCGCAGTTGGCGCGGACACCGCCCGATCGAGGCCGTATCTTTCCAAACAGCAAAGCGGGCAGGGTGCCCGCGAGTCGCATGTATGAAAGGAAGATCATGCTCGATCAGGCTTATTCTCGTCGTCAGTTCCTCGGCCTCGCTGGTGGTCTTGCCAGCTTCGTGGGCCTCGGCCTCGTTGGTTGCGGCGGCGCAGGCGCTTCCAACGCCGCCGACAAGGGCAGCGCCGCTGCCGAGTCCGTCTCCGGCGAGGTGACCTACGACGGCGCCTCCTCGTTCCAGGCTCTCGTCGAGGCCGCTGCCGAGAAGTTCATGGACGCCAACCCGGACGTCTCCGTCTCTGGCTCGGGCAACGGTTCGGGCAAGGGCCTGACCGCCGTTGCCGCCGGTACCGTCACCATCGGTAACTCCGACGTCTTCGCCGAGACCAAGCTCGAGGCCGACCAGGTCAAGAACCTCGTCGACCACGAGGTCGCCGTCGTGGGCATGGGCCCTGTCGTCTCCAAGAACGTGAAGGTCGACGACTTGTCCCTCGAGCAGCTCAAGGGCATCTTCTCCGGCCAGATCACCAACTGGAAGGAGGTCGGCGGCGACGACGCCAAGATCGTCGTTCTCAACCGCAAGGCCGGCTCCGGCACCCGCGCCACCTTCGAGGCCGCCGTCTTTGGTGACGAGGCCGTCGACTTTAAGGGCGACGCCGAGCTCGACAAGTCCGGCGACGTCCAGACTCAGATGGCCAGCACCGACAACGCCATCTCCTACCTCGACTTCTCGCACTTCGACGACTCCAAGTTCAACGCCATCAAGGTCGAGGGCGTGGAGCCCAAGAGCGCAAACGTCACCGACGACTCCTTTAAGATCTGGGCGACCGAGCACATGTACTGCGCAAAGGACGCCGACGATGCCACCAAGGCCTTCTTGGAGTTCATGCTTTCCGACGACGTCCAGGGCAAACTCGTCGAGGAGCAGGGCTTTATCCCCGTCTCTGCCATGAAGGTCGTCAAGGACGCCAGCGGCAAGGTCTCCGCTAAATAAGTAATCGCCCCGGAAAGGTTTGCAATGGCAAAACAGCTGCCAAAGCGCGACCTTGAGAACGTGGGCCTGGGCGTCACGGGCGCGTGCGTAGCGCTCGTGACGCTTGTCGTTGCCGCGCTCATCTTTATGGTCGCCCAAAAGGGCCTCTCGGCTTTTCTCAAGGACGGCGTTTCGGTCGTCGAGTTCTTTACCGGCACCAAGTGGGACCTGGCCAACACGGCCAAAAACGGCCTGCCCTATACCGGCGCCCTGCCCCTGATCGTCACCTCGTTTGCGGTCATGGTGCTCTCCACGCTTATCGCGCTGCCCATCGCCATCGGCTCTGCCATCTTTGCGGTCGAGATTAGCCCTAAGTTTGGCTCCAAGGTGTTTCAGCCGCTTATTGAGCTTTTGACCGGCATTCCCTCGGTCGTCTTTGGCCTGGTCGGCTTTCACGTGGTCGTCGGTCTTATGAAAAGCGTTTTCCACGTGAGCACGGGCCTGGGCATCTTGCCCGGCGCCATTGTGCTGGCCGTCATGATCTTGCCGACGATGACCACCCTTTCGGTCGATGGCCTGCGTGCCGTGCCCGATAGCTACCGTCAGGGATCGCTCGCGCTGGGCTACACCCGCTGGCAGACCATCTGGCACGTGGTACTCAAATCCGCCATGCCGTCGCTCATGACCGCGGTCATCCTTGGCATGACCCGTGCCTTTGGCGAGACGCTCGCCGTGCGCATGGTTATCGGCGGTATCGAGGCCATGCCGACGTCGCTGCTGTCGCCGGCGTCCACCATCACCACCACGCTCACCACGTCCATGGCGGTCTATGCCGAGGGCTCGGCCCAAGACGACGTCCTGTGGGCGCTCGGTCTGCTGCTGATGGGCATGAGCCTCATCTTTATCCTGATCATTCACCTTATCGGCCGCAAGGGGGCGAAGGCTCGTGGCTAGCACGCGCATTCATATCGACGAGGCGAGACTCAGGCGCGTCCAAAAGCAGGACCGCATCGCCACGGGCGTGCTGACGGCAATCGTCGCCATCGTCATGCTCATCGTCGTCTCCATGGTGGCCTATATTCTGTTCGAGGGCATCTCGACGCTGTTCCAGCCGGGCTTTCTCACGCAGCCCGCGCGCGCCAACGGAACCCAGGGCGGCGTGCTCTACCAGCTGTTCGACTCGTTCTATCTGCTGTTGATCACCCTAGGTATCTCCGTGCCCATCAGCTTGGGCGGCGCGGTCTTCCTGGTTGAGTACGCGCCGGACGGACCCATCCGTGACATCGCCTCCACCGCCATCGAGACGCTGTCCTCGCTGCCTTCCATCGTCGTCGGCATGTTCGGCTTTCTGGTCTTCTCGGTGCAGCTGGGCTGGAAGTACTCCATCATCTCCGGCGCCGTCGCGCTCACCATGTTCAACATCCCCATCCTGGTGCGCGTGATCCAGCAGGCGCTCGAGGACGTGCCGCAGGCCCAGCGCGATGCGTGCCTGGCTATGGGCCTCACCCGTTGGGAAGCCACGCTGCACATCCTGATCCCCGAGGCCATGCCCGCCATTGTGACCGGTATCGTGCTTTCGGCCGGCCGTGTGTTTGGCGAGGCGGCAGCACTGCTCTTTACCTCGGGCATGAGCTCGCCGGTGCGTCTGAACTTCTTGAGCTTTAACCTGTCGAGTCCCACTTGCGCCTGGAACGTGTTCCGCCCCGGTGAGTCGCTCGCCGTGCACATCTATAAGATCTACGGCGAGGGCAGCCCCGAGGCACAGCAGATTGTTTGGGGCACCGCGGCACTGCTGATGATCTGCGTGCTGCTGTTTAACGTAGTCGCCCGTATCGTGGGCAAGCAACTGGCAAGGAGGATGACGGCCGAATGAGCGAGATAAATGCAACGCCCGCAACCGAGGCGGCCGCGTCCGAGACCCAGGACTTTTTGTCGAGCGTGGGGGAGAGCGAGAAGCGCGTGCGCGTAAGCGGCAAAGCCGTGAGCGACGAGGTCGTGCTTTCCACCAAGGACGTCAACGTTTACTATGGCGACCACCATGCGCTGCACGATACGTCGCTCGACTTTCACAAGGGCGAGATCACGGCGCTCATCGGGCCTTCGGGCTGCGGTAAGTCGACCTTTTTGCGCAGCCTCAACCTTATGAATCGCGAGATTCGCGGCTGCCGCGTGGAGGGCGAGATCTACTATCGCGGGCGCAACGTGAACACCAAGACCGAGAACACCTACGAGCTGCGTCGCTCCATTGGCATGGTGTTTCAGCAGCCCAACCCCTTTCGCAAGTCCATTCGCGACAACATCACGTTTGCGCCCAAACGCCACGGCATTACTGACCGCGACGAGCTCGATCGCATGGTCGAGGAAAGCCTGCGCGGCGCGGCGCTGTGGGACGAGGTCAAGGACAAGCTCGACAAGAGCGCCTACGCGCTTTCGGGCGGCCAGCAGCAACGCCTGTGCATTGCGCGCACGCTGGCGCTCAATCCCGATGTGATTCTGTTTGACGAGCCCTGCTCGGCGCTCGACCCCATCTCGACGCTGGCAATCGAGGACCTGATGTCATCGATTGTTGCCGATCGCGCCATCGTCATCGTGACGCACAACATGGAGCAGGCGTCGCGCGTGTCCAACCGCACGGCGTTTTTCTACATGGGCGATATGGTCGAGTACGACGAGACCGACGAGATTTTCCAACGGCCCAAGGATAAGCGGCTGAATGATTACCTCACCGGCATGTTCTCCTAGTCCGGGACATGCTTGAGGCCCGCGGCGGCCAAGGTTGCCGCGGGACTGATTGGAGAGGCGGGTCATCTCCTGCGGGAGATGGCCCGCCTTTTTGCTCTGCGACCGAAACGACCACCACAAAGGGGACAGGCACCTTCGTGGTGGTTTGGGGTGGGGCTCGCTGCTATCATGGACAACGTTGAATTTCTACGAAGGAGCAGGGCATATGGCGATTCTTTTGGGATGCGATTCCGTCAGCCTAGAGTTTCCCACCAAGCATATTTTCGATAGCGTGACGCTCGGCGTGGACGAGGGCGACCGCATTGGCATCGTCGGTAAAAACGGCGACGGCAAGTCGACGCTGCTAAGTGTGCTCGCCGGTACGCTGGAGCCCGACGACGGCCGCGTGACGCACCGCCGCGACACGACGATTGGTTTGCTCGGCCAAAAGGACAACCTGGTCGATACCGACACCGTGCATCATGCCGTCGTCGGCGACACGCCCGAGTACGAATGGGCCTCGAGTCCGCGTACGCGCCAGATCCTGGCCGGCCTTATTAGCGATGTGCCCTGGGAGGGCACGGTGGGCGAGCTTTCGGGCGGTCAGCGCCGCCGCGTGGACCTCGCGCGTCTGCTGATCGGCGACTACGATGTACTCATGCTCGACGAGCCCACCAACCACCTGGACATGCGCACCATCAACTGGCTCGCGCGCCACTTAAAGGCCCGCTGGCAGCGCGGCCAGGGCGCCATGCTCGTGGTCACGCACGACCGTTGGTTCTTGGACGAGGTCTGCACCAGCATGTGGGAGGTCCACGACGGCCAGGTCGACCCCTTCGAGGGCGGCTACTCGGCCTACATCCTTCAGCGCGTAGAGCGCGACCGCATGGCCGCCGTTACCGAGGAGCGCCGTCGCAACATGGCGCGCAAGGAGCTCGCGTGGCTGAGCCGCGGCGCACAGGCGCGCTCCACCAAGCCCAAGTTTCGTGTGGAGGCCGCTCGCGAGCTCATCGCCGACGTACCGCCCGTGCGCGACGAGCTGGAGCTCAAGCGCCTCGCCGTGAGCCGCCTGGGCAAGCAGGTTATCGACGTGGTCGACGTGGACGCCGGCTATGCCGATACCGACGGCGCGCCCAAGCAAGTGCTCTCCGACGTGACCTGGCTCATTGGTGCGGGCGACCGCTATGGTCTTTTGGGCGAGAACGGCGCCGGCAAGTCCACACTGCTCGATGTGATTCAGGGCAAGATCGCGCCCCTGCGCGGCCGCGTGAAGATTGGCCAGACGGTGCGCTTTGGCGTGCTGTCGCAGCAGCTCGAGGAGCTCGAGCCCTACATGGGCGACACGATCCGCGAGGTGCTCAGCAACTACAAGAAGTACTACGTTATCGATGGCAAGGAGACCTCGCCCGAGAAGCTCTGCGAACGTCTGGGCTTTACGACGCAGCAGCTCTGGAGTCGTATCGGCGATCTTTCGGGCGGACAGCGCCGTCGCCTGTCGTTGCTGCTGACGATTCTGGACGAGCCCAATGTGCTCATCCTGGACGAGCCCGGCAACGACCTGGATACCGACATGCTGGCGATTGTCGAGGACCTGCTCGATGGTTGGCCCGGCACGTTGATTCTGGTAACGCATGACCGCTTTTTGATGGAGCGCGTGACCGACCAGCAGTGGGCGCTGCTCGATGGTCACCTGACGCATATGCCCGGCGGTGTCGACCAGTACCTGCGCCTGTGCAATGCCACCGCCGAGGGCGAGCCCGTGGGTGCGCCGAGCGCCAAGACCGGCACGTTTGACACCGGTGCCGCGGCAGCTGCGGCCGAAAAGCCCGGGGCGAGCGGTCAGCCCAATGGCCTTTCCAACGCCGAGCGCCAGAAGCTCCGCCGCGAGGTGAGCTCGCTCGAGCGCAAGATGGAGACGCAGCGCGCTCGCGTGGAGGAGGCCGAGGCCGCGATGGCTCAGGTCGACCCCACCAACTACACGGCGCTGGGCGAGCAGCAGGCAAAGATCGACGAGGCTCACGCCGCTATGGACGAGCTGGAGATGGCGTGGCTCGAGGCGAGCGAGAAGCTCGAGGGCGAGGAGTAGACGAGGATGATCAAAGCCGCATTTTTCGATATCGACGGCACGCTACTGAGCTTTAAGACGCACTGGATTCCGGCGTCGGCGCAGCAAGTGCTCGACAGCTTTCACGAGCAGGGGATTGCGTGCGTGATCGCCACGGGCCGCCCGACCTACCAGATGCCCGATTGGCTGTTCGATCTTGGTTGGGATGCGTATATTACGCTTTCGGGCCAGCACTGTTTTGATGCCGAGGGCGTCTACCGCAGCTGTCCGATTGATCCGGACGACGTTGCGGTGATTGTGGACCAGGTGGCCGAGGGGCGCTATGACTCACTGTGCATGCAGGGCGAGAACTCGTTTGTGAACCGCCTGTCCGAGCGCGTGGTGACGGCCGGTAACAACGCGGGAATCGTCTACCACGAGGAGCCGTTCGAGCACGCCTTCGATGCGCCGGTTTACCAGTTCTGCGCCTTTGTGGATCCGGCCGACGAGCATATCGTGACCGACGCCGTGTCGCATTCGCTTACCACGCGCTGGTGCGACCTGTTCTGCGATATTATTCCGGCCAATGGCGGCAAGGACCTGGGCGTGGCGGCGACGCTTGAGCGCCTGGGCATCGACGCGAGCGAGGCGATCGCCTTTGGCGATGGCGAGAACGACCTGTCGATGTTTGCCGCCGTGGGTACGAGCGTGGCCATGGGCAACGCGCAAGACACGGTAAAGGCTGCGGCGAGCTACGTGACGACCGCCGTGGACGACGACGGAATTTACAACGCCGCAAAGCACTTTGGGCTGCTATAGCTGCGGCTCGGCACTTGGGGACGTTCCTTTTCTGCCGGCAGTTGGGGACGCCCCTTGCGCGTTGTGTGCCGCGTCGCCCTGCTTGTCCCACGTATGCTACAGGTTCTTGACACCCATCGCGCGCATGGCGTTCAGGATGGCGATGATCGCCACGCCCACGTCGCCAAAGACGGCGAGCCACATGTTGGCAATGCCCAGTGCCGCAAGTACCAGAATCAGCAACTTAATGCCCAGCGCAAAGATGATGTTCTGCCAAACAATCGTCATGGTCTTGCGAGCCACGCGGATCGCGCGGGAAATGTTGGACGGCTTGTCGTCCATCAGCACAACGTCCGCTGCCTCGATTGCGGCGTCGGAGCCCATGGCGCCCATGGCAATGCCCACATCGGCACGGGTGAGCACGGGCGCATCGTTGATACCGTCGCCCACAAAGGCGAGCTTGCCCTTGCCCGATTCGGTCGCCAGCAATGCCTCGACGCGCTCGACCTTGTCTCCTGGCAGAAGCTGCGCGTGGAACTCATCGACTCCCAGCTGATTGGCCACGGCGGCGGCCACTTCCTCGCGGTCTCCCGTGAGCATGACGGTGCGCTTGACGCCGGCGGCGTGCAGCTCGCGAATCGTTTGCTCGGCATCGGCTTTGACGGTGTCGGCAATTACGATGTGACCGGCATAGACGTCATCGACCAGCACATGGAGGATAGTGCCGACGACCTCACAGTCCGGTGTTTCAACGCCGGACGCGGCGAGCATCTTGGCGTTGCCGACGACGACGTGCTTGCCGTCGATGTTCGCCGTCACGCCGTGGCCCGCGTCGTTGGTGGATTCGCATACACGCTTGGGGTCGAGTTGGCCCTGGAAGGCGGCGCGCACCGACTGCGCGATGGGGTGGTCGGAGAACGACTCGGCGAGGGCTGCGACTTCAAGCAGCGATTGCTCGGTATAGCTGCCCTCGGGGTGCACCGCGACGACCGAGAACGTGCCGTTGGTGAGCGTGCCGGTTTTGTCGAAGACGACGGTATCCACATCGGCGAGCGCCTCGAGGTAGTTGGAGCCCTTGATGAGAACTCCCAGCTTGGACGCGCCGCCGATGCCGCCAAAGAAGCTCAGTGGCACGCTAATTACGAGTGCGCATGGGCAGCTGACGACGAGGAAGGTCAGGCCGCGCAGGATCCAATCGGACCAGGCACCGGTCACCAGGCCGCCGCCGAGCGCGAGCACCGCTGCCGCGCCGGTGACGGCGGGCGTGTAGACGCGGGCGAACCGTGTGATGAAGTTTTCGGTGCGTGCTTTCTTCTCGCTGGCATTCTCCACGAGCTCCAGGACGCGCGCGACGGTGGACTCGCCAAAGGGTTTAGTGGTGCGCACGCGGATAAGACCCGTCATGTTGATGCAGCCGCTGATGATATCGTCGCCGGTCTTGGCGGTACGGGGGACTGACTCGCCGGTGAGGGCGGCGGTGTCGAGCTGTGTCTCGCCATCGACGATAACGCCATCGATGGGCACGCGCTCGCCGGGCTTGATGACAATGACGGTGCCGACGGCGATGTCATCGGGAAAGACCTGCTCGAGCGTGCCGTCAGCCTGCTCAACGTTGGCGTAATCGGGCGCGATGTCCATCATGGCGCTGATCGACTTGCGGCTCTTGCCCACGGCGTATGCCTGGAACAGCTCGCCGACCTGGTAGAACAGCATAACGGCGGCGCCTTCGGCCATGTGCGGGTCGGTATCGGGGAAGAGCACCATGGCAAACGCGCCGATGGTCGCGACGGCCATGAGAAAGCTCTCGTCGAAGGCCTTGCCGCGGCGGATGTTGCTGAATGCCTTTTGCAGTACGTCGTATCCGGCAATCAAAAACGGCACGAGGAACAGCACAAAGCTGGCGTAGATGTTGCCGGGCTCTCCAAATGCGATAGTGAGGGCGCCGAGCTCATCGAGGGCGTACACCACGACAAGAATACCCAGTGCTACCAGGATGCGGTTGCGTTTATGCTCGAGTGACTCTTTTTTCTTGCGCTTCTTCTTTTTCTTCTTGGGGTCGGCGGTTGCCATGACTCGTATCCTTCCATTTGAATGTATGAACACTCGCTCATGTAATTTCGCGAGCAAAGGCCGCGGCAAGCGCGGCCTTGCGTATCAGCGTATGCGCAGGCTAGAGAATGATCTCGCAGTCCGGCTCAGCGTCGGCGGTGAACTCCACGACGCGATCAAGGACCTCGTCGAACTCAGCGTCGTCGGCTTCGAGCGTCAGCTTCTGAGTCATAAAGTTGACCGAAACGGATTTGACGCCCTCGAGCTTGGCGAGTTCGTCCTGAAGCTTACGCGCGCAGTTGGCGCAGTCGATCTCGTCGAGCTTGAACTGCTTTTTCATGATGGGTTCCTTTCCCTGTATTTGCGGCTTGGGTGCAGACCTCGCTGGTACCGTGGTTGGTCGCTATTCGCAGATGTGGCTCATGCCTTGGTTGAGCATGGTGTAGACATGATCGTCGGCGAGCGAGTAGAGGATATTGCGCCCGTCGCGCCGGAATTTAACCAGGTGCGACTGTTTGAGCGTGCGCAGCTGGTGCGACACCGCGGACTGCGAAGTCGCAGTCGCTTCGGCGATGTCTGCCACGCAGAGCTCGCGGCCCATGAGAGCGTAGAGGATCTTGATACGCGTGGTGTCGCTGAAAACCTTGAACAAGTCGGCAAGGTCGTACAGCAGCTCCTCGTCGGGAAGGTCCTCGGGCGAACAAGTGGTGGGGATGTCGGGCACGATGGCGGTGTCGATGTCGGTCCTTATTTCATCGGCGTGTTCGCTCATTGCAATATCCTTACATATGAACATGTGCTCATATAACTTACTTCCGAGTATATGAGCGCATGTTCATATGTCAATATAATTTGCGAAATTTTTTGCTATCGGATGGCTCTAGAGGCGGCTAAGGGCATTGGTTGGTGCTGATAAGGCCGCCGATGCCAACGTGGGTACCCTAGCGACGTGCAAAAACGGGAGTTTTCAGCATCGACGAGGGGTTATTTATTGCATGATACGGCGTCGTTTGCCGCCACAGGGCTTTACTGGAGTGCAAATGGCAATAGATATTCCCCAGCTGTTGCCTAACTTACATCGAAAACAGCGGCTTCGGTGCAAAATGGGGCAATTCGGCCGCCCTCGGATACTCGGCTCTGCTGAAAACTCCCGTTTTTGCACGTCGCCGGGGTACCCACCCTGTCAGTCCGCCTCTGTTCTGGCCCCGTACACCCTGCCTTCGGGTGTGGAGGTGCTTGTTTGGGCGAACTCCGGGCAATCCAGCTCGATGACTTGCATGTCGTCGATGGCCGGGACATTGTTGATCGTCGGGTCGTCCAGCGAGATGCCCTCGAGCACTGCGCGCTCGAGCTCAAGTGCATTACCCTGCGCTGCGTCTTGACGGAGGAGCTCCTCAATACGCTTCTTTTCCTCGATAAATCTCCTGAGCACAAATTGTCGTAGCTCTTCTTGCTTGATTGCGAAATCTTTGGGCAGGCGCGATGGGCGAATGCCCTCCTTTCGCTGGATTGCCTCCATAACCCTGGCGAAGGCGCTGGCGTGCATAAAGGAATAGCGACTGACGGTAATGATTCCGTAGCCCATGGACGCCAGCGCGTTCTTGCGCTCTTCGTCAATGGCGCGGTCTTCTTCGGCATCGTGCTGAAATCCGTTGTATTCGATGTCGGTTCGGGACCGCTTGAGATATGAATCCATATAGAACTTTTCGCGCCGCGTGAGATTCTTTGCAGCAGCTGTGACCTTTACTTCGTAGTCGGTCTCGATCTCGCTAATGCCAAGACCGCCCTCGCGCCTGGGTAGCGTGAGCATCATGACAAACGCCGTTTCCATCGGCGATCGGCATCCGTCTCGCACGCATTGGATGGCTTTTCGGGCAAGTTCGAGGCCCTTGCAGTCGATAAGGGAGTTAAAGAAATGTTTAAGGCTCGAAGTCGAGGTGAGCGCGAAGCGCTCGGTATAGGATGTTGAGGCATCGTGCCCAAGGGAATAGGCTCCACACAGTTCGAAGTAGTACTCCACAAGTTCTCGAAAGGGAAGATAGGTTGCGGCCTGAAGCGCACAGAGTTCGACGCCGACAATATAGATGTCGTCGGCAAGCTTGATAAAGCGCGAGCCCGCGAATCGCTTGGATGATACGTGGCACTTGCAGCCCGTCATGCTGCGCACGTTTGCGCGCTCGAACACCGTTGTATCGAGCGGGGCATCGTTATCCAGAGCGACGTTGTGCCTGGCGAGCCAGTCGGCGGCAGAGTCGAGCAGCTCCTTGCTGGGGCGCGCCCCGTAGATCTTGGCAGGGCTGCAGGGCTCGGTGCCAATTGCGGATACCGAGTATGCGGCTTGGTAGACCGCTTTTGCCGTGTTATGTGAAAGCACGATACTCATACAGATAGCATGGCAGACCAGGCGGCGGGGTTCGCAATGAACGCCAAGGTAAAATGTCGCGGCATAACAAAAGCTGTCCAAGCGCTTGACGCCAATGATGGAGAAAGATGCTATTTGGAGCATTGTCGCAGCTCGCTGACCACGCAGACCTCCACAACTGATGATGGTCAGCATCGTTTTGATGCAAAGACGGCGTCAACAGAAATGTGCAATTTGGCTTGAACATGCGCAGATGAAGTTCTTGGTTATGCGGCGGCTAGACATCGGGGACTGGAGGGCCGCGTTGTACGGCGCGAAAAACGGGCCGATATCCGCTTGGACATCGGCCCGTATTGCGTCGCTTGAGAGGAGCGCCTCGGCGTGTCGCTTTTGCGCGGGGCGCTATGGTCCGGCAAGTGTTGCTCGCGAATGGCGCCTCTGCTTGGCAATCTACTTGGCAAACAGGTTCTTGAGGTTGAACTCGGCCTGCACCGTCCGGAGCATGAGGTCGGTGTCGTCGAGGCCCAGGTGCTGCTCGTTGGCGTCGGGCGCGAGGGTGCCGCGACGGCGTGCCCAGTTCTCGAGTGCGGCGGGTGCGGACTCGCGGGGGAGCGAGCGCACGTCGGCGTCCAGGCTGCGGCAGATCTGGCGCGAGTCGATGACGATAATCTTGCCGGCTCGGCGCGCCTCGGCATAGCCGTCCAGATGGATCTTGAACCAGCTGTCCTCAAAGGCGGCGTTGTGCGCCATGTACGGGTATTTCTTCATGAGCTTGAGCAGCTGCTTTTGCAGCTCCTTGTTCTCGCGGAAGGGCATTTTGCCGTCGATGTCGTCCCAGGTGATGTGATGGATATTCGACAGCGGCACATCTTCGCCGCGGTAGATATCGGGCAGGCCGCAGTAGTGTGCCTCGGCGTCGTGCGGGACGGCGTCGCTGGTGAGCTCCATGATCTCCCAGCCCACGTTGATGATGTAGCCGCGCTCGGGTGCGCGGCCGGTGGTCTCGATGTCGATGCCGAGCACCGTGCCCTGGATGGGCTTGCGGGCGTACGCCACGCCGAGCGCATCGCGGTCGCCGCGGATCTCGCGCATGACGGACGCGGCGGTGCGCTTTTGCATCTTGCCGATGGCGGCGCAGGTATCGGCGTCGGACAGGCCGCGCGAAAGCGTCACGGGCGTCACGTTGCGCAGGCGCGCCTCGCCAATCTGGTCGCATAGGTCGCGGTTGCGGTCGGCCAGGTCGCGCACGGTGGCAAAGTCGAAGCCAGGGTCGCCCTCGGCGGTAAAGTACTCGGTCTCGAGCACCTTGAGGGCCTCTTCGCCTTTTTGACGCTCGGATTCCATGGCGGCGTGATCGCCATAGATGAACATGGGGATAAACGGCTGGCGCTCGTATTCGAGTGCTTGCGAAACGTTCATATACTGCTCCTTGGACGGGCCGCGTCGTGCGGCTCGGGGTCATTGAGATGTGGCGAGATGATAGTTTACCACATGCAACTATTGGCATCACGCCTAGGACAACTACAATACCCTAGTTGACCGCTAGGACTTTTACAATGCTGCCGAAAGACACGAAAGGTTCCATCCGTCATGGATTTGCTGATTGATATTTTGCTCGACGCCGGCAAGGACACGCTCTCGCTGGTGCCGTTCTTGTTGGTGACATATCTGGCCCTCGAGACGTTAGAGCATGTGGCGGGCGATCGCGTCAACGGCGCCATCAAGCGTGCCGGCGCCGCTGGCCCCGTGGTTGGCTCGTTGCTGGGCATGGTGCCGCAGTGTGGCTTTTCGGCGATGGCGGCAACGCTGTACGCCGGTCGCGTCGTGACGTTGGGCACCCTGGTGGCGGTGTTTCTCTCGACCTCCGACGAGATGTTGCCACTGCTACTTGCCGAGCAGGTTCCCGTGCAGACTATGGCGATGCTTTTGGCTTCGAAGGCGCTGATCGCGCTGGTCACGGGCTTTATCGTGGATGCCGCCATTCGCGGCCTGCGTCGCAACGCCCGTGCTCATGCGGCGATCCGCCGTACCGTGTTGGGAACCGCTGCCAATCCGGCGCACGTTAACTGCGCACATGACGATCACAGCGGCAGTGACATCATCGACGAGGTGGCCGAGGCGGGCGTGAGCGCCGACCACATCCATGAGCTGTGCGAGCGCGATCATTGCGGTTGTAATGAAGACGAGGACGAGCGTGACCACGGACATGGCCACGACCACGGACACGAGGGCGAGCACGAACACCACCACGGTCACTCCCACTCACACAACGGCGCGCCCGTCCTGTCGATTATCCGCAGCGCGATTTCGCACACCGTGCAGGTTTCGGTATTCATTTTTCTGGTGACGCTGATTCTGGTCGCCGTGCTCGAGACCTTTGGCGAGTCCGCGATCGAGCAGTTCCTGCGCGGCAACGAGACGCTCGCCGTCCTGGGTTCGGCGCTTGTCGGCCTCATTCCCAACTGCTCAGCGAGCGTGGTCATTACGCAGCTGTATCTGGAAGGCGCGCTGCAGCTGGCACCGATGCTCGCCGGCACGCTTATTTCTGCCGGCGTGGGTTACCTGGTGCTGTTCCGCACCAACCGCAGCGCTCGCGAAAACGCTGTGTTCCTGGTCATGATGTACGTCATCGGCGCCGGCTGGGGCCTTATCCTTTCCGCCTTTGGCCTCTAAGTAGATGTTTGAGGTATCCCGTAAAAACTGGGGCATGCCTCAAACATCTACCGCCATGACCGGCGTTGGATGCGCGCCAATCGCCAAAACAAAAAGGTAGATTTTTAGGCATGTCCCAAAAATCTACCTTGGTTAGCGCAGCAGGTCGGTGAGGTTGCGCTTAAAGCGGGCGCGGTCTTCGCTGGTGAAGGCTGCCGGTCCACGGGTGCGACCGCCGGCGCGGCGTACTTTCTTTTCTTCGTGACGAATAAACAGCTGCATATCGATGGTGGCTTTGTCGTACACGCGCCCGCGCACGCCGATGGCGGCGGCATCGCGACCGAGCACCATGCTCGCCAGGCCAATGTCCTGTGTCACGACCACATCGCCTGCCTGCAGACGCTCGATAATGGCAAAGTCGGCGCTATCGGCGCCTACGCTCACGTCGAGCGTTGTGACCCAAAAGCCACGTCGCGCGTGCTCGGCATCGCGTGGGTCGTCACGGCGAATGTGCCGCTCCAGGTTTTGCGTGCTGTTGCCGGCGACAACCACGGCAACACCCGCCCGTCGCGCGCAGTCGATCGACTCACGCGTGACCGGGCAGGCGTCGGCATCAATAAACAGCGTTCGCGGCATCTAATGCACCAGCTTGCCAAAGCGGATAGCGCGAATAACCAGCGTCACGCCAAACACCAGGAGCGCAGCGCCGGTAAAGATGACGAGCATCTTTGCCGACCACAGCGGGTAGATGAACACGAACACGCCGGCGATGATGGAGAGCGCGCCGCTCAGGATGGCGAGGGCGCGGTTGGAAGAAAGCTCGGACTCCAGAATCGACATGATGCCCTCGACAATCCAGCCAAAGCCGGCCACGACCACCACAAGCGTGCTGAGCGTCGCGGTCGAAAGCGCCTGGTTGCGCAGGATCACCACGCCGCCCAAGATGATGAGCAGGTTGGCGAGGATGCTCGTGACGCGCCAGCCGGCGGGCAGCAGCGGCTCAAAAATGGCGGTGAACAGCCTGACGCCAGCCGTGATCACAAAGTAGAAGCCCAGTACGGTCGTCAAAAAGACGAGGGTCTTAGCGGGTGCAAACAGCAGCGCGATGCCGGCGATGAGCGCGATGACACCCGTGGCGGCGTAGATCCAGCGCACGGCTTTAATCGCCTTGCCTGCCATGCTTTTCTCGTCAAATCCAAACAGACTCGATTGCCGGTCATCATTCTTAAAGATGCCCATGAGGCCTCCTTTCCGTGCGGCGTAAGCCGCGGTCGTTACAACCAGTATCGCCTAAAGGAGCTGGTGTATGGGTCGGGGAGGGCGAAACGCAACTCAAAGGCCCCGATTTGTTTCCGTTGTTCCCCACGTCGCGATTTTCTATTCAACAGGTGTAGAACATTGCAGCTCTGTTCGTTATTGCCTGCGTTTTAGGTTAGATTTTCCTAAGAACAATTGGCTTTTTGGGGGTCCCTATGAACGAAGCAGTTCCCGTGGTGCCGTTGAGCGCCGAGTCGATGGCAAAGCAGGGTTGCGAAAAGCTTGGCCTGGATGCGTTTGATGCGCTGGTCCGTCGCGCCCGCACATGCCGCCGTTTTGACGAGTCCATGCGCGTGCCGCGCGAGTTTTTGCTCGAGCTGGCAGAGCTGGCGCACCTGGTCCCCTGTGGCGCCAATGCTCAGCGCTTGCGTTTTCATGTGGTGAGCGGTGCCGAGGACTGCGCTCGCGTGTTTGACGAGCTTGCATGGGCCGGGGCGCTCAAGGACTGGCCGGGTCCTGTCGAGGGCGAGCGTCCGACCGGCTACATTGCAATTCTTGCCGAGCGCACCGTTCCCGGCAAACCCGCCGCGCCTATCACCGAGGTCGACACGGGCATCGCGGCTCAGACGATGATGCTCGCCGCGCGCAGCGCAACGCCCGAGGTGGCGGCTTGCATGTTCAAGGCCTTTACGCCCCGCGCGATCGATGCGATGGGGCTCGACGGCGACAAGTACGAGCTCAAGCTGATCATGGCTTTTGGCGTGCCGGCCGAGACCCAGGTTATCGACGCGATCGATTCCAACCCCGACGGTTCAATTAATTACTGGCGCGACGAGGCGCAGGTGCATCACGTGCCCAAGCGTCCGCTTGCCGACGTGCTGGTGTAGTTGCGTCGTTGCGGCGCGATCCGGCGGCAAACCACCACAAAGGTGCCTGTCCCCTTTGTGGTGGTGCGAGGGGAGGGCGTGTGTCCGATCTGTATTTGGTTCGGCATGGGCAGACCGAGCTTAACGTGCAGAACATTTTGCAGGGCTGGCAAGACTCGCCGCTCACGGAGCGCGGGCGCGAGCAGGCACTGGCGACGCGCGCGGCGTTTGAGGCGCGCGGCATCTCCTTTGACCACGCGTATTCGTCTCCGTTGGGTCGGGCGCGCCACACGGCCGAGCTGATCGTTGGCGAGGATCTTCCCATAGAGCCGGTCGATGATTTGCGCGAGTGGCGCCTGGGCACGCTGGAGGGCACATCAAATCGCGATATGCCGCCGCAGCCCTGGGGCGATTATCCGGTGGCCTTTGGTGGCGAGTCGGAAGGCGAGCTTCGGGCGCGCATGGTCGCGGCGCTGTCCCGTATTATGGCCCGACCGCAGCACGATCGTGTGCTTGCGGTCTCTCATGGCTCTGCCTGCCAGGAGTTTCTTAGATGCGTGACCGGCGGGGGAGAGCAGCCCGACAACGGTGCCGTGCTTCATTTTGGCTATTGCGACGGGGCGTTTTCGCTCCTCGATTGGTAACGAACGAAAAGGACCCCTATGAACAAAGATTTGTATCTGGTCCGTCATGGACAGACAATATTCAACCTTAAACGCATTATTCAGGGATGGAGCGATTCGCCGCTCACGCAGTTGGGCTGCGAGCAGGCGGCGCGTGCCGGTATGTTCTTGCGTGCGCGTGGCGTTGAGCCCGATCACGCCTACACCTCGACGCTGCACCGCACCGAGCAGACTATCGCCAGCCTGTGGCCGGGCCTTGCCTACGAGCGTCTGGATGGCCTGCGCGAGTGGTTCTTTGGCGACTTTGAGGCCGAGCGCGTGATGCTGATGCCCGAGCGTCCGTGGCGTGACTTTTATCGTCAGTTTGGCGGTGAGGGCCAGATGCAGGTACGGGAGCGCATGGTGACGACGTTGACCGATCTTATGCGACGTCCGGACCATTCGTGCGTGCTCGCGGTGAGCCATGCCTCGGCCATCAAGGAGTTTTTGGACCACTCTAGGGGAGCGGCGGCCGACGAGCGCGAGCGCGTGCCGGGCAACTGCTCGGTTCTGCATTTTGCGTTTGACGATGCAACCGATACGTTTGAACTGGTCGAAGTCTTTACGCAGGAAGATTACGCGCGTGAGCTGGGGCTAGAGCCGCTCGTGGCGGCAGCGGGCCCGCAGCGCGGGTAGCGCGGGCGCGGCGATGCGGGTCGCCGGCGTAATTGTTTGATGCGAAAGGGGCGGGGATGCATGCACGGGCATTGCATCTCCGCCCCTTGTTTGTTTGGATGCTGGGTTTTCCTGCTTCGCGTTTGAGTTCGCTAGAACCGTGAGATCTGGTGAGTGAGCAGACCCGTCGGAACCTGCGGCGCGCCGCCGCTGACCTGCGCGGCGGGGAACAGCACGGCCACGGTAAAGTTGAACGGCTCTTTGCCCGTGTAGGTGCCGGCTGCGCGGGCCTCGTCTGCCAGGAGCTGCGCCGCCCCTGCCAGCGCGGCAGCGTAGGCGGGGTCGTCGGCCAGTGCCGGCTCCGGTGCCTGATCGAGCATGGCTCGGATGGCGGCAACGGCGTCCTCGCGCTTGATTTCCCATACGCGATGCGTAATACCGGCGGGGTCGGTGACGGCGTAGAGCGATGCGCCCTCTTTGGCGGCGCCCAGGATGATATCCATGACGGGCGACGCCTCGTAGGCGAGCGATACGGGGCGCGGCTGCACCTTGAGCTCGGCGATTGTACGGGCGGCGGCGAGTGCGTCGACGCTCTCGGCGGCGGCCTCGTCGTTACCCGTCAGCACGTTAACCGGGCAGATCGCCACAACGCCCGTCACGCGCCCTGGCTCTCCGGAGCATTCGTACACGTAATACGCCGCACCCGGATCCTTGAGCATGAGCCCATCGGCAATCGCACCGCGCAGGGCTTCGTTGTTACTCAGAATGCTGTCCATCGCAGGCAGCGCCTCGAGCGCACGGTCCTGAGCCGGGCGGATGCAGGGAAACGGAAGAGCTTTCATGGACAGTCCTAACGCGCGAGTCGGTTTGTTCGCGGCTTATTATGCCCCAACTTGGCTATTCGCGCCCCAGAGCGTGTTGTCGGCGAGCGCGATCAGCACCCGCTGGCAGCGAACGATGTCGGCGTGGGGCACATATTCGTTGGGCTTATGGGCGAGCGCCAACGAGCCTGGGCCATAGCTCATGCAGTTGCGGTTACCCGTCTTGCCGGCAATGACGGCAGTGTCGGTGTAGCCGGTAAAGAAGCCGACGGTCGTGTCCGCGCCTGTCACGTCATCGGCGGCACGCTTGAGCGCGGCTAGAAGGGGAGAGACCGGTTCGCGCTCGATGGCGGGTCGGTCGCCTGTCACGGTATAGCTTCCATGGCAACCGGGGACTGTGGCTTCGGCGCTGGCGATGGCCTGCTCTACCATGCGCGTCGCGGCGGCCGTATTGGTCGGCGGCGTCAGGCGCATATCGACCCAGACCTTGGCGCGGTCGGGCACGACATAGGGGCGATAGCCGCCCTCGATCTGTCCAAACGTGATGGTCGAAGGCCCCAGCTCATCATGCACGGGCAGCGCCGCGAACGCGCGACGAAGCGAGCATACGACTTCGGCCATGGCGGCGACGGCATCCGCGCCCTTCCAGGGCTGGCTCGCATGCGCCGTGACGCCGGTCATCTCGATCTCGAACCACGTGCGACCCTTGTGCGCCACCTGAATCTGTCCGTCGGTGGGCTCGGTGTCCAGCACCCATTCGCGCGAGCCGACCCAGCCGGCATCGATGGCGGCCTCGGAGCCGCGCATAAAGTCCTCTTCGTCGACCGAGCAAATAAGCGAGAAGCCGCGGTGGGGCAGCTCGCCCTCTGCCGCCACGCGCTCGAGTGCGTGGACAAGCGCGGTAATGGCGCAAGCCAGGCCGCCCTTCATGTCGCAGGCGCCCCGGCCATAGAGTTTGTCGTTGCGCACGGTCGCCCCGAGTGGCGGTGTGTCCGCGTTCCAGCCATCTCCTAGGGTGACGGCATCCATATGGCAGATGTAGACCAGCCGCGGCTCGTCGCTCACACCCGGCACGGTGACCATAAGGTTGCAGCGTCCGGGGAGTACTTCGAGCTCTGCAACCTGCACGGCATCGAGCGCAGGACTATCAAGCTGCGCCAGCTGCTGTTCAATGAGCCTCTTAATGAAGTGTTCGATCTCGCCTTCGTAGGCGCCCGGGTCCGAGCTATCAATCTTCACGAGCTCCTGCGTAAGCCGCCAGGCAAAGTTCTCATCAACCATATGCAACCTCACAATCAGTTTGTTTCCAAAACCGATTGTAAGCCACCTGGAAGATTCGCGACGTGTGCGTAGCAGTATTAACCGTTCACAGGCCGAGCCATCGCGTTTGGCGTCCGGGCAGGCTCACAAACGACGCAATGGGTACGTATCCTTCATGGACGACATGCTGTGCGACATATCTGCCTTTCGGTATCACCGGATACCTCCGCAGGTCTTGGCAATAATGCCGGACCTGCCCGATTCTGCGGACGATCCGCGCAGGGAGCATCTTTGTGAGCACCCGCTCGTCACGCATTTCCTGGGCACTCCGCTACACGTGTTGGCGCAGGGCCTCTGCGGGCGCAAGGGCGGCCGCATTGTCAGACATGTTTGGAACGGGGAGAGGCCGTTTGGCTCCGTGTGGCAGACAGAGTTTGGCCTTGATGTCGCGTCCCCGCTCTTTACCCTGCTGACCCTGGCTTCCTCGGTCTCAAATGAGCGCCTGATCATGTGCATGTATGAGATGTGCGGCACCTTTGCCGTGTGCAAGATTGCGCCTCAGGTAAAGTCGGCGCTTGAGCAGGCATATGGGAGCCGGTGGGGTGACGCACGGTCGGGCTGGGAAAACGTAAAGGATACCTCGGGGAATCCAACGGACCTGTGGAAACGACCGCCCTTGATTGAGCTCTCTGAACTAACCGAGTACGTCGATAAGATCCAGGGGCTCCGCGGTGCTAAATCGTTCACGCGTGCCGCGAAATGCATTACGGGGGTTGTGGCATCGCCGCTCGAGGTCCAGGCTTCGATGCTGTTTGGCCTTACGAGGTTGCGCGGCGGCGAAGGGCTGCGCCTTACCAATAACGTTGAGATTCGCATGACGCGCAGCGCCCGCCTGATTTCGGGGCTTGATAGGCGCTACGCCGATATCCTGCTGTCAAATAAGGACGGCAGCAGAGAGTGCCTGGTTGAATGTCAAGGTAAAGCCATTCACGGATCCATAGAATCCAAGATCTCGGACTCCGATCGAACGACGGCCCTTCAAGCGATGGGATATCCTGTCGTTCTGATGACCTATGGTCAGCTGGTCGACTCCGATGCCTTCCGCGTGGTGATGGAACTCATCATGTCCTATCTTGATGTGCCGTTGAAAGACAAGACGCCGCGGCAGCAGAAGCTCGAACGGCGGCTTCGTGAGGAGATTTTTATCGATTGGGCGGGAATGTAGCCGTGCGGGTGGAAAACGGTCGCGCGGACTAGAGTTTTGGTCGCAAAAAGGCTTCAATTTCGCCTTTGGAGGGCCCTAAAAATGCTATCTAGAATAAGTTGTTTCGGAAAATAGACAGTCAACTTACATTCGGCACAGAGAGATCGATTTTTACCTACTAAAGTCCCTGATAAAGCTGTTTATCAGAGCAGGTGCGCTCAGTGATTTAGGCATGACTGTCGATTATCCGAAAAAACTTATTCTGGGTAGCATTTTAAAAACCAGCTGGAGCAACGAAATCGGCCCCCGTTTCGCGAAAACGGGGGCCGAATGAGCTTCATTGCCTGTCTGGCAGGCTTGGCGCCGACGCTACTTGATCACGCGTACGCGATACATCGACGGAATCTGCTTGAGCGCCTCGATGGTGCTGCTGTCCAGGTGCTCGTCGGTGTCGAACATGGTGTAGGCGTTCTCGCCGGCGGACTCGTTGGTCATACGCTGCACGTTGGCGTTGTCCTTGGCCAGGATCGCCGTGATCTGGCCGATCATGTTGGGCACGTTGGCATGCAGGCAGGCAATGCGGCTTGCGGCGCGCGCCTTGCCCATGCTGCAGGCGGGGTAGTTGACGCTGTGCGCGATGTTGCCGTTCTCCAGGTAATCCTTGAGCTCGCTGATGGCCATATCGGCGCAGTTGGCCTCGGCCTCGCCGGTGCCGGCGCCCGAGTGCGTGGTGATAAACGTGTTGGGCATCTTGACCGTCTTGGGCGTGGCAAAGTCGCAGCTAAACCAGCTCAGCTTGCCCGCGCGCAGGGCTGCGTCGACGGCGTCCTCGTCAATGATGGTCTCGCGCGCGTAGTTGATGAGCACGGCGCCCGGGGCCAGTAGGTCGATCTGCTCGGTGCTGATCATGCCGATGGTGTCGGCCTTGCTGGGCACGTGCACGGTGAGGTAGTCGCAGCCGCGGCAGAGGTCCTCGAGTGTGCCCACGCGCTGCACCTCGCGGCTCAGCACCCACGCGTGCTCGACGGAAATGAACGGATCGTAGCCGTAGACGTCCATGCCCAGGTCGACGCAGGCGTTGGCGACCTTGGAACCCACGTTGCCCAGACCGATGACGCCGATGCGCTTGCCCTTGAGCTCGCGGCCCACAAAGGCCTTCTTGGCCTTCTCGGCGTCGACCTGAATCTCGGGGTCGTCGGCGTTGTCGCGCACCCAGTTCATCGACTGCACCACGCCGCGGCTCGAGAGCACCAGCATGCCCAGGACGAGCTCCTTGACGGCGTTGCTGTTGGCGCCGGGGGAGTTAAAGACGACGACGCCCTTCTTGGCGTACTCCTCGATGGGGATGTTGTTGACGCCGGCGCCGCAGCGGGCGATGGCGCGGATGCCCTCGGGCAGCTCGTAGCCGTGCAGGTCGGTGGAGCGCATCAGGATGGCGTCGGCCTCCTCGGCGGTGCCCACAAACTCGTAGCCCTCGCCAAACTCGACCTTGCCGTCTTTGGTTATGTCGTCGATGGTTTTGATCTTGCGCATGAAAAACTCCTTAGCAGGTTTGTCTAAAACAAGTGGTTTGAAGTGGCTGGTCGGCCCGCGGGTTGCGGGCTAGTTAGATCGCGGACTCAAACTATGCTGCGCTTCGAAGTCTTTCATGTACGAGGCCAGTGCCTGCACATCTTCCATGGTTACGGCGTTGTAGACGCTGGCGCGCATGCCGCCCACCAGGCGATGGCCCTTGACGTTTTGAATCTGGTGCTCGGCCGCGCCTGCGACAAAGGCCGCGTCGAGTTCGGCATCGCCGGTGCGGAAGGTGACGTTGGCGATGGAGCGGCTGTCGGCCTGCGTGGTGCCATGAAACAGCTCGCTGTGCTCGAGCAGGTCATAGAGCAGGTTGGCCTTGGCCCAGTTGCGCTCGGCCATGGCGGCTAGTCCGCCGGTTTGCTCCACCCAGCGGAATACCTTGCCGCATACGTAGATGCCAAAGGTGTTGGGCGTGTTGAGCATGGAGCCCTTGGCGGCCTGGGTTTTAAGGTCCAGGTACTGCGGCGTCTGCGCAAAGGCTGGGCCATCGGCGATGAGGTCGTCGCGCACGATGACCACGGTCACGCCCGCGGCGCCGGCGTTTTTCTGCGCGCCGGCGTAAATGAGCCCGTAGCGCTCAACGTCGAGCGGCTGCGACAGAAAGCAGCTCGAGACATCGGCGACCAGCGGCACATCGCCGCAAGCGGGCAGCTCGTGGTACATGGTGCCAAAGATGGTGTTGTTCTGGCAGATGTAGACGTAGTCGAGCCCGTCGCCCGCGGCCTCGGCGGCAATGCGCGCGTTGATATTGGCCATGGTGGGAATGCGGTCGAAATTGGTGTCCTTGGAGCTCGCGAGCAGCACGGCCTCGCCGTACTTGGCGGCCTCCTTGTACGCCTTGTTGGCAAAGTTGCCGGTCACGACGTAGCCGGCGCGGCCGCGGCGCATGAGGTTCATGGGGATGCCCGCAAACTGCAGCGTGGCGCCGCCCTGCAAAAACAGGACACGGTAGTTGTCGGGGATGCTCAGCAGGCGGCGCAGGGTTGTCTCGGCGTCATCGATGATCTGCTGGTACATGCTAGATCGATGGCTCATCTCGAGCACGGACATGCCGCAACCGCGGTAGTCCATCATCTCGTCGGCGATCTCGGCGAGCACGCTTGTGGGCAGTGCGGCCGGGCCAGCTGAGAAGTTGTGCACACGTGCCATCTTCTAGTTCCCCTCGTAGTCGTTTGAACGTTCGGGATACTTTAGCACAGTGGAGCGCCAGGCGCGACCGCATCACGGTAAAACTCGACTGCGCCGCTATGATTTACAGGATGGTTACATGGGAGAGGGGTGACCTTACCTGATGGCTCGCATCCGATCTGCCTCTGCTTTTGCCTGCTTCCAAGGACGCACGCGGCCGTTGACAAGGTCAGCGTAGCCGCGGGCGATGGAGTGCTGGACAGCCCTATGAGCTTCGTGGTGGTTGTCAATTACCGAGCCAGAAGTGTTTTGCAAGTATGGAACTTGCTTTTCAATTGGCACGCAGAGCCCCTCCTGTAATGCTTGCCCATTCAATTTATATCGATAATAGCGTGTGGGCACCTTGCGGGATTGGGGCAAGGCGACAGACCGTAGGGAAAACCTAGACTCCCGGTCGGCAGATCCGTGCATCTATGTTCACAATCGAATCATTTTGGCGGCGGTTTTGTTGTGCAATAAAAGACACTTGAGCCATAGCAGGTACTTCCAAGCGCTGTTCACCGGATGATAACGACCGTCTGCAGAAACGGCCCATTGGACAGCTTTGTTCGTTGGGTTGCGTATGTGTCTCACGGTATGATTAAAAGCACGTCATGCCAGACCGGTGTTAATAAAAGGCCAGAAATGACGGCATCAAATGCAATCGCGGCATAGGGGATGCTGATGAGCGAATCGAACTACTTGGAGAGGTTGGAGAAAACGTCCATCTCGGAGCTTAGTTTTGATGATGTACGGCTGAAGCGTTCAATTCAGAAAGCTGGCTTCTGCTACTTGCCCGATCTTTTGTCTCTTGCCGATAAAGAAATAGACGCTCGTTTTGATAGCAGATATGCCGATTCAATCATAAGGATGCGAAAGAAATACCGTGCGGCCCCCGACGACTTCGCGGCCTCCATGCTTCAGCCCAAGATGGTCGAGAATACGACGAACGTGAAAGTCCTGCCGAAAAGCCAATCTCCTCGCGAGTCAAATACCGAGACAGCGTCCTCGATAGAGCAATATGAATACGATTTGAGCCATTTTCCGCTCACACGCTCGCATGGGTTGTTTTCGGCAAAGTTGGAGGAATTTGAAGAAAGAGCTCGGGGTGCCTTTGACGACCTTGACTCAAGGTCTGAAAACGTCATGGTTTATCAGACGTTTGAGGAATTCTCGGCAGACCTTGATGAGCTCAGCACTGCTTTTGAAGAACTCATAAAACGTTACCCGACAAAACCTCGCATTGTTCTGATGCTGATTGATAGGTGTTTGCCGAACGCTTTTATGGTTTATGTTGCTGACAAGGCGCGCAGGGTTTTCAACGATCATAACTTATGGGGCAATTTCTTCGCGAGTCTTGGCATTTTCGACAGTAACGTACAGGGGCTTGTAAAGCATATTTTTATGAAACATGTTGAAGAGCGTGGAATGCCTTTGTACGGCCGTGATGAGGAAGTTAATTACTACTTCTACACCACACTCCTCCACGGAGGCTTATCGGAAGATTCTTGGTCAAACCTGTGGGAGAAATTACTTCCGCTTGCGAAAGAAGTTTCTAAAGGCAGTTTAGGTTTTGGCGGAGAGATGGACGGGCGCTCCGTTCTTAGGGAGCTAAAGAACCCTGAGAGTCGGTATGCTCCCGAAAAGGCAGTCCTTAACATTCTTGAGAAAGCGCCCGATTCAACCATTGCTCCATTATTTGAGGCGTCCATGCGCGTGGCGGCGCAAATTGTTGACACGAATAGGGTTGGAAGCCGCTACACGATGCTATCTAGTTTCGGTCTGCCTGAAGCTGCAATGCAGGCCCTTCGTGACAATCAAGAGCGTGTGCAGCCCTTGGCGACCGGAGGAAGGGCTGCTGCTGAGACGCAAGAGCGGAGAAGTGGCACCCACCGATTGATCTATCTTCCGATTGCCAGTTTGCAGCTGGATTTATCTGAGGGTGTTGTGACCATGCGCTGGCCGCGCCAACAGTTCCCGCTGCATTTTGCTGGTGACAAGATTGACTATTATGTTGACGGCGAGCTAAAGGCAAGCTCTGAATTCGATATGAGTGTCGGAAAATGCATTTTGAATGCCGTCAGTATTGCCGTTAACCCTCGGGCTCGTTACGACGTGGAATTGAAGCTCATGCAGAAAGATGAGCGAGCGGGTGACTACATCGAGCTTAGCTCTTTGAGCCAGTCGTTCAGTAGGAACAAGCCCGGTTGTTTTGAATTTATAAAGGACGCTAAGGGCTTCTATCGCTTGCGTGGCAAGAACGAGCGGTTAACGAAAAAGCGTCGTATCGCATACATTGTTAAAGACGGATACAAGATCGTTCCCGGGCAAGGCATGAAAGCCGTTTCGGAGTATGAGGCTTCTGGCGATTGGAACGATAACCAGATTTATATCTACGACGTTGAGCCCGGTTCGGCAGGTTCGGTTGTTGACGAGCTTACGGGCGAGGAAGTTGCCGTTTGGCAAGAACGTTATGTCGCAAAGGTTGATAAGCATCGCATTATCGGAGAAACGAGCGACGGCGTTGACTTGTATGGGTGCGTTCCGAACGAACTCAATACCAGCGACGGCCTGCCCTCTGTGAGCATTGAAGCGCTTGATGGCGCGAGCGCCCTAAAAGACTTGGACATCATGTGCTGCTGCGATGGCGAGCTGGTGTCGATGCCTCGTTGCGCCATATATGAGGACGATACTGAAAATTCAGGTATTGCAAGAATAGAACTCAATCTCTCAAAAACGAGTCTATTCAGTTGGCATATTGAAGAATGCGTCCTAGAGGCGAGGCAGAAATCTGCCGGTGGTAAGGTTGTTTTCCGCTACCGATTCGCAGTGGTACCCATACAAGAATTTAGGCCTCTGTCCATCAGCATTGATCACGGGCGTGCTGTAGCTGAATATGGTTTCCAGGCGTGCCTTCCCATTGATGTTGTGCGTATTCGTGAAGAGGCTGATATGGCAGGCGAATGCGACAGTCCCGATTCTCTCAATGCGTGGGAGCGGTATGAAGCGAAGGCTCTCCTGAAGGATGAGTTCTTGCGCGTTCGCATCCGATCGAAAGGGAGTGGCAAAGAAACTGATGCCAAGCTGGCCCTTGCTGCAATAGATGTTGACATACCAGATAGACTAGCGAATCTATCCGAAGAGCGTCCAATCTGTTTGGCGGATGCGCTAGAGCTCGGTCCTAGCGCGGCAAACTTTAAGATTGTCTCCTATGGTTGGAGGTATAACAGGGCCGTGCTGGCGTTACTCGGTTCAAGACCCCTTTTCTTCAAGGCACTCAAGCAGCCTGGCGAATACGGATTCAATCTTTTTAGGCATGCAAGTCTCTTACAACAAGCTGATAATAAGGCGCCCATCCGCCTTCCCTTGAAGCTGTCCCTGTGGTATGGCGATGACGTGTCAACGGGAGAACTGAAGCCGGCCTGGACTGATGTTCAAATGCTTGACTGCGCTGAAGGGCTCGGCATTAACGGCTGGAAGTTATTGCCGGCCGATTCTCTTGGGTATGTCCTTCGGTTCGAAGGCAAGCCCTTATGCGACATTCATTTCAGGTTTTTTGGACTTTCCAAGTATAAGGAAAGAGGCGAAAAGCCGATTGCTACGGCCTTTGCGGAAAAGGGCTCTGCGGAGGTCGCCCTTCCATCAAGCGTGGTGAGGCAGCTGGGCAACAAGAGAGAGGTCGCAGTTGAAATGTCACCGAGCGACTTCTTTGGAGACCCTCGGCGAGAATACGCGACCAGTATCATTCTTAAATAGCGGGAGCAAATAATGACGGATGTAAAAGAATTCAACCCCATTGAGACTGCGCGCAAAGTGGAGGACTCTTATCGTGAATACATTGCCACTACTATTCACTTTGATGACGCGGATTTGCAGAAGCAGCTTGAGACGATTCTCTGCGAGCCGGGATATCTTGCAAAGGGACCGTTTCTTGAGGCGGCGCCTCCGTACCGCAAGGATAAAACTGTGGCCGACCTGGTGGACGAGGGGCTTCTCTGCAAGGGCATGATGAGTTTAGGCGGCGGAGAGGCACGTAATTTTGACCCCTATCGCCCCTTATATGTGCATCAAGTTAAGGCTATTGAAAAGAGCGTTGCCGGGTGTAATTACGCCGTCGTTACGGGCACGGGTTCGGGTAAGACTGAGTGCTTTTTGCTTCCGATTCTGAATGACATCCTCTCAGAATTTGAAAAGAGTGGGCGCTCCGCTGGCGTCCGTGCCATGATTCTTTACCCGATGAACGCCCTTGCAAACGATCAGCTTAAACGATTGCGCCAGTTGCTGAAGGGGACCGATATTACCTTCGGGCGTTATACCGGCGACACTGAGGAGAAAGAGTCCGTGGCTCTCCGTAAGTGGAAAGACGAAAACCCGGATCAAACTAGACTGCCAAATGAAATCATCTCTCGCGAGAAAATACGTGAGAACCCACCCAACATTTTGCTTACAAACTACTCTATGCTTGAGTATCTCCTTCTACGTCCGGAGGATGCGCCGCTGTTCGAAGGGGCATTTGGTGCAAACTGGCGGCATATCGCCATCGATGAGGCGCACGTTTATTCGGGCGCGCTTGGCACCGAAATCGCATATTTGCTGCGTCGAGTAAAGGCTCGTATCGAATCGGAAACGGGGGAGCTGCCCAAGCTTCATTGTTACGCAACTTCCGCAACAATCGGCTCGGAAGAAGATATGCCGAAGGTGGCTAAATTTGCTCGGGATCTTTTTGGCGAGCCTTTCTCGGGTGATCCCGCAGATCTCGATGTCATCACGAGCGAGAAAGATCAGCCCCAAGATGCTCTTGATGAAAAGCCTTGGGGCACGCTTTCTCTAGACACTTGGGCGGAACTTCGCAGGGAACTTTCCGATCCTGAAAACGTAAACGTAGAAGACATTCGCAGCACACTCGCATCTGGTGGAGCTCCTGAAGAGGTTGTAGCGAGACTAGACGGCGAGTCCCCCCTAATGGGACTAGGAAAGATCCTTCTGGGTGAATCGTCTGCGGCAAAACTGGTGAGACGCTGCGAGCGTCTTTTCGACCTCACTGATCTTGACACCATTGAGGAGCTTGAGATCGAAGGGCTCACGGGAGATAAGAGAGGTGTGGAAATCCTCACTGCCATGGTTGAGGTGCTTTCCTCTGCGCAGCGCTCCAAGGATGTCCCCATTCTTACGAGTCGCTACCATTCCTTCTTGCGTGCTCCTGAGGGCATCTATTTAAATCTGCATACACGTAAGCTGACTCCTCACAAAACGATTGCGGAGCATTATGACGATGTAAACGATACTCCTGTATATGAGGTGTCGGTCTGTCGCCACTGTGGGCAGGCATACATCCTTGGTGAGGAGAGCTCCGATCCCGAGGTGAAGACTGCGTGGCTTAGTCCTCGACATGAAGGAACGGATTCCGACGACGAATTTCTTCCGAGGGTCTATTACCGTCTTCTCTCTGACGAATCGGAGAGAGATCCCGATGAGAAGATCCAATGGCTGTGCCCGATATGCGGGTCTTTGTATCATGAAGCCGAGGGTGGTGCTCATCGTTTCGAGCATGAGATTGTCGCCCGCATCCCAATTGCGCTCAACCAAAACGAGAAAAAACAAGCAGATGAGGCAGAAGCGCGTTGTCGCCATTGTGGATATCAGTCCGTTGTGGCAATTCAGCCTATGCGCGTTTCGCCTGAAGCTGCGGGCAGTGTCGTTTGCTACGACTTAGTCAGGGATATTCCTCCTTTTGATGAGGAGGCTGACGAGGATGATTTGTTTGCAGACCTCGATGAAGAACGCAGGGCCGGAAGTGTTATTTGCTTCTCGGACAAGCGCCAGGACGCGGCTTTCTTCGCGCCCGCATTGGACAGAACTTATGGAAACATCACACGTCGTCAGCTGATAAGAGAAGCGGTGGAGGCTCTGTCTCGCGACGGTGAAGGCTGTAAGCCGAGCTCAGTTATTGATTGGATAACAAGTGTTGCAAAGAGGCGATATCCGGGGGTCTTGGGTTCCAACAAGAGGGGCCAGGCGACGGCCTGGGTTCTCGATGAGCTTGCGGCCGAGGATTCGCGGAACAGCCTTGAAGGCCTTGGCGTTGTAAGGATCGAGCCTACTGAATTTAACAAGGGGTTTTCCCATCCTGGGGCGAAAAAGCTTGTCGCAAGGCAAGTGGATATACTTAATGCCGATGGGGCCACCTGGCTTTCATGCGAAGACTACATTTTGTTTGCAAGGACCTGTCTTGAACTGCTCCGAGAGAAAAACGTTATCGAGGTTCCTGAAGGGGTCCCTGAACTAAGAAACAATCATGAGAAGCGCGGCAACCTTGTCGTGCTTGAGAGCGACAGCTCTGCGTCAAAGGATATTGTTCAGTTTGCGGGAGATGCGGTACGTGGTACAGAAAATAAGCGCAGCGCCTTTATTCGCAAGTACGTCAAAAGGGTCCACGGTATCGAGCTGACCCGTGAGGACGTTCGCCCGATTCTGCAAAGTCTATTCCAGTTTATGGGGGAGTATCTAAGTTGCAAGCTATTTAGGGGCGAAGGATATCTGATCGATTCGCGTGAACACTTTAGGCTTGGCAGAGATATTTGGACTATGTATCCGCATTCCAACGATGATATTGTCTATCGTTGTGATGCGTGCGGATGTGAGACTCACCTGGATACGCATGGTGTTTGCATGACAACGAAATGCAACGGCACGATGGTGAAAATGAGCTTCGCAGAGGCAAGAGGCAAAGACCGCTACTATAAAACGGTATATCAAGATGAGGCGCTTCCTCTCAAAATCGAAGAGCATACGGCGCAGCTGTCTTCTAAAAAGGCCAGGGAAATACAGAGCGATTTTATTAAGGGCGACGTTAATGTTTTGAGTTGCACAACGACATTTGAGCTGGGTGTAGACGTCGGTGATTTGAGGGCAATCTTTATGAGAAATGTTCCGCCCAGCACTGCAAACTACACACAGCGTGCTGGACGCGTTGGACGCCGCGCTGGCAAGCCTGGATATGCCATCACATTTGCTCGCTTGCGGCCCCATGATGTCGCGTACTTTGAGGACCCAGCCAAGATAATTGGCGGCAACACGAGAGTGCCAATGTGTTATCTGAATAACGATGCCATTGCGATACGGCATGTTTTCGCTGTCGCTATGTCTGAGTTCTTTCGCTACGCGAGCCGGAGCTTGGGCAAAGACTACTCTCATGGATACAACGACTTTATGGATCTTTCTAAATCGGAGCCGGAAGGCCTCGAAGATCTTCGCCGCTTCCTTGCATCGCGGCCAAAGAGTGTCTATGAACAGCTCGTTCGCGTTGTTCCGCAAGGCATGCCTGTGGCGGAAGAAGTTGGCGTAAACGAGTGGGGGTGGATAGCAAAGCTCGTTGGGCCAATCGATTCGGCTGAGAATGGAGGCGGTGGCAGGCTTCTCCTTGCACATAGCCTTAAGCATGCTGATTTTGAGCGTGTTCAGGATGGTATTGAGCTGAATATGGGCGTCAACGACATTCTCGCATCCAAGCTTTTAAAGTCTAGGGATGCACTCAAGAAGGAGAGAACTATCGCAATTCTTGCCGAGAACGGAGTATTGCCTAAGTACGGGTTTCCGACTGATCTCGTAGAGCTCCATCTTCTTGATATTGAGAATTCTGTAGGTGAGAACAGGCTCGAGCTTTCTAGGGGTATGCGTCAAGCCATTAGGGAATATGCACCGGGGGCGGAAATCGTTGCCGGCAAGACGCTTTGGAAGTCCGTCGGACTCAGAAAGCCGAAAGGGCAAGAGTTGCGAAAGCGCAGGTATGGAAAGTGCCCAAATTGCGAAACATTTGTATGGCCCATTGAAAACTACAGTGATAAAGGCGAGTGCCCCGTTTGCCATACCGAGTTTGCTCTCGAAAAGAATATGCTCATACCTTCCTATGGTTTTGTCGGCACAGAAAACAAAAAAGGCATCGGGCTTAGAAGGCCGAGGCCAAAGGGGTATGCATCGGTGCACTTTAGCCAGCACTGGCCTAACGAGACTGCGACCGGAGAGTTTTGTTTTCCTGGCGGTGCGGTGAAAGTAAAATATGCCGAGAACGGGCAACTTTGTGTGCTCAATAGCCCTGCTAAGGGCTTCCAAGTCTGCTCTTACTGCAATCGCGCTGCTGTTGGTGGAGAGAAGATTCAACATGCCTACTGGTGCGAGAAGAGCGGCGCTGCTCCAAAGATTAATAGGTTCAGCGCACTGGGTACGGCATTTGTGAGCGACGTTCTCGAGCTCGTATTTGATTTTGATGCGGCGACGGTTTGCTGCGATGGCGACTGGGAAGCTGTGATGTGGGCGCTGGTTACCGCTGCGGCTAAAATCCTTGAGGTTCCCGAGACCGAACTCGGAGGGACTACATACAAAAATGATGCAGGCAGCTTCTCAATACTCATCTATGATGACGTGCCTGGAGGAGCCGGTCATGTGCGCCAGCTCAGCAAAGAGGTGGCGGAACTAATTGAAGAGGCATATAAGGTCGTAGACGGTCATTGCGGATGCGGTGAAGAAACTTGCTGCTACGGTTGTATTGCAAATTATTACAACCAAGCTGTGCAGGCGAATCTTTCTCGAGGCGCTGCAAAGCGAATTTTGGGGACTCTTCTTGCTGTATCGCCTTCCGTTTGTTCTGCCGGCAATGCCGATGAGGATAAAGAACTCGATTGCGAGCCGGATGCCTCGGACTCGGTTGCTGGGTTTGAGCTATATGCCTCTGATGATGGCGCAAACAACAAGGCGCTATCGTTGGCCGAAGCGATGAAACTGTCAATCCAATCTGGTTCTACGGATGAATGGGCCGAGCTGGTTTGTGAGATGGCGAGCTACGATCCGCATTTGCGTTGGGAGACTCCGGACAAAGACGTGGATCTATCTAATGCTAGCGGCGACAGCGCTTACGCCACGTTTGTTTGGCGTAAGTCCAAGGTCATTCTTCTTGATGAAGAAGCGGCGAGCGATTTCAAAGATGTATTTGGGCCTGCTTGGCGCAACATTTCGGGTTGGAGCCTGTTTGTCGTTGGCGAGTGCTCCGCCAAAGATGTGATGGACGAGATTTATAAAGAGGCGTAGCTGTGGCTGCAAGAATGATACCGAGCCTTGGCCCGGCTGAATACGACGATCGGAGCCGTGAGGGGGAGATTTATTACGCGCTGAGCAAGCTTCCCGATGATTTTACGGTTATCCATTCATACAAGATGTTGGATGTTGTGGATGGAAACGCTATTGAGCAGAGGGAAGCCGATTTCGTCGTGTTTAATCGCAGGCTCGGTATCCTTGTCATCGAGGCGAAGGCGGGAAAGATTCGCTGCGAAAACGGCGAGTGGCTATACGGTAGCGGCATATCGATGAGGAGGCATGGAGGGCCTTATCGGCAGGCGGATAGCATCAAATGGAAGCTCATTAATCGCTTTGAGGATGTAGGGTTAGGAGAGCTTTGCGGTAGGTGCAAGGTTGCTCATGCGGTTTGGCTTCCGTCCCTGGGGGCACATGAACTTGGCTTTATTGATTACTCCCCCGAGGCTTCTCGCGATATTACTCTGTGCAAGACAGACCTTGGAGATCCAACTGCTCAAATAGTTCGCATCATGAGTATGGAAGTCGGGGGAAGGGAGACGAGACTCTCCAAGACCGAGGCTCAAGAGGTCTTGCATAAAGTGCTCTTGCCGGAGTTCGATATCGTCCCGACGAATTCGGTGGACTATCGATATAACGACTTCGTGTTCGCAAGGCTGCTGGACTCGCAAGCTCGCGTGTTGAATTTCATAAAGGATCAGAAGACAGCGGTAATTAACGGGGCGGCAGGAACTGGCAAAACTCTCATTGCAATTGAGAGAGCTAGGCAGGCCGCCTGTACGGGCAGGGTTCTCTTTTTGTGCTTTAACTCGCTTTTGAAGGAAGAGATTACTAGAAGGTGCGACGATGTCCCGGAAATTGACGTCTATACAATTCCGGGCTACGCCTGCAAGGTCTGCAATTCTCTCGAGCCAAACTACGCCAGCCTGACCGAAGAACTCATGGAGCACCCTGACTCGTTTCCCTATCAGCACATCGTAATAGATGAAGGCCAAGACTTTGGCCTCAAACCCATTGAAGATGCGATGGTGCTCGAAACCTTGCGTTCTATCGTGGACTCGAGGCCGGAAAGCACGATGTACCTCTTCTACGACAAAAGGCAGTTTGTCCAAGGCTCAACTATGCCCAGCTTCCTTATGGATGCCGATTGCAAGCTAACGCTTTATGTAAACTGCCGGAATACGGAGGCTATCGAGAGGTCTTCCTTGAGTGCTCTTGGTGAGGCGCATGGTTTTAGAATGCAGGTTATGGCTAGGCTCGGAAAACCTCCATTGCTTATGATTGATTGTGACGCCGCCGCGCAAGAGGCATTTGTGGATAAGCACATTGATCTACTCAAGAACGCTGGTATTAATGACATTGTGGTTATCACATGCAAGACACTGGAAAACTCTAAGCTGTCGAGTTGTTTCACTGGCGATCTGAGCTTAAAGAGATGGAAAGGTCAGAAGGTTCCCGTCCATACGGTGAGGAAGTTCAAGGGGATGGAGGCTGCTGCGGTAATTATGATTGATGTTGATCAAGCCTTATGGGAACAGCCGTCCATGAGCTACATGCCTGAGCCTGGAACTCTGTTTTATACGGCTGCTTCGAGGGCACGGCATGAGCTTAGAATTGTTTGCGACATGAATGGGGATGACTGCAACCATGCGCTCGTGGCGATGGGTGAAAAAGCGAATAGGCGCCCCGCCAAGAAGCTCGCAAATGTTCTGGGAGCAGTATTGGTTGGATAGGGCGCCGGCGCGCCCCACCGCCCTTTGTGAATCCGAGATTGTTTCCTAGGAGCTTCGCTGCTGCTTTCGTTGCTATTCATGTCATGTGTGGGCGCCAGCCTATATCACCGGGATATACCGCGACAAATACTCCTTGAGTGCGGGGTCGCACACATAGAGATACGTTCCCAGCATGCCACGCGTCATAAGGACATAGTAGGCGTTGACGATAATCTTCCGTAGCTCATCTTCGCTCGCCTTTTTCTTTGCGACAGCATCTTTGAAGTTCGCTTTGTTAACGCAGACGGCTCCTTTATCGGTGTCGTAGTAAATGTCTGGCCCCAGAATGACGAATCCGTAATTGAGGTCGTAGCCCTGCACCGTGTGGATGCATCCAACCTCGTTGACGGCGTTGGGGGAGTTAACCCAATCCTTTTGACTCGAGTTCCAACGTTTGGGAATGCCCTCGATGACGATGTCGAAAGCGTCTTTGTGTTTCTTCGTTTCCCACTTCCACGCAAAACCTGCCGTCATGCGGGATAGACCAACTTCTTCTTCCTTGGCTTGCTGCAGGGAACAGAAATCCTCAAATCGGTCGACGATTCCAAACTGGTATCTGGGGATATCGCTGTCCGGATCCCCGGCTCGCGAATCGTAAGGCTCCGATGAAAAGAGTTCGTTGAACTTCATGCCGGTATGCATAAACGCCTTGTTGTTGAGTAAGTCATAGACAAAATCGAGGTATTCGTCACCACCGCGTACGCGCATTTGTGTGCTTAGGCTGAACTCTTCAGTTTCAATGCCCGCTTCTTCGAGCTGATTGAGTCGCTGCTCAAGGCCGTCTCGATTGAGTCCGGATGCGCGAACCTGCTGTTTGGGGTCGTAGAACAGGTATGCCTTGTCACAGCATTTGAATATCCAGTCAACCTGGTTGCTCGTATGCGGAAGGCCGAGGCGATCGCAGGTGTTGTAAAAAGCCCCAATGCCGGCGCCCATGCTTAGATAATTACCCAGTCGATGTGCTTCGTCGACAAGTAGGATGTCATAACGATCATTTTTGGTTACGTCACTGGGGCTCAAGATATCGCCAGGCTTTAGCCCTGGAAGGAAGTGCGTGAGCTTCCTGAGGGTCTTCTTCAGAGAATCCATCGGGGTGACAAAACCGACTCGCAGGCCGGAAAGGTTGGGCTCATTTTTGATTTTGAACATGAGACTGATGGCGAGGATTGTTTTACCTGTTCCCGGTGCGCCATTCACGACGGTTATACGTTCTCTTTTTGAGCCGCCATGTTTTGTGTCTTCATGCTCCTGTTCGAGACGTTTAAAAATCGTCTCGATCGTTTCGTATTGGTCGGGCGTAAGCGTCTTGAAAGGTGAGAACTTGAACAGATCGGAGTTCTCGAGCTCTTCAATCGGATGAATCGCGTAGTTTTCTTCGCGAAGCTTTGTCCAGAGGTCTCGGAACTTCTGGCGATATTGAGGCCGCTCAAAATAATCGAATTGGGCATAGCCGTTGTTGGCATTGGTGACCTGGTATTTTTCGTCAGCACAGAACAGCTCAATAAGTCGATTCTCGAACTCGAACGTTGCGGATTGGTTGAAGGTGGGATTGTCGATCAGAAGGGTCCGGTCGAAGTCCTTGTCCACGTTTGCAGCGTGTTGTTTCATACGGCGCTGGTAGTTGGTTGTTTGACCGATGTATGCCGTCTTGTTTCTGCTGTTGGTAAGAATGTAAAGGACGGGCCAACTCTCGTCATGATGGGCTCCAGGCTTTGGCGTGCCAAAGTCCTGAAGCGATTCGCTTGTCTCAAAGGGTTGGGGCAGGGGAAGCGTGTATTGCCGAAGGGCGAACTCATTACTCACGGTGGCCCGCCTTTCTGTATTCGACAGATGATGCGTTGATGGGGTAGCGTTCGCCATTGCGCTTGAGTTTGGACGAAAGCGCCGCTGGCAGGTCGATTTCATTTAAATCAGCGAAACGCAGGAGGAAAAGGAGCGTGTCGGCAATTTCGTCTTCGATGGCTTGACGTTGCTCGGCGTCTTCGAACATTTCTGCAATGCGCTCGTCGCTCATAAAACGAAAGAGCTGAAGGAGCTCGGAGGACTCAGTCGCCATGCCGATGGCAAGCTCTTTTGGCGTGTGATATTTGCGCCAGCCTCGATCGTCGCAAAAATCCCTGACTTGTTCCGTCATGGCATCGAGCTTATCCATCGTCCGCAACCTCCCTGATGTTCATTATTTTATTATGACCGTATCTGGGGTTTATTGCACATCATTTGGGATGTGCGGTTTGTTTGGACGCGATTCCCCGGTAGGAGGTTACACCATGAAGATCGATGTGGACGTAGACCAGCTGCGCGAGAGTCTGCTCGATCGCGCGGGGAGTACGGCTGGCGTGGGCTTTCCTGCTGCCATGCTCGACGTAGTGGATATCGAGGACGAGTCGCCCCAAGAGCTCCTAGCCCGAGCCGAACGCGAAGGCCTCGACCTCCGCGATTTTGCCGTCGACGATAACTAGGAATGTGACAAGGATAGCTAATTTGGGACGGTCGCCTGCACCCGCAGCTGCGCGAAAATGCACGATAAGCCGTCGCAATGGAGTCTAATGAGCTCGCGACCGTTCTATTTTGATCGCACGCTGGCTAAGTGAGTAGACTTTATTGGAAATCCTGAGCACACGACTAATTTGCTTCAACAAGTCCGCAGGTCACAGACTTATGCTTTGGTGACGTGGTCGGCGATTCGGCAAAAGTCTACTCACTTAGTTTTGAGAGGCGCTAATTGTTCGCAACGAGACCCCAGCCGGGGCGATTGGTGCTCAAATGTAGCCAATTCGGGACGGCTACCCCTGGCCGCTACGACGCGAGCGTGGCGATAACGGCTTCGTCGCCGGCGTATATGAGGGTGTTGCCGTCGGGGATGATCGTTTGGCCATCGCGCTTGAGCATCACGACGATAAAGGGGTGCTTGCCTTGTGGCACATCGCGCAGGCGCAGCCCCGCCAGGCGGCCGTGGGGTGTCACGGTGACCTCGCGCAGCGTAACCTCGGCACGCTCTTCAAACGTCGGCGCGGCCATAACCAGAAGGTCGCCTTCCTCGATGACGGTATCGCCATTGGGCAGCACCGGGTGTGCACCGTCGCGCAGCACCAGGACTACGAGCATGTCCGTGGCACTGCCGATGTCCGCGAGCGAGCGACCGGCAAACGGATGGCCCGCGCCTACCTTGAGCTTAACAAACGACATGCCGTCCTCGTCGCGGTAATCGTTAAAGGTGCGGCGCACGTCGCCGGCCGCATCGATCATGTCGAGCTTTTTCGCCATCGCCGGCAGCAGCGAGCCCTGCACCACAATGCTCGACACGGCAATCACAAACACCAGGTCAAACAGGTCGTGACCGCCGGGAACGTCGGCCACCACGGTAAAGAGGCTAAACACGACCGAAGCCGCGCCACGCAGGCCCGCCCAGCTTACGAGCGCCACCTGGCGGGGGTTTGTCTTATAGGGCGCCAACAGCAGACCGACGGCGATGGGGCGGCTCACGAAGAGCATAAACGCCATGAGTGCCAGGCCCGGTAGTAGCATTTGCGGCAGGCGTGCGGGCGTCACGAGTAGGCCGAGCAAAAAGAAGATGGTCATTTCGGCCATCTCGGTGAGGGTGTCGAAGAAGTGCGCCAGCTCGACCTTACCGGTGATGTCGCTCGCGCCTAGCACGATGCCGGCAAGGTACACGGCTAAAAAGCCGTTGCCGCCCAGATAGCTCGGCAGCGCGTAGGCGACGATGGCCACGGCGAACAAGAAGATGGTCTGCGCGCCCTCGGCTGTTGCGTGCGCTCGCTCGATCAGGCGGCCCGATGCCCAGCCAATGACAAGGCCCAGCCCCACGCCCAGAATGATCTGCTTGGCGAGCAGCACGGGGATGTTGATGTCGCCGCCGGCCGCGAGGGTCGCGAGCACGGCGGTGAGCATGTAAGCGACGGGGTCGTTGGAGCCCGATTCGACCTCGAGCAGCGAGTCAGTGCCGTCCCTCAGCGAAAGGTTGTGCTCGCGCAGCACGCTAAAGACACTCGCCGCATCGGTCGACGCCACGACCGAGCCTAGCAGCAGGCCGCCGATCCAGTCGAAGCCCAGTGCGAAGTGTGCAAAGGCGCCCGTGATGCCGGCGGTAATGACAACGCCGAGCGTGCTCAGCAGCACTGCGGGTACTGCGACGGGCTTGGCGCGGTCGATGTTGGTGTTAAAGCCGCCGTAGAACATGATGAACAGCAGTGCCGTGCTGCAGACGGTTTCGGTGAGCGCGTAGTCGCTAAAGTCGATGTGCGCCGGACCGTCGACGCCCAGCAGCATGCCCAGCGCGATAAAGATGAGCAGGGTGGGGAAGGGGAGTTTTTTGCCGACGGGCTTGATGGTCAGGCACAAAATGATGACGAGGCCGATAAAAAGAAGTATCTGGTTCATGGATAGTGTCCGCTCCTGGGTGGTTGGCGTGGCACGGTCAGTTGTCTGCGGTTATTTGTACCCAAAGATGGTGGGTTTATGGGTTGAACGGAGGGCGTTCGTGATATCGTCACAGGCGGAGCCGTTTTTCTAGACTATTGGCGGCGGCTCGTATCTACTTCCCAGCTTTATTGCAACGGAGTACAATGGGTAACGTTTAAGTTCAACTTGAAGTTTTAGTTGCGGCTCCGGGCTTCGCCCGTAAGGTAGGGAAAGGCGTTCCATGGCGATCTATGTGACATCTGATGCTCACGGGCACGTGCGCGCGCTGGACGAGGCCCTTTCCAAGATCTCGCTGGCGTCCGACGACACGCTGTACGTGTTGGGCGACATGGTCGATCGCGGTCCCGATCCGGTCGGCGTCATTAACTTGGTGCGCTCGCTGCCCAACGCTCGCGTGCTTAAGGGTAACCACGAGCAGATTATGCTCGACGCGATCATTGGCCAGGACCCGCTCGATGCCGAGACCTGGGACATCAACGGCGGTTGGACCACGCGCCAACAGCTCAACGAAATGGAGTTTGAGGCATACGAGGAGCTGGTACGCTGGGCTGCTGCCCTGCCGCTCTATGCGGTGGCAGAGACTGCCGAGCGTCCGTATCTGCTGGTGCACGCCGGTATTCAGACCGAGGCAGCGCGTGCGTTTTTGCTTGAGCATGGTGTTGATTGCGGTGACGGCAGGGGAGCGGTCGATGCCGATAGCGAGCTGCTGCAGCAAATGCTTGCCGTGCAGTCGTCCGATGACTTGCTGTGGATTCGCCATGGCTATTGGGATGCCCCGACGGGGCTGCTATCTGCCGAGGGCAAGGGTCCGGTTGTGGTGAGCGGTCACACGCCCACGGTGTCGCTCGGGCGTTATTGCGAGGTAGGCGGCCTGGCAGGGCTCGATGAGGAGTCGGGCCGCGGGCAGATTGTGCGCCTGGGCGGCGAGGATACCGCCGGCGTTCCCGACCGCATCGACATCGACTGTGCCGCCGCCACCGGCTCCGAGTTCGGCCGCGTAGGCATTCTGCGCCTGGACGACGGGGCCGAGTTCTATGCGAACATTCTGCCCGGCGAATGATTACGCAAGGGGTAGCTAATTTGGGACGGGGCTTTTTTGACTACTTTTGCCCTTCTGCCCATCAAATGATTTTTCTGGGACGTGGATTACATAATCATTTGGCTGCCCGCTGGCTAAGTGAGTAGACTTTTTTGGAAATGCCGAGCACCCAACATATTTGCCTCAATAAAACCGCAGGTCACAGACTTGTGCTTTGTCGGTGTGGTCGAGGATTCGGTAAAAGTCTACTCACTTAGTTTTGCGTGATGCATATTGTCCGCAACGAGACCCCAGCCGGGGCGATTCCATCGCAAATTCCGGTGGCCGAGGCATCTAATTAGACACCGTACGGGTTGCGGGCTCGTTCTATACGCTGGCGGATGTGGGCGTACTCGATAATCAACAGCACCAGCAGTAGGGCCATGATAGCCAGGTAGCTTACGACGGCACCCATCAGCCCCAGTAGGTTGATGAGGATCATCGGGAGCACCACGCTCACGGCAAAGCAAATGAGGTAGATCTTGGTGACATCGCCGGCGTGGCGCAGCACTGTGATAATGGCGTAGATAAAATCGATGGCTGCGGTGATGCCGCCGGCGACGACCATCAGCAGCGCCAATGTGCGGTAGCGCTCAAAGTTGAGGCCGTACATAAAGCTCATAAGGGGAATGCCGGGGCCTGCCATAAATGCGGCGCATGCGCCAGTGAAACCCAAGATCAGCGCCATGACAGCGACAATAATTAAGTCAAAGCGGCGACGCTTGCGCGGGTTAGCCCAAATGCTCGACAAACGCAAGAGCTGCGGTTTATAGATAAATCCAATGCTCAGCAAAATGGCCTGCGCCGGAAAGAATAGGGCATTAAAATACAGCTGATATTTGTAGGCCAGCGTGCCTTCCATCACAAACTTGGGCATGCTCTCGATAAGGTTGAACAAAAAGAGCGCGCCAAAGAGCGGGGCACACTGCGCAAAAAGGCGGCCGACTTCGCGTATGCTCACGCGACGCGATTTTTCGGTTTCGAGCAGGGCGAGCGGGGCGGTGACCAGCACAAGCGAGGCGATCGCTGTAACACCCATAGCCATGGCCGCGATGGGCATGTTGCGCGTGAGGAACAGTGCCGCGCTAAAGACCGCGATGACGCCGACGGAGCGCAGCGTTTGGCTCATGCCGGCCAAATAGAGCTTGTCGGCCTGCTGCAGGCGGCCCTCGTACACGTCGGCGATGCCGTCGATCACCTTATAGAGGTAGACGCCCAGGCCGATCGTCGCCATCTGCGCGTCATAGCCGCGGGCGCTGCTGTACATGAGGCCGCAGCCTAGGGCGAGAGCTCCGCAAAGCCAGCGGTTGAGCTGGTAGGAGGCAAAGGACGTCTTCTCGTCGATGTCCGAGACCTGAAAATTGCGTACGCCGTAGTTGCACGCGATCATGATGAGCGTGCCGGTGACAAAGGCGATGGAGAACTTGCCGGCTTCTTCGGCCCCCACGAGTTGCGTAGACACGATAGTGAGCAGCGGAAACGCCATGCCCCACACGGCGGTGCCGAGGGTATTCCAAAGGTAGTCGCGACGGGTGGCGTGCTCCTCGTATTCGGCTTCCTGCATGGAGAAACCGCCGCCGTAGACGGCGCCGAGCAGGCGGTTCCACCAGGCGTTGACCATACGGCGGACAGGACCGGGCTCGCGATCGCGCTCGCGCCGACGACGCGTGGCTTGGCCGCTATTTGGCCCGCCGGCGTTGCGCTGACTCAGCTCCTGGATACGCGCGAGCTCCTCGGCGGTGTGCGATGCGGGGAACAGGCCGTTCTCGATGCGTCCGCCCTGTCCGTGCGCCCCGCCCGATACAGCGGGGTTGGCGATGCCGTTGCGGCGGGCGATGGCGCGGCGGATGCTATCGAGGGGCGAGATGCTCAAGGCGGGTCCTTTCTATTGCTGCGTTCTAGTATAGACGCGACGGTGTCACTCATGTTTTTGAACGGATTGTTCAATATTTTCGGGGGGCGGCAGTAAATTGTCGGTGAGCGTGCGGTATCCTGTTGAAGTTATGTGATACCACGATGCCGCCCGCGCGGCACCAAGGAGCTTCTACCTATGGACGTCGCCGCATTCTTGCTGGCTCTTGTGCCGATCATTTGGCTTGTCGTGATGCTGCTGTGCTTTAAATGGCCAGCTTGGAAAGCCGCCATCGGATCGTTTGTCCTTTCGTGCGTGCTTGCCTTCGCATGGTGGCACCTGCCGGCAGCGCAGATCGCGACCGCCTCGCTCGAAGGCTTTTTGATGGCCCTGTGGCCCATCGTTTTGGTAATCATCGCCGCGGTGTTCACGTATAACCTGAGCGTTCGCACGGGCGCCATGGACGTGATCGGCAGCATGATCACCTCCATCAGCAGCGATCGCCGCCTGCTGGCGCTGCTTGTGGCCTGGTGCTTTGGTGGCTTTATGGAGGGCATGGCCGGTTTTGGCACCGCCGTTGCTATTCCCGCCGGCATGCTCGCGGGCCTGGGCTTTGAGGCCGTGCCCGCCGTGCTCATCTGTCTGCTGGCCAACGGCGTGCCCACGCCCTACGGCTCCATTGGCATTCCCACGGTGTCCGTTGCCGGTCTGGTGGGCCTGGATCCGCTGCATTTGGCGACCGTTCAGATGGTGCAGCTGGCGCCTTTCTTTGCGATGATGCCGCTGTTTATCGTGCTGGTTGCGGGTCGTGTCGCCGATGACCAGGGTAATGTTGCGGGCGTTGCCGAGCGCCTGAACGGCGTGGCGGGCATCGCCGTGCTCTCCGGCGTGTCCTTTGCCGGTGCGGCGCTTGTCGTTGCTATGTTTGTGGGTCCCGAGCTTGCTGTCGTCGTCGGTTCCATCGTTTCGCTCGCGCTGACAGCTGCGCTTGCCATGCGTGCCGAGAAGTCGGGGCATCTGGACGCACGCTTCCACATGAATATCGAGGCCGGCGAGCAGCTCACCGCTAAGTCGGCGCTTTCGGCTTGGTCGTGCTTCATCCTGATCTTTGTGCTGCTGTTGGGAACGTCTAACCTGGTGCCTGCCGTGCATGCTGCGCTCGCACCGTTTGCGAGCCAGGTGCAGGTGTATTGCGGCGAGAACCCCGGCACGCTCACGTTTTCGTGGATCAACACGCCGGGCGTCTGGATTTTCCTGGCGGCGTTTGTCGGCGGCGCCATTCAGGGTGCTTCGCCGCGCTTGATGGGCAAGGTACTGGCCGCGACCGTCAAGCAGATGATGCCGACGGTCATTACCATGCTTTCGGTTCTGGGCTGTGCCAAGGTTATGGGCTATGCGGGCATGATCTCTTCGATCAGCGCGTTTTGCATTGCAGTCGCCGGTGGCCTGTACCCGGTTCTGGCTCCGTGGATCGGCGCGGTCGGTGCGTTCGTGACCGGTTCGGGCACGTCTTCTGGCATGCTGTTTGGTCCCATCCAGAGCCAGGCTGCCACCGCGCTGGGCGTGAGCGACTACTGGATGGTCGCGCTGAACGCGCTTGGCGTCGCCGCCGGCAAGATGATCTCGCCGCAGACGCTTGCCATCGGCCTGGCCGCCGTGCACGTGCGCGGCAAGGATGCCGAGCTCTTGGGTGCGGTCCTGCCCTACGCCGCCGGCATGCTGGTCCTTATGAGCGCCATCGCCATGCTCGGCCAAGGCTTGCCGCTATAGTTGGCACTTAGGGACGCTCCTTTTGTGCCGGCATCCGGGGACACTCCTTGAATGTTGCCTGTTCAAGAGTGTCCCCAACGACTCGTCGTTTAAGAACGTCCCCAATGACTACCCAATGACTAGGCCGCTTGCCTGGGATTTTTGACCGTTGGGCGGGCTTGCCCCCCTTGCCACAAAAACGTTTTTGCATATCGGGTACAACGGGCTTTACGTGAGTAAAGTGCGCGCCGCGCCCGCGTGACGCGCTTTTAAAGGAGGCCCCATGCCTGGTGTTACCCCTGCAGAAGTTCTGTCCAACTTTGGTATTACGCTGGTCGAAGATCCCGCCGAGAATCAGCCGCGTCTGCTGGTCGATCTACCTGCTGCGGAGCTCGTCGAGCACGCCATCCGCCGTGAAGAGGGCCGCATGGCATCCAACGGCGCGCTGGTAATCGAGACGGGGGAGCGCACCGGCCGTTCTCCCAACGACCGCTTTATCGTTGACACCCCCGATGTTCACGACAAGATCGCCTGGGGCGCCGTCAACCGCCCGCTTTCGATTGAGAGCTACGAGGCCATCAAGGCCGGCATCGTCGACTATCTCAACGAGCGCGATGTGTTCGTCACCCGCGGCATGGCGGGTGCCGACCGCAACCACACGCGTCGCCTGCTCGTTGCCTGCGAGCGCGCGAGCCAGGCGCTCTTCATTAAGCAGATGCTCGCCCGTCCGCTCGCTCGCGAAATTGCGCGCACCGGCGAACCGGACTTTTGCGTGCTCGCGGCACCTGGGTACCAGTGCGACCCTGCCATCAAGGGCCTCAACTCCAGCGCCGCCGTGGTCATCAACTTCCAGGAACGCGTGATTCTGGTTGCCGGCACCGGCTACTCCGGTGAGATTAAAAAGTCCATCTTCAGCGTCATGAATTACCTGCTGCCCGTCGAGGACGATGTGCTGCCCATGCATTGCTCGGCCAGCATGGATCCCGTCACGCACGAGACCGCCGTGTTCTTTGGCCTGTCCGGCACCGGCAAGACCACGCTTTCGGCCAATCCCACGCGCCTGCTGATCGGCGACGACGAGCACGGTTGGTCCGACATGGGCATCTTCAACATCGAGGGCGGCTGCTACGCCAAGTGCGAGGGCTTGGACGAGTTTCACGAGCCCGAGATCTTCAACGCCGTTCGCTTTGGCGCGATCTGCGAAAACGTGGTGCTCGACGAGAACCGCAAGCCCAACTACGATGACGTCTCGATCACGCACAACACGCGCGTTGCCTATCCCGTCGAGCATATCCCCAACGCGTGGACCAAGGGCATGGGCACCACCCCGAGCGTCGTGCTGTTTTTGACCTGCGATGCCTTTGGCGTGCTGCCGCCTATCTCGCGCCTGACGGCCGATGCCGCCATGTATCACTTTGTGACGGGCTTCACCGCAAAGATCCCCGGTACCGAGGTCGGCGTCACCGAGCCCACGCCCACGTTCTCCTCGCTGTTCGGAGAGCCGTTTATGCCGCTCGACCCCATGGTCTATGCCAAGATGCTCGGCGAGCGTATCGCCGACGGTCGCACCCGCGTCTATCTGCTCAACACCGGCTGGATTGGCGGCGGTTATGGCGTGGGCCATCGCATCGAGCTTGCCTACACGCGCGCCCTGGTCGCACGCGCCCTCGACGGTACCATCGAGGACAGCGAGTTCTTGCACGACGATATCTTTAATGTCGACATTCCCACCACGTGCCACGGTGTGCCGGACGGCATCCTGGTGCCGCGCCAGTACTGGCAGAGCACAGCGCGCTACGACGAGGCCGCGCACAACTTGGCGGTGATGTTCGAGGAGAACTTCGAGAAGAAGTACTCGCACCTGCCCGAGTCCGTCAAGGCCGCCGGTCCGCACACTCAGGTGTCCGCCGAGGCCCGTCATCGCGGCCGCGGCCTACTGGGACTCCGCCACTAGCGTCGCCTCGAGTCCATATCCACCACAAAGAGGCAGGCGCCTTTGTGGTGGTTTTGCTCGTGTGGATGACTCGGGTTACAATGCGCCTGACATATCGTCCCCTTCTCCGGATGGGGGCAGCGTAAGCGCTCTTGTGACGGCACCGTAGGACTTTGAAGGTGGCCGTTGTAGGGGCGCTTTTTGTTTAGGTGCCCTCGCTCGGGCGCGCACAATGAAAGGAGCACGTATGAAGGGCTTTGTTGCCGAGGATTCATTTTGGGAGCTATTTCCACAGGCGGCGGTCGGCGTCGTGGTCGTAAAGGGCATGAAGCCCGCGGCTACGATTCCTCAAGAGGACGTGGACGCGATTGCGGCGCTGCTCGATCGCGCCAATATCGATGCGGAGCGCCACCTGACAAGCGATACCATCAGCGAGAACGCGCCGGTCAAGGCATGGCGCGAGGCCTATCGCCTGTTCAAGACCAAAAAGGGCGCCCGCTGCTCGATCGAGAACTTGCTCAAGCGCGTGCTCAAGGGCAAGCCGGTCGGTCATATCACACCGGCGGTGGATATTTACAACACGGTGTCGCTGACCTACGCGCTGCCCGTGGGAGGCGAGGATTTGCACGCGATTGAGGGAGACCTTCGCTTGAAGGTGACCGACGGTGGCGATGCGTTCCTGCCGCTTGGCGAGGAGGCGGATGATCCGACGCTGCCCGGCGAGCTCGCCTACATCGATGATGCGGGTGCCGTGTGCCGCTGCTGGAACTGGCGCGACGGCGTTCGAACGGCTCTGTCCGACGATTCTGCCGATGCGTTCCTGGCGATTGAGTGTGTTGAACCCGAGCGGATGGGGGACTGCCAGGCCGCCATCGATCGCTTAGCCGAGCTGCTTGAGCGCTATCTGGGAGCGACGGTTGTCGTCAAGACGCTTGTGACCCGCGACAATCCCTGCGTGGAACTGTAGCGGCGCCTAGAACCTATTGATGCCCCAAACCACCACAAAGGTGCTGTCCCCTTTGTGGTGGTTTTTATGTTGATGAGTTAACAAATAGGGCGTTCGGGGCTTGCGATCGCTGGGTACGGCTAAGATGTTTACCCGTTAGCATCATGCAAGCGAAAGGCGGTCGTCTCCCATGCAGCAGAACGACGAGACGCGTTTTGAGGACTTTGTTGGACTGATCAGCGGACTCTACAAGGAGATCCAGCGCATTAAGGCATCTGAGGGCGCAAGGCTGGGCCTTAAGGGTTCCGATATCATGTGCCTGTACTATCTTGAGCGCAGCAAGGACGGCCTGACTGGTGCCGACCTCGCCCGCATGGCAGGCGTGACCCGCGCTGCCGTTTCGCGCACGCTGGCGCATCTGGAAGAGGGCGGCTACGTCGAGGTCGACGATTCGGGCGATGCCGCCGTTAAGTATCGCGCCCCGGTTCGCCTGACCACGTTGGGCGGCGAGAGCATGAATGAGGCCGATCGCATTATTCGCGAGGTGCTCGATGCCACCGGCAAGGCCATGGGTGTGGAGCAGCGCGAGCAGATGTACGCGTCGCTGCGTACGATTCTCGACACCCTGCGCGAGCTGTAGGGCCGCCTAGGCATTTGCTTCCCATTAACAACTGCATCGTCCCGTTTGAGCGCGTATACCGTGCCGGGGCATTGCTGTCAAAATTCCCTGCGCGGGACCTGTGCAAGAAAGGATTCGCTATGTCCGTCCGCATTATTACCGATTCCGCAAGCGATATGTCGCCGGCGGAGCACCCGGCACTGGCTGTTTTGCCACTGTCCGTTACCTTTGGCACCGATGTGTACATGGATGGCGTCGACATCGATCACCAGCGCTTTTACGAGATGCTCGTGGAGCGCGATGAGCTGCCCAAGACCGGTCAGGTCAACCCGTACGCGTTTTCGCAGGCTATCGCCGAGGTTCGTGAGGCCGGCGATGAGGCCGTGATTATTACCGTGGGCGCTAAGCTTTCCGGCACCAATCAGAGTGCCCGTACCGCACTTGCCGAGGCACCGGGCGGCGATGTGTTCGTGGTAGACAGCAACAACGTCACCCTGGGCGAGCGCGTGCTGGTCGAGTATGCCCTGCACTTGGTGGACGAGGGCCGTGGCGCTGCCCAGATCGCGGCGGCGGTTGAGGCCGTGCGCGACCGCGTGGTGGTTATCGGCCTGCTCGAGACGCTGGAGTACCTGGTGCGCGGCGGTCGCCTGTCTGCTGCGGCCGGCGCCGTGGGTACGCTGCTCAACGTAAAGCCCGTGGTGGCTGCCGAGGACGGTCTGATCGTGCAGCTGGGCAAGGCGCGCGGTTCCAAGAACGGCCGCAACCTGCTGAACCAAAAGGTCGAAAAGGCGGGCGGCGTCGACTTTTCCATGCCGCTGGCGCTGGGCTATACGGGCCTTTCGGATGCGGTGCTCAGGAAGTATATCGAGGACAGCGCCGCGCTGTGGGCTGGCCACACCGAGGGCGAGCTGCCCGTTCACACCATCGGCGCCACCATCGGCACCCATGTAGGCCCCGGTGCCGTAGCCGTAGCCTTCTTCCAGCCTGCCAACTAACCGACCTGCCAAAAAGGGACAGGTTTATTTTGGCAGGTTTTATCTGGGCGAACGCTACCTGCCATGCCATGTGATCCCTCGGCGATGACGGGGTTGCGGACTATCGGCCGCACGGAAGCCGCAAATGATCCGCAGCCCTGCCGTCCCCGAGGGATCATTTGATTTATGCTGTTGCGGGCGGAAAGGAGCATCGATGGCGTCTGAGGGCTTTTTTGAACGGGTGTACGAGGTAGTCGAGCAGATCCCTGAGGGAATGGTTGCCACGTACGGCCAGGTGGCGCTGCTCGCCGGCCGTCCACGAAGTGCGCGGTACGTGGGCTATGCGCTGCACAGCAATCCGCGCCCTGGTCAGATTCCCTGCCATCGTGTGGTGTTTGCCGATGGCAGCATTTGCGAGGGCTTTGCGTTTGGCGGCCCCGATGCTCAGCGCGAACTTCTGCTGGGGGAGGGCGTGACGTTTGTCGACCCCATGCACGTCGACTTGGCCGCCTGTCGTTGGCCAGCAGGGCTTTAGCGGCTCTGCTGTGGCCAAGACCACCACAAGGGTGCCTGTCCTCTTTGTGGTGGAACGCTGGCTCCATTGATGTTTCCCCAGATAAAACCTGCCAAAATAAACCTGTCCCTAATTGGCAGGTTTAACGCGGTTAACTTATGCAGAAGGTGTGGCGGCGCGGTTTGATACTGCAAAGTAAACAATGGTGAACTATATTGTATGCAGCAACGGAGCAGACCATAGGCGATGAAAAAGCCTGCCCTGTTGAGTTTGATTCGCATTCCTCCCCTCTGTGCGATTCAACGGTGTACTTCAGGAAAGCGCCCGTCGGCTGCCATGGTCGGCGGGCGCTTTCCTGTAGGCATGGGGCAAACCCATCAGGTCTGTTATCCCATAATGAGGTACTGACGTTTGGTTTTAGGGGGGCACTAACTTTGATTGTTAGTCCCGCTTACAGCAACCGATCTTGGTAAATCCCTGCGGCGCTTCTTCGCCTGCGGGGATTCTTGGGCTGTCGCTTCCCAGATATGCTTCTACATGCCGCGCGAACGCTTGCCACGACCACTCGTCTTTATCGGCCTCAAGCCGATCGGGAGAAATCGCGTTGAACAGGCACGTTGGAATCTCGTGCTCGTGCAGATTCTTAGCGATACACGGTGTGCAGCCCTTCTCGTGGTTGACAGGGTTAAATGGGCATTTCCGGTCGTTGCAGGTACAAAACGCAACTGAGCTCATGGGACTCCTTCCGGTCGGTCGGGTCTGCCGTAAAAGCTGCCGCATGTTAAACAATAGGGTGTCATTGCTTAACAGGATATAGCCTCAAGGTGCTTGCGACTTAGGGGTTCTGCCAAGCGGCTGAATATCTCGGCGACCGACCTCTGAAGAAAACAAAACCGCCGCAACGAGGATTGTGCCAATCGCGGCGGTTTAGTTTGAGTGTTGTTTATTGCTCTCGACTAGTACACCATGCCCATGGCGTCCTGAACCTCGGCCAGGGTCTGCTCGGCGATCTCGTTGGCACGACGGTTGCCCTCGTGCAGGACGTCCTTCACATAGTCCAGGTCGTTCTCGTAGCGCTGGCGACGCTCGCGGATCGGTGCGAAGTACCCGTTGACGGCCTCGGTCACGTACTTCTTGAGTTGGCCAGAGCCGCCCATGCCAATCTCCTCGGCAATCTCGACCTCGGAACGGCCGGTGCAGATGGCGGCGGTCGAAAGCAGGCCGGACACGCCGGGGCGGTTCTCGGGATCAAACGTAATCATGCGCTCGGAGTCGGTCTGGCTCTTCTTGATGCGCTTGGCCGTCTCCTCGGCGGTCATCGAGATATTGATGGCGTTGCCGTAGCTCTTGCTCATCTTGCGGCCGTCCAGGCCGGGCAGCAGCGGGGTCTCGGACAGCAGCGCGTCGACCTCGGGGAACACCTTGCCGTAGCGGTTGTTAAAGCGGCGGGCGATGGTACGGGTGAGCTCGATGTGCGGCAGCTGGTCGCGACCGACGGGCACAACGTTACCCTTGCAGAACAGGATGTCGCAGGCCTGGTGTACCGGATAGGTGAGCAGAAGGCCGGTGAGCTCGTGGCCCGAGGCCTCCATCTCGGCCTTGACGGTGGGGTTGCGCGCCAGCTCGGCCTCGGAGACCAGCGACAGGAACGGCAGCATGAGCTGGTTGGCGGCGGGCACGGAGGAGTGCGTGTAGATCATGGTCTTGTCGGGGTCGATACCGCAGGCAAGGTAGTCCATGACCATGTTATACACGTTGTCCTGGATGTGCTCGGTGGTGTCGCGGTCGGTGATGACCTGGTAGTCGGCAATGAGCACGTTGGTCTTGGCGCCCATATTCTGCAACTCCACGCGGCCCTTGAGGGTGCCAAAGTAGTGGCCTAGGTGCAGACGGCCGGTGGGGCGGTCGCCGGAAAGCATGGTGAACTTCTCGGGCGTCTTGGCCAGGCCCTCGCGAATGGCGTTGCTCTTTTGCAGCGCGACTTCGTAGCTGTTCTCGTTTGGCATGATTGCTCCTAACGTATGTTCATGGGTCAAGATGATAACGCGTTTATTGAGAGGGGCGGGCGAAAGTGGGCAAGGGGGTGGTAAGGCGAGACATGCGTGGCGATCGAGGCGCGGTCACGAGCGGCCGACGGTAAGCAGAACAATCTTCTGCAGCAAACCTTAATGCCTGTGGTGGCGCTCTCCCTTACGCTCCTCGGCCGCTTGCTCCTCCTGCTTAAAGGCGGGGTCGTCGGGGGTTATCAGCTCGTCTTCGTGCGTGCGCTTGTTGTAATGGTGGCGTAGCACGGGCTCAAACAGGTGCAGGTGCTTGGCGAAGGCTGCCGAGCCAATGCCAAGGACGGTAAAGATGAGCACGCGCATGGGGACTTCGACCTGGTTGATGGCGGCCGCACCGGCCGAAAGCAGGACACACCAGGCATAGATAAGCAGCACAGCCTGCTTTTGGTTATAGCCCTCTTGAATGAGGCGGTGGTGGATGTGGCCTTTGTCGGCCTGCCCAATGCTAATGTGGGCGCGCTTGCGGCGCACGATGGCGCTAAACGTGTCGATGATGGGCACACCGGCAACGATGAGCGGAATGATAAGCGAGGTGAGCGCGGCGGTGCGGCTCACATTAAGCAGCGAAATGGAGCCCAGCGCAAAGCCCAGCAGCAGCGACCCTGAGTCGCCCAGAAAGATGCTCGCGGGGTTGAAGTTGTAGCGCAAAAAGGCCAGGCAGGCGCCAAACAACGCGATGGAGAGCGCGGCGGCATCGATGCGGCCCGAGAGAACGGCCATCGAGAACATCGTGAACGATGCGATGCCGCAGATGCCTGTGGCCAGGCCATCGAGGCCGTCGATAAGGTTGATAATGTTGGTGAACGCCACCAGGTAGACCACGGTGATGGGATAGGCGAGCCAGCCGAGCATAATCTCGCCGGGGGCAAGCGGGTTGAGGATGACGCCGATTTTTAGGCCACCCACGCAGGCGATGAGCGCGGCGAGGACCTGGCCGGCGAGCTTTTGCTTGGGCTTAAGCTGGAAGACGTCGTCGATCGCGCCGGTCGCAAAAATGACGGTAAAAGAAAGCGCCAGCATGGGGTAGCTAATGTGCAGGCGCGGATGCGGGACCAAGACGGGCGGCCAGCCCAGATGCCAGGTGCCCATAATCTGAACGATGCAGGCAACGACCAGGCCCAAAAAGACCGCCGTGCCTCCCAAGCGCGGGATGGGCTTGGTGTTGATACGGCGTTTTGAAGGATAATCAACGGCGTCGAGCTTGATTGCCAGACGTTTAACCAGGGGCACCGTGAGGAAGGTCGTGATATATGCCGCGGCTGCCACGCAAAGGAACGGTATGTAGCTCGTGGATGAAGCCATGTATCAAAAACCGCCAAGCGTCGAAGGAAAAGGTCAAAGGATGCCATGCCGCAAAGGGTATAGCTGACCCATGATACTCGACCAAAGGGGGTGCGGGGAATCGCGCCAATCGATAATCACGCGCTTACCAGATATTGGGATGGTGGCGGGGGTTCTGCCGAGTGCCGTTGGATGTCATACGGGATCTGCGATGGCAATTTTTGGCAAAAACGGCAAAAGAAAACCACCCCCCACGTTACGAAAATGAACCCACCTAAAACAGGTGGGTGCCCTCATCGACCGTTCCAGCGTCCTTAACAACGAAGGATACCTGTACTACGTACGACTGTGTGGGCTCCCTAAATAAACGCGACGGTTCACCCAGTTGCTCCGCGGGGGGCGGAATACTTACATCATAAAGCGGCACTTTATCGATTCCAGTCTTGACATTACAAAAATCGTGTCGGACGATTACGGCGCCTTGGGCTCGAGCCGTCTGCGCGGTTGGTCCTTTTGCGTTTGACCTGCTGAATCGTTGTTTTGGAGCATGTTTTTATGCCGACGTCGTTGACCGAACTTTTTTCTCCCGCTTGCCATTTGTGTCCGCGCCGTTGCGGTGCGGCGCGCGATGAGGGTGCGCGCGGCGTATGCGGTGCTAACGACACGCTCAAGGTGGCCCGTGCGGCGCTTCATATGTGGGAGGAGCCGCCTATCTCGGGCGAGGCCGGTTCGGGCACGATCTTCTTTAGCGGCTGCTCGCTCAAATGCGTCTATTGCCAGAACCACGAGATTTCGACGGGCAATTTTGGGCTTGAGATTATGCCCGAGCGCCTGGTCGAGATTATGTTGGAGCTGCAGGACCAGGGTGCAAACAATATTAACCTGGTGACGGCGACGCACTACGCGCACCTGCTGCCGGCTGCGATTGCCGCGGCACGGGCGCGCGGGCTGGTTGTTCCAATCGTCTACAACACGAGCGGTTATGAGCGCGCGAGTGCCGTGGCGGCGCTCGGCGATCTGGTCGATGTGTGGCTAACCGACTTTAAATATGCCGATGCGGGGCTTGCGCAGTCGCTCTCTCACATTAAGGACTACCCGCGTGTGGCCGTGTCGGGTTTGGCGCAAATGGCGCGCGAGATTGAGCGCCGTGGGGGAGAGCTGGTGGACGAGGACGGGCTCATGAAGCGCGGCATGATCGTGCGTCACCTGGTGTTGCCGGGGCATGCGGACGATTCGTGTCGCGTGCTAGACCTGGTGTGGCAGACGGTGGGTGATGTGCCGATCTCGGTCATGAACCAGTACACGCCCAATGCGCTCATGCGCGAGCAGGGCGGCGACTTGGCGCGAGCCGTGACGCGCGAGGAGTACGAGCGGGTGCTCGACCATGCCGACGACTTGGGCTTTACGACGATGTTCTGGCAAGAGGGCGGCGCGGTAGACGAGAGCTTTACCCCAGCGTTCGACACTACCGGCGTCCTCACCAGCGCAAAGTAGCTCTTTTGAGCAGTCTTTTTGGGACGGGGCTATTTTAGCTGCCCCTGCCGTTAATCGTCCAAATCGTTTTCGCTATCTGCCTGGGTAGCTAAAAAAGCCCCGTCCCAAAAAGACTGCTCCCGGTGGGGGTCGAGCTACCATCCGAAAAGTAGTCAAAAAAGCCCCGTCCCAAAAAGACTGGGTATTGGGCGTTGACAGCTGGCGAGCCGTAGGTAAAATAACAACTTGTCCTGGGGACGTAGCTCAGTTGGGAGAGCGCTGCCGTCGCATGGCAGAGGCCGAGGGTTCGACTCCCTTCGTCTCCACCCTTGGATTTGATAAGCCGTCGACATTGTGTCGGCGGCTTTTTTTGAAAGAAAGGGCTGCACTATGGCCGAGCTTGATTCCCAACCATTGTCCGACGAGGAGCGCGCCGAGTTGGAAGAGCTCCGCGCCGAGAAGGCCCGCCGCGAGGCCCAGGAAAAGGCCCGGCGCGAGCGTGAAGAGCTGGCTGCCCTGCGTGCCGAGCGTGCGAAGGCCGAGGAGGCTGCCGCGAGCGCCGCATCCGAGCGCAAGCCCGCGCCCGCGCCCAGGCCCGCCGCTGCGAAGCCTGCGCCCGCTGCACCCAAGCCTCAGCCTAAGAAAGCCGCTCGTCCCAAGCCCGCCGAGTCCAAGCCGAGCCGTGACGAGATGACGTTTGCCCAGCGCATGGTCACTTCCAAGGAGCCCACGGCCGAGGGCGAGATCCCCGGTATGGCCCCGGCTCAAAAGATCATCATCGCGCTCGCCTTGGTCGCGTTTGTCGTCTTTATGGGCTACACGATCATGACCAGTATGGGCCTGCTCTAACCGATTTGCATCGGGCATCATGTCCGCATGCTCTGCTCTCGTCCAACCCTCAACCTCTGCACAACGCATCCGAAAGGTCGCCCCATGGCTTTGACCGACATCTCGCATCCCACCGACATCGCAATGCTCACCGATCTGTACGAGCTCACTATGGCCCAGGGCCTGTGGGAGAGCGGCAAGGCCAATGAGCAGGGCTGTTTTACGGCGTTTTACCGTGACCATCCGTTTGGCAGCGCCTACGCCGTCATGTGCGGCACCGCCGAGCTGCCCGAGCTGGTCGAAAACCTTCGCTTTACGCCCGAGGATATCGACTACCTCGCATCGCTCCAGGCCCCGGCCGGCGGCGCGATGTTCAAGCCCGAATTCCTCGACTACCTGCGTGATTTTCGTGCGCATGTAAACATCGACGCCGTCCCCGAGGGCGAGCTCGTCTTTCCGCGCGAGCCCATGGTGCGCGTCACCGGCCCCGCGCTGGAGTGCCAGCTGCTCGAGACGGCGCTGCTCAACATCGTCGGTTTCCAGACGCTTGTCGCCACCAAGACGGCGCGCGTGGTGCTGGCGGCGGACGGCCGTCCCGTGGCCGAGTTTGGCCTGCGCCGCGCCCAGGGTCCCGATGGCGGTCTGGCCGTCGCGCGCGCGAGCTACGTTGCCGGCTGTTCCTCTACGTCCAATGTGCTCGCCGGTCGCCGCTACGGTATTCCCGTCTTTGGCACGCATGCGCACAGCTGGGTGATGAGCTTCGATTCCGAGCTCGAGGCTTTCCGTGCCTTTGCCAAGTCGAGCCCCAAGAACTGCACGCTGCTCATTGACACTTACGACGTGCGCGAGGGCTGCGAGCATGCCATTACGGTTGCCAAGGAGATGGAGGCGGCGGGCGAGCGTCTGTCGGCCATTCGCATCGACTCAGGCGACCTCGCCAAGCTGTCCAAGTATGTCCGCGGCCGTTTCGATGCCGAGGGCCTGCCCTATGTGGGGATCTCGGTTTCCAACGATCTGGATGAATACACGATTCAGTCGCTGCTCGACCAGGGCGCGCCCATCGATAGCTTTGGCGTGGGCACTAAGCTCGCGACCTGCTACGACCAACCGGCGCTGGGCGGCGTGTACAAGCTTTCCGCCCGCCGTGCGAGCGAGGCGGACCCGTGGACGCCGGTGGTCAAGCTCTCCGAGCAGCCCTACAAGCGCACGATTCCGGGTGTGCAGCGCGTGCGCCGCTATTACGACGGCTTTGGCGGCCCGGTCTGCGACATGATCTATGACGAGGACCATCTGGCGGGGGAGGGCGCCGCGCGCGGCAATACCCTCGTGGCCGTGAACGATGCCGCCCTGGTGACCGACGTGTCCGAGCTTGAGTATCGCGAGCTGCTGGCGCCGATCGTGCGCGACGGCAGCGCTGTTGCCCCGCGCGAGAGCATCGAGGCCGCACGCGAGCGTTGCGCTTGGGCGCTGGACCATCTGGATCCGGTCTACAAGCGCTTCCTGTACCCGCAGACCTATGTGGTGGGCATGGAGCAGGGCCTGGCGCAGGTGCGCGACGAGCTCGTGCGCAAGAACATGGCCGCGGCTTCTGCCTTCCCCTGGGCTCGCTAATTTTGTTGGGTGTAGGGTGGAATTACGTTCCCTCGGCCGTCAGCTCGCCCGAACCCTCAACAGTTGATTGGTTTGACGTATGACGACTTCTTATAAAACGATGGTGGTAAAGATCGGTTCGTCCACGGTGGTGGGCGCCGATGGCAAGGTCAACCGCGCCTTTATCGGCGGGCTCGCCGATCAGGCTGCTGCCCTGCGCAAACTCGGCTGGCGTCTGGTCGTGGTGAGTTCGGGCGCCATTGCCTGTGGCTATCCCGTGCTGGGCTTTGACCGCAAGCCGGTCGGTGACCTGCCGAGCCTGCAGGCCTGCGCCTCGGCCGGTCAGTGCATCATCTCGTCGGCCTACGACGAGGAGTTCCATGCGCGCGACCTGCTTACCTCGCTCGTGCTGCTCACACGTCACGACACGGCCCGTCGCACGTCCTATCTGCACGCGCGCGACGCGCTGCTGCGTCTGGTAGAACTGGGCGTGGTGCCGGTCGTCAACGAGAACGACACCGTTACCGTCGACGAAATCAAGTTTGGCGACAACGACACGCTGGCGGCGCTTGTGGGCTGCCTGGTTTCTGCCGACCTGTGCGTGACGCTCTCGGACATCGATGGCCTCTATACCGCCAATCCGCACGAGGACCCCACGGCCGAGTTCGTTCCGGTCGTGCATAGGATCGATGCCAAGATTATCGCCTCGGCGGGCGATTCTTCCACATCGGTTGGCACAGGCGGCATGATTACCAAGATCCGCGCGAGCCGCATCCTGATGACGGCGGGCATTCAGAGCGTGATTTGCTCGGGCGAGGAGCCCGATGCGCTCGTGCGCCTTGCCCGCGGCGAGAGCGTGGGCACGCTGTTCGATCCGCCGGCGGAGCGCCTGGACATTGCGCCTCGCAAGCTGTGGATTGCACTGGGCGACAAGGCGCATGGCTCGGTGACGGTCGATGACGGCGCCGCGAAGGCGCTGGTCAGCCGCGGTTCTTCCCTGCTTGCGGTGGGTATTCGCAAGGTCGATGGCACGTTTGCCGAGGGCGATGTGCTCGACGTGTGCGACCCAAGCGGTATGGTTGTCGCCCGCGGTATCGCCGAGGCCGATTCGGACGTGCTGGAGCTTGCAGCCGGACGCCGCCAGGACCAGATTGCCGGCAACCGCTTGCTGGCAGACTTGGCCGAGAAGCCCGCGATCCACCGAGACAACTTGATCGTCTTTGCATAAAGAAAGACAGCGCTGCGGATCGTTTCCCGCAGCGCTGTCTTTCTCGTGCCGGCACTTGGGGACGTTCCTTTTGTGCCGGCTGATGGGGGACACTCCTATGCTAGAAGATCTGGCGCAGGTCTCCGCGGTTGAGGGCCTCCTCGAAGAGGTGCTTGAACACCATGCTGCCGTGCAGGCCGTCGTGCTCGAACTCGTTGGTCACCCAGGCGTGTGAGTTGCCCACGCGGCTGAGCGTGTCGAGCTGCAGGCCCGAATCCACGTACATGTCGTCGAAATACACCGCGGCTTGGAGCGGCACCTCGTTGCAGGCAAGTCGCTGCGGGTCGTAGATCTTGTCCCAGCTGGTGTCTTCCATCAGCAGGTCCATGGCGGGCTTGAAGGGCTTGAGCTCGGGCATCTGCTCAAACATCCACGGGAACATGGCCTCGCCGGTAAACATGAGTGGGCGCGCGAGGGTGTCGAACTCGGCACGATGGGCCTTTTCCCCGGCGGCTGCCCAGCCAATGGGCATCGTGTCGCCATCGGCGTAGATGAACTCCTGCAGCGTCCAGTACAGCGGATTCGTGCGCGTGTTGGTGCGCTCGAAGGCGCGCATCAAAAAGCTGTCTGATACCGAGGAGCCGCAGCTCAGCGTACCGTCGCCATTAACAAACGCGTGGTCGATAATCCAGTGCATGCGCTCAAAGCTCGGCTTCATGCCAAAGTCGCTGCCCATGAGCTGCAGGCGCTCGACCGTCATCGGCGAGCCGTCGGGCAGCGCGGGCTTTTGCTCCTCGAGGGCATCTGCCAGGGCCGCCACGCGCTCGACGTCGGCGGGGTAGCGGTCGTAATACTGCTGAGTCTTGGCCGCCATACGCGGGAAGGTGTGCGCGTAGACCTCGCTGGCACTCGCCGGTACGTGCGGAATGCCGCCGCAGGTAAAGCTCGCCGCCACGCCCTCGGGGAAGAGCGACAGATAGCTCAACGTCAAAAAGCCGCCGTAGCTCTGGCCGAGTGTGACCCAGGGCTTGCCGCCAAAGCCCACCAGGCGCAGGTACTCAAAGTCGCGCACGATGGAGCTGGCGAGGTGGCGCTTGAGAAAATCCGCCTGCGAGCGGGCCGCATCGGAGCCTGCCGCCTCGGCGCGCTCGCCCAGTGCGGCAATCGTGCGCCCGTCTACACAGCTGCTGCGCCCGGTACCGCGCTGGTCGGGCAGGACGACGCGGAAGTGCTTGACGGCCTCCTCGATCCAGCCGTCGCTTGTGGGCGACAGCGGACGCGGGCTCTCGCCGCCGGGGCCGCCCTGCAAAAAGAGGAGGAGTGGCAGATCGTCGTTGATACGGTCGGGAGCGCAAACCACGCGGTAGAAAAGCTTGATGCTCTCGGGTGCGCCGGCGATGGGCGCCGGCATGGCGCCGCGGCGCATGGTGCTGCCGACGGCCAAAAGCATTGGCTCCAGGCCGCGCCAATCCAAGGGGACGTCGATGCTGTGGTCCTCGACATAGAGGCCGGGGACGTGGTACGAAGTGATGAGGGCCATGCGGTACTTCCGTTCGTTGCGGTGTTTCGGGTTGACCAATTCTACCGCCGCCAGCGAGGATGCGCATAAATCGGCTACCATGATTGGCAAACTTCTAAGAGAAAGGGCCGTCCATGTCGGTCGATATAGCCACGTATGTCCACGATCTTGCCGTTGCCGCCAAGGCAGCGTCGGCCTCGCTTGCCACGGCGAGCGACGAGCAGCGCCAGGAGGCCGTGCGCGCCATGGCCGCGGCGCTGCGCGATGGCGTCGATTCCATCGTCGCCGCCAACGAGCTCGATATGTCCGCTGCGCGCGATGCGGGGACCTCGGCGGGGCTCCTCGACCGTCTGCTGCTGACGCCCGAGCGCGTCGAGGGCATGGCCGCCGGCCTGGAGAAGCTCGCTGAGCTGCCCGATCCTGTCGGCCGCGTGCTCGACCACCGCGTACTTGCAAGTGGTGTGGACCTCACCCGCGTGAGCGTGCCGCTGGGCCTAGTCGCCATGGTCTATGAGGCGCGTCCCAACGTGACGGCCGATGCCGCGGGCATCTGCATCCGCACCGGCAACGCCTGCATTCTGCGCGGCGGTTCGCTGGCCTATCACTCGTGCGCCATGATTGCCGAACTGCTGGCCGATGCGCTCGAGGCCAAGGGTTTCCCGCGCGAGGCTATCTCGATGATCGAGTCCACCGATCGCGAGGCCACCGGCGAGCTCATGAAGCTTCGCGGCATCGTCGACGTGCTTATTCCGCGTGGCGGTGCGGGCCTGATCCAGCGCTGCGTGCGCGAGTCGCTTGTGCCGGTTATCGAGACGGGCACGGGAAACTGCCACATCTACGTGCATGAGTCGGCAGACTTTGATAAAGCGCTCAACATTATCGTTAATGCTAAGACCCAGCGCGTGGGCGTGTGCAACGCCGCCGAGTCGCTGCTTATGGACCGCGCCGTGGCAGATTCGTTTTTGCCGGCGGTCGTGGCCGTGCTGCACGACCACGGTGTGCTGATTCACGGCGACGAGGCCGCGTGTGCCGCATGCGCCGACGCCGGTCTTGCCGAGGGCGATGACTTTGTTGCCGCGACCGAGGAGGACTGGGGCCGCGAGTACCTGGCGCTCGAGATGAGCGTAAAGGTCGTGGCGAACGAGGACGAGGCCATCGTGCACATCAACCGCTATGGCACTATGCATTCCGAGGCCATCATCGCCGAGGACGCGGACGCTTGCGAGCGCTTTTTGGATGAGATCGATGCCTCGGCCGTGTATGCCAACGCCAGCACGCGCTTTACCGACGGCGGCGAGTTTGGCCTGGGCGCCGAGATCGGCATTTCGACCCAAAAGCTCCACGCCCGCGGCCCCTTTGCCGCCGAGGCCCTCACCACCTACAAATACAAGCTCCGCGGCACCGGCCAGGTCCGCCCCTAAACCTACCAAAAAGGGACAGGTTTATTTTGGCAGGTTTTATCTGCGGTTTTGCCGGGCGACGCGTTCGCCCGGCTTTTTTCTCCGTATGCCTTTTCTGCCTTCCGGCTTGAGCCGCGGCGATATACGATAGTGACACCGTGTCCTAGCACCGACTCACCTGGAGGTATTGCCATGTCTCAGACGCTTTCCGCTGGAATCACCCGCGACCGTGCGTTCGAACTGCTCAACGAGCACAACAAAGATCCGTTCCACATCACCCACGGCGAGACGGTCGAGGGCACCATGCGCTACTTTGCGCGCGAGTTCGACCCCGAGAACGAGGAGTTTTGGGGCATCGTCGGCCTGCTGCACGACTTGGATTGGGAGGAGCATGAGGACGACCCCGTGAACCACACCATCTATGCTGCCGAGATTCTGGAGAGCGAGGGCGCATCGCCCGAGCTCATCCGCGCCATCCAGACGCATACCTCGGACTTCAATACCTCGCTGCCCAAGCCCGAGCTGCAGATGGAAAAGATCCTGTTTGCCTGCGACGAACTTACCGGCCTGATTGGGGCTGCCGTGATCATGCGTCCGAGCAAGAGCGTCATGGACTTTACGACCAAGTCGCTCAAGAAGAAGTTCAAGGACAAGCGCTTTGCCGCCGGCTGCTCGCGCGACGTGATTTCGCAGGGCGCCGAGATGCTGGGCTGGGAGCTCCCCGAGCTTTTCGACCGCACCATCGCGGCCATGCAGTCCTTCGCGCCCGACCGCGACACCTTCCAGGCCTAACCTGCCAAAAAGGGACAGGTTTATTTTGGTAGGTTTTATCTGGGAAGACGCTTCCGTTGGACGTTATTCAGCGGAAGCGTTTTCTGTTTAACATGGTGGCGCTTGCGAATGGCGGCGCCTCGCGGCAGGCAGCTGCGCTTCGCCGTATCCGTAACTCGGCAAACGCGACGCTAGGACGCGTTCCTGATAATCCATATTCCGAGTCCGGTCAACAGCTGAACCTGCTTAACGGTTAGCCCCTGTTTTCGAAGCGCGAGAATCGCCTCATTGCGAAGTGGCTTGGAGACGGATTTGAGTTCCGTCGGAGCACATCCTGCGACACTCTGCACGATTGCCGTGCCAAATGAATATGGTTTCCCATAAGGCACCAAGCGATAAGCTCGATATTGTGTTTGGGGAGGATTGCATCGAGGATCTGAAGCATGGCGATTCGGTCCTCGGCATCGTCAAACAGCAATTGCCCTCCGTTTCCACGCAACGTGACGTGGAAATAACCGGTTGGTGACTTTGAACGAGGTTTTCTCGGCATGGCCCCTCCTTTAGCTTGGATGGGCTGAAGATACCTCATTCGGGGGCTTCGGTTGTCGAGATTCAGTTTACCGACTATAGCTGCTACCTGCCGAAATGTTATTGCGTTTTCAAATTGATGCTTTTTAATGGTAATTGAGCAAGACGGGTGCGCTTGTTGCGGATACGGGCGTTGGTTGCGTCGATCTGGACGGCCCTCGCGTGATGTCATCACAAATGGGCTTCACGCATTTTCGCGGCGATAGAAAAATGGCCGGGGCTTACAAAAAAACGGAGCACCCGACCATTTACCAATTGTTTGTTGACGTTTCCCCAGATAAAACCTGCCAAAATAAACCTGTCCCTTTTTGGCAGGTTAGTTGAGGGCGGCTTGGGATAGGCGGGCTTCGGCGTCTTCCTCGGTGACGCCCAAGGCCACGGCAATCTCCTCGATGGAGCGGCGCTTGGCTTCCTTGAGTACGCGCATGTAGTAGGAGCTGGGCTTTTTATCTGCTTCCTCGGCCTGGCGAATACGGTGCATCATTGTTTTTGCCACGCGGACCGTCTCGGGCGCACCCAGTTTGAGCTGCTGCTTAAAGTGCGTCTCCTCGAGCGAGCTGTTGCGCTCGGTAAAGGTGTCGCACTCCAGCTCGTCGTAATGGCTCAGTAGGTGCTCGGCATCTTGCTGGGAGATGGCGGCATGCAGACGGTCGGCCTGCGCCACGGGGTACATGAGGATCGTCTGCGCATGTCCCTGCTTGGTCTCGAGCAACAGCATGGGCTGCGGTGTGTCGTCCCTAAAACCGACGACGGTGCAGACTCCCTGACCCGGATGAATGACGTGTTGACCGATTGAGAACATGCTACCTCCAACTTATACGAATTTACATATGTCTAGAATACCACGCTGACGTGCGCAAACCCTTACTTTATGCAGGAAAAGCACACAAATCCGATAGGTAAGAGTATTCGATACTCTGTCTGGCTCATGCACATGTTTATGCATTTTCGGCGGGTGCACAACCAGCAGGCAGACCGCCATCTTTGAATGGCCTTGCGACAACTGTGGTCAATTATGTGCATATGCAATATCGATTGACTTTACCCTGCGACAGTAGTTACCGCTTGTGATAGAGTGCTGCAAACTCTGGCTTTTGCCCTACGAGTGACCAAGAGCTCGGGGGCTTTAACACAAGGAGGATCTATGCCCGAGAAGATTGAAGAGCTGGTACGCGCTGCGCTTGCTGCGGCCCAGGAGGCCGGCGACCTTTCCGCATTTGAACTTGACGATTGCGCTATCGAGCGACCGGCTGACACTTCTCATGGCGAGTGGACCTCCACCATGGCTCTGAAGTCCGCCAAGCTGGCTCACTGCGCCCCGCGCAAGATCGCCGAGGCCGTTGTTGCCCATATGCCCGAGGATCCTGCGATCGAGAAGGTCGAGATCGCCGGCCCTGGCTTCATCAACTTCTACCTCTCCGTCGCCGTCAAGAACGCCATCTTCGGCGAGGCTCGCGAGAAGGGCATGGACTTCGCTAAGTCCAACGTCGGCGGCGGCCTGAAGACCCAGGTCGAGTTTGTCTCCGCCAACCCCGTCGGCCCCATGCATATTGGCCATGGCCGTTGGGCCGCTCTGGGCGACTCCCTCTGCCGCGTTATGGACCATGCCGGTTACGATATCCAGCGTGAGTTCTATATCAACGACCACGGCTCTCAGATGAACACCTTCGGCAACTCCATCAGCACGCGCTATATGCAGCTTGCCGACATCATCGCCAAGCAGGGCGTGGATATCGACGAGGCTCACAAGCTGCTGATTGCCGACCGCGATGCCTTTGTTGCCGACGAGAACGACGAGCATCCCGAGACCCATCCGTATCAGGACAACTTTGCCGAGACTCTGGGCAAGGACTCCTACGGCGGCGACTACATCATCGACGAGGCCGCCGAGTTCTGGCGCACCGACGGTGATAAGTGGGTCGACGCCGATCCGCAGGAGCGTATGGAGAGCTTCCGCGAGCGCGGCTACGTAAAGATGGTCGACAACATGCGCGACCTTTGCCACGCCGTCAACTGCGACTTCGATCGTTGGTTCTCCGAGCGCTCGCTGTACGTGAAGGACACCGAGGGCGAGACCGCCGGCACCTCCGCCGTCGACCGCGCTTTTGAGAAGCTCGACAAGATGGGCTACCTCTACACCAAGGACGGAGCCCTGTGGTTCCGCTCCACCGACCTGGGCGACGACAAGGACCGCGTTCTGATCAAGTCCGACGGCGAGTACACCTACTTCGCCTCCGACGTCGCCTATCACTGGGATAAGTTCCAGCGCGTCGACCACGTCATCGACATCTGGGGCGCCGACCACCATGGCTACATCGACCGCGTCCGCTGTGTTTGCGACGCTCTTGGCTATCCCGGCAAGTTCGAGGTTCTGCTGGGCCAGCTCGTCAACCTGCTGCGCAACGGCAAGCCCGTCCGTATGTCCAAGCGCAAGGGCACCATGGTGACCCTGCAGGAGCTTGTTGACGAGGTCGGCTCCGACGCCGCCCGTTACACGCTCATCTCCAAGAGCTCCAACCAGATGGTCGACTTCGATATCGAGGCCGTTAAGAAGCGTGATAACTCCAACCCGGTCTACTACGTGCAGTACGCTCACGCTCGTGTGTGCTCCATTCTGCGCCGTGCCGCTGACGTTACGCCCGAGCAGGCTGACGAGATGGGCATGAAGGCCGTCGCCGCCAAGGCCATCGGTGAGAACGTCGATTACTCGCTGCTGACCGACCCCACCGAGCTTGCCCTTTCGCGTAAGCTCAACGAGCTCACCGACCTCATCGCCAGCTGCGCTCGCGACCGCGCCCCGTTCCGTCTGACGCACTTTGCCGAGGAGCTCGCCGGCGACTTCCACAGCTTCTACGCTGCCTGCCAGGTGCTTCCGAGCGAGGGCCGTCCCGTCGACCCCGAGCTTTCGCGCGCCCGTCTGGCCGCTTGCGACGCCGTCCGCGTGACGCTCGCCCTGGTGCTCACTCTGGTTGGCGTTTCTGCACCCGAGCAGATGTAATCTACGGGTCGTTTGACCGTGTAGGTTTGGCTTTGCTGAGCCCTATAAGCCCGATCTCCCATGCGGAGGTCGGGCTTTTTGCGTTTGGCGGGGCTTTTTGGCGTGTTGGAAAATGCTACAAAAACGCAACTATACCGGTTTACGGGGCTGAATCGCTGCCTGGCGACCATAGCAACAGCAGCGAAAATAAAATCGCAGGTAGACGGCTTGCCGAATATTAAAAATGCAGGGTATGGTTGGCTTACGCCGTTCTTGCACCGTAATCCGCGATCGTTTTGAAAACGACCCCTTGGGGACGGAGGAAAACGGATCATTTTTGTCCGGTGGGAGAGCAGTGCGAAACCGTCCGCCACGAATCGGGCTTATCTACTACGTTTAGTCGCATACCCCGAACCATGCCGAAAAGTACGATATTAAAACCGCAGGTAGCGGGCTTGCGATTTTAGGAAGATCGAGGGGATGGTCAGGGGTCGCGGGTCAAACGTAGTAGATAGGCGCGTTTCGTGGCGCGGCTATTCCGGATGCCACGGCTTCACTCTTCTGGTGCGACAGAGGAAGCGCTTTTGAGGGAGAGTGTCCCTTTTGACCAGTTGTATAAGAACGTCCAATGACTAAGTTGCAGGTGGTGGCGGTTGTGTTACACTAACGCTGCGTATTTGACGTAATCATCTCGATACAGATCAATGATGCCCGTTGTGTTTTGAACGGAGCTAGACTGTTTAGCCGCCCTGAAGGTTTATGCAGGGAGCATGTGATCACAGGGCTTTAAAAGAAAGTTGAGCAAACACTGTGTCTGATCAACAGCAAGAAAATGAAATAAGCACGGCACAAACCACTCCCGCTGCACCGGTTGCGTTGGACCAGATCGCGAAACCCGCACCGTCGCAGGCGTCGGTCCCCGAGACACACCAGAACGCTGCCTCGGCTTCGAGTGAGAACCCTGTTCCCGTCGCACCTGTTACCGGGGAGGAGGCTGCGCCCGTGAAGCCCAAGCGCACGCGTCGTGTGGCCAAGCCCGCTGCGGATGGCGATGAGGCTGCAAAGCCTAAACGCCGCACCACGCGCACGACGCGTGCCAAGCGTCCGGTTTCCGCCGAGGTTTCGGCGCCGCTTTCAGATGAGGTTGCGCAGGCCCGCGCGCTTGCGCAGATCAGCGAAGCCCAGGTTGTTCGTGCTCGCCGTCGTGCCGCCGAGCGCGATGCCGCGGCTCTGACCGAACTCGCGGCTCCGTCCGCCCCCGAGGCGCCTTCGGCTCCGGCTCCCGAGCAGGTAGCAGAAACGCCGGCTCCGCGCACGCGCCGTCGCACGGCGGCCAAGGTCCAGCAGGCTGCCGAGCAGGCTTCGTCCGATGCCGCCGAGACCCCGGTTCGCTCTGCGGCGGAGGAGGACGCTTCCTCTGCTGAGTCTGTCGTGCCTGCCGAGGCCGGCGGTGCATTTGTCGTCGATCCTGCTTTGCGCCCGCATCGCCGCGGCCGCAAGCCCAAGGCATTTGTCGAGGCGGAGAAGGCGGCCGCTGCCGCGGCTTCTGTCCAAGATGCCCCGGCGTTCGTCGAGCCTACAGCGGCTGCCGTGGTTTCGGCCGAGGGTGCTGATGTTCCTGAGGTCGCTGTTTCTGCCGCTGCCGAGTCTGCCGACGTTCGTCCCGGGCGCAGCCGTCACACCGCAGCCAAACGCCCAGCTAAGGCAGAGGCGAAGTCCGGCGCCGAATCTGCGGTAGCTGAGTCTACCGAGGCGAGTGTCGACACGACTCCCGAGACGGAGGGCGCCGATCGGTCGGCAGGCGAGAAGCCCAAGCGCACGCGCAAGAAATCTTCCAAGACCAAGTCTGCCGAACAGCAGGGGGATGCTGAGCAACAGCCCGAGTCCGACGCTAAGTCGGACGGCGAGACCCCGGCGACCGCCGATGCGCCCACGACGCCTGCCGTCGAGAGCGCTGAGGCCGAAGAGGGTTCCCGCCCCAACCGCCGTCAGCACAAGCGCAACGATGAGCGCAGCGAGCGCAAGGATGATCGCAACAACGACCGCCGCAGCCGTCAGCGCGACCGCAAACAGCGCAACAAGGAGCGCAACGCAGCTCCGACCGAGCCAACGCTTTCGCGCGAGGAGCTCGCGGCCATGAAGGTCGCCGAGCTGCGCGAGAAGGCCAAAGAGTTCGAGATCGAGACGACCGGCAAGAAGAAGGCCGAGCTCGTCGAAGAGATCTACACGACCGCCGCGAAGGCCGAGGGCTTCCGCGATATTAAGGGCATCCTGCAGATTCGCCCGGACAGCTCCGGCATCATCCATGCCCACGGCTACATGAAGTCCAATGACGACGCCTTCGTGCCCGCCTACCTCATCCGCTCCGCGCGTCTGCGCACGGGCGACGTGATCGAGGGTTCGCTTCGCCCCTCGCGCGGCGGCGACAAGCGTGCCGGTCTCGCCAAAATTACGACCGTCAACGGTCTTGATCCTGAGCAGGCCCGTAACCGCCCCAAGTTCGGCGATCTCACGCCGGTCTACCCCAATGAGCCGCTGCGCATGGAGCATGGCAAGGATTCCATTACCGGTCGCGCCATCGATATCGTGTCGCCGATCGGCAAGGGCCAGCGTGGCCTGATCGTGTCACCGCCCAAGGCCGGTAAGACCACGATTCTCAAGAAGATCTGCCAGTCTATCTCGATCAACAATCCCGAGGTGCACCTCATCTGCCTGCTCGTCGACGAGCGCCCCGAAGAGGTCACCGATATGCAGCGCTCCATTGAGGGCGAGGTCGTGGCCTCCACCTTCGATATGCCCGCCGACAACCATACCCGCGTGGCCGAGCTCGTCATCGAGCGCGCCAAGCGCATCGTGGAGCTGGGCGGCGACGTCGTGGTGGTGCTCGACTCCATCACGCGTCTTGCCCGTGCGTACAACCTGGCGGCGCCCGCCTCGGGCCGCATCCTTTCGGGCGGCGTCGATTCGGCGGCCCTGTATCCGCCCAAGCGCTTCCTGGGTGCTGCCCGCAATATCGAAAACGGCGGCTCACTCACCATCCTTGCTTCCGCCCTTATCGATACCGGCTCCAAGATGGACGAGGTCATCTTTGAGGAGTTCAAGGGCACCGGCAACATGGAGCTCAAGCTCGACCGTGATCTGGCCGACCGCCGCATCTTCCCGGCCATCGACCCCGTTGCCTCGGGCACGCGCAACGAGGACCTGTTGGTCGACGAGCAGATGCGCCCGTTTGTCTTTGGCCTGCGCCGCATCCTCGCCGGCATGAACAATACCGAGCGCGCGGCCGCGTCGTTTATCAAGGGCCTTAAGGGCACTAATACCAACCAGGAATTTTTGGTGCGTTCGGCCAAAAAGCACAGCGATTACGAGCAGATGTTCTAGTCCGTCCGCTGCACGCGACAGCAACCATAGACATGCCAGAAGGGCCGGGGTTTAGATCCTGGCCCTTTTCGTATAGCCGCTCGCCAACGATTATTGACCTTACGACCGGCAAGCAGCGATTTTCCCGTTTCAATTCCGCTTCGTCGCTTGCAATCCCCAAGGGGGTTTCGCATAATAGCAGTTAAGCTTCGCGACGGAAAACGCAGATGAAACGAACCTTATACCGTTGCTTTGGGGCTCAGGCCCCGCTTCATCTTCTCTCGCGCAGCCAACTGAATGATGCGATTTGGGTGCTGGAAGATGGGGAGAGCTCATGGCTTCTTCTGATGCAACACAACGAGCAGTCCTTGCCGGACTTTCCTGCGGGATCGGCCTTGCCGCACCCGTGGTCGTGTATGCCGCTACACTGCCGTTTTCGTCAATCAACGAGACGGTCGTCGCGGGTGCTGTTCCCTTTGCCGTGGGCGCAGTGGCCGGCGTGGGTATCTATGCCGCCTCGCTGGGTATCTCTGAGTATCGTGCGGAGCACGATGGCCGCCTGTTTGAGCCCGATGCCGTGGGCGGCGCCGCTCAGTTTAGTCGGACCTACAACGAGTTCAAGACCGCCTCTATTCCCGTTCAGCAGGAGGAGGCTGCTCCCCGGGCTGCTGCTCCTGTCACCTTGGACGAGCAGGGTCAATCCTCTTCGCTTCTCTCCGGTCTGACCGGCGCGTTTCAGCGCCGCCACGCCGATGATGGCGTTCCGACCATCGCCCGTGCCGCCAATGCCATGGACGAGGCCGATGCCTGGGCTATGATCGATAGCATGCTCGACGACGATTCGCCGGTTAGCTGCGATCCCGCTCGCTCGCGAGATATCTACCAGGTCGCAATTGACGAGCTCACAAACGGTGAAAAGACTGGCTCCTATAACCGCGACGACATCGCTGCTGCCGCACGTGCCGTCTCGGGCTCTCATGCCGCCCCTGCGGGCAGCACTGCAGCTTTCGTGGCGCTTGTGGCCAACGCTGCCAACAATGCCGCCTATAACGGTGCTGCGTCGGCTGCGTACGCCTCTGCCGCGGCGGCCGCTTCGACCGGCCAGCAGGGCGCAGCTCAGCCGGCTCCTGTCGCCGACCCCTTTGCCGATGAGCCCCTGGTTGTCGACGAGGAGACCATCGCCGCTCGTCGTGCTGCCGAAAGCTCGCTTTGGGGCGCTTCGGCCCAAATGCAGGCCGCGGAGGCGGTGCCGTACAACGCCAAGCTCGCCAGCATGCCCATCATTTCCGATGCCAAGGGTGTGGATCTCGCCGATTTGGACGAGCCCGCCGCCATCACTGCCTCTATCGATGCCCAGAATCGCGTGGATACCGACAGTCTCCCCGATGCCTCCCTCGAGGAAGATATCCCCATGGCCGATTATTCGGGCCACGAGGACATGTGGGCCGCCGCCATGGCGATCATGGCCGAGGTCGCCGAGCCCGCCCCCGCGCCGATGCCCACGCCTGCAGCCTCACCTGTCTCGGTTGCTCCCGTCTATGTCGGCCGCCACAGCTCCGTGTTTCCCGAGGATACCGCGCGTATCTCGCGCGAGGGTATCGAGCGCGCCGAGGCTATCGCCGCCGGCGTTATGGAAAACCGTCGCCACGAGCGCGTCAATCAGATCCTTGAGGAAGAGATCGAGCGCCTGCAGTCCTCTACCGCCAAGCGTACGGGCCGTGCCTATTTGAGTGTTATCGAGGGCGGTACCGCCAGTTTTACGCCGCTTCGTGCCGAGGCCTAGTTCTGCATGATTAAGATCGATCGTAAGTGGGCGGTTGCGGCCTGCGCCATGGTGTTGCTGATCTGGGGCAATTCACTGGTTCCCGGCACGGGGTCCGGCTCACTGAGCCTGGCGATCATGGAGGACGTCCGCGGGTTTTTGCATAGCTTGAGCCTGCCGTATGAATGGGTAACCAACTTTGTCGTCCGCAAGTGCGCACACTTTACCGAGTATATGGTGCTCGGTGTTTTGGTGACACATGCCTTTGATATCGAGGGTCGACGCACTTTTGACAGACTGCTTCCTACGGTGGTTTTTCTGTTGCTGGTCCCCTCAATCGACGAGACGATTCAGTTATTTGTGCCGGGGCGCGCCGGTATGATTACCGACGTGATGATTGACTGCTGCGGAGCGGCTACCGGCGTCGTGCTCCGATATCTCCTCCGATCGCTTGTATGCACCAAAAAGGCCGCCTAGGACGTTTTGCTTGGTCCTAGACGGCCTTGTGCGTTTGGGGGCCCTGCAGGACGCGATAGCGTTGTCTGCGCGTTATACGGGCCCGGCAATACCGTGTGTCGTTGGTGCACCCTTTACTGGAGCGCCTGTGCGCCAAGGGCCAGACAGCCCATGACGCCCTGCTTACCCTCGAGGCTGTTGTTGACAATGTAGGTATCGATGTCGTTGACCTCGGGCGTGACGATATAGCCGTTGAGCATCTCGGCGCACTTTTTGCGGGCGAGCGGCACGATGGGGGTGTGGTCGGCTACGCCGCCGCCGATGATGATCTTTTGCGGCGCATAGCACAGCGTGTAGGTCATGAGTGCCTGTGCCAGGTAGCCTGCGAGCAGGTCCATGGCCGCCGGGTCATCGGCCATGTCTCCGGCGCTTTTGCCATCCCAGCGCTTTTTAATGCCGGGGCCTGCGATGAGGCCCTCGAGGCAGTTGTCGTGGAAAGGACAGCCGCTGTGCTCGCCGATGGTGTCGCGCGGATCGCGTGTGACCAGGATGTGCCCTGCCTCGGGATGCATCATGCCATGAACGAGCTGGCCGCCCGAGAGCACACCGGCGCCCACACCGGTGCCGATGGTCAGATACACCACGTCGGTGAGGCCCTGGGCGCAGCCAAAGGTGACCTCGCCCAGGCAGGCGACGTTGACGTCGGTGTCGTAGCCACAGGGAATATTGAGCTCGTTTTGGATGGTGCCCAGCAGGTCAAAGTAGCGCCATGCCGTCTTGGGCGTCTCCAAGATCTTGCCGTATTGGGGCGAGGCAGGGTTGACTGCGGTGGGGCCAAAGGCGCCGATGCCCAGCGCGGCGATGCCCTTGTTTGCAAACCATGCGTTGACGGCCTCAACGGTCTCCTGTGGGGTCGTGGTTGCGATCTGCTCACGCTCCAGAACCGTACCGTCTGCATAGCCCGTGGCACAGACCATCTTGGTGCCGCCGGCCTCGAGCGCTCCGATAAGCTGCTGCTCTGCCATAGTATTCCTCCCCCTGGGACGAGTTGCTCCGTGACTAAAGTATAGCGCTTTAAACAAATTAAGAAAGCGCTATAAAAAGAAGCCCCACAACGCGCGTGCGGTGCGGGGCTTCTTTGGGTGCTTTAGTTGCCGGGCCGTCCTTACCCGCGCGGCTTGATTTTATCGCGTAGCGACTTGAGGTTCTCCAGCGCCGCGTTAATCGTCTCGTCTCGCTTGGCAAAGTGGAGGCGAATCAGATGGCTGACGGGCTCACGGAAGAAGCTCGAGCCGGGCACAGCGCCCACGCCCACCTTAGACGCGAGATCCTCGCAGAAGTCGAGGTCGCTGTCATAGCAAAACTCAGAGATGTCCATCATGACGTAGTAGGCGCCCTGCGGCACGTTATGCTCAAGACCAATGCTATCGAGCCCCTGACAGAACAGATCGCGCTTGGCTGTGTAGAGATCGAGGACCTCCTGGTAATAGCTGTCGTCGAAGTTGAGGGCGGTGACGACGGCTTCCTGCAGGGGAGCGGCGGCACCCACGGTGAGGAAGTCGTGGACCTTCTTGATGCGCTCGGTAATCTGGGCCGGGGCGATGGTGTAGCCCAGACGCCAGCCGGTGATGGAGTACGTCTTGGATAGCGAACTGCAGCTGATGGTGCGCTCGAACATGCCGGGCAGCGTGGCCATATAGACGTGCTCGTGGGGCGCGTAGACGATGTGCTCGTATACCTCGTCGGTGATGCAGTAGGCGTCGTACTTTTTGCAGAGATCGGCGATAAAGGTGAGCTCTTCGCGCGTAAAGACCTTACCGCAGGGATTGGAAGGGTTGCACAGGACGATGGCCTTGGGGTCGTTGTCGCGGAAGGCCGCCTCGAGTGTCTCGCGGTCAAAGTCGAATGTGGGCGGGTTGAGCGGCACGTAGATGGGCTCGGCACCCGAAAGGATCGTGTCGGCGCCGTAGTTCTCGTAGAAGGGCGAGAAGATGACGACCTTGTCGCCGGGGTTGGTGACCGTCATCATGGCAGCCATCATGGCCTCGGTGGAGCCGCAAGTGACCACGATGTTCTGGTTGGGGTCGATCGGTATGCCCATAAAGTGCTCCTGTTTGGCGGCAAGCGCCTCGCGCATGGCCTGGGAGCCCCAGGTGATGGAGTACTGGTGGTAGAGCGGCTTAGGGTCGGTGGCGATGGTGTTCAGACTCTTGAGCAGCTGCGCCGGGGGATCAAAGTCGGGGAAGCCCTGCGAGAGGTTGACGGCGCCGTACATATCGGAGATGCGCGTCATGCGGCGGATGACCGAATCGGTAAACGTTGCCGTGCGATTGGAGAGTTCTTTCATGCTTGTCCTTTCGAACATCGGGGTGGGGCAAGTTTACTCCTATGGAACCGGTGGGATTTGCTCGAAATGGATCCGAAAAACTCTTTTCAAAATTCTTGAAAATTGGGGCTTGCGTCGCGTGGCGTTCCTTGCAATAATAGTCGAGCGCGAAGCGCACAGGACACGGTGGGTGTAGCTCAGTTGGCTAGAGCGACGGGTTGTGGTCCCGTAGGTCGAGGGTTCGAGTCCCTTTACCCACCCCAGTTCTTGCTTCGTGTTGATATCGGGTCGTTAGCTCAGTTGGTAGAGCAGGGGACTCTTAATCCCAAGGTCCAGGGTTCGACCCCCTGACGGCCCACCACACGATATCTCCTCTAAAGTCCGCTACTACGGACTTTAGCTTTGGGTCGTTAGCTCAGTTGGTAGAGCAGGGGACTCTTAATCCCAAGGTCCAGGGTTCGACCCCCTGACGGCCCACCAGAGAACGTTAAAGCGACTGGCTTTGGCTGGTCGCTTTTTTGTTGACCTCGCATGGGGTCGAACCCGAAAGGGCGCGGAGCTGAGGAAATGCGTGAGCATTTACCAGCGCAGCGCGCAAGGCGCGAAGCGCCGCAGCGGCCGCCTGCGCAGCAGGCTGACCCCCTGACGGCCCACCAAAGCATGTTAAGACGGTCAGCGAAAGTTGGCCGTCTTTTTTGTTAACCATACATGGGTCGAACCCGAAAGGGCGCGGAGCTGAGAAATCTCCATTGTGATTCCCTTAGGGAAAACACGGCTAAAGCCCCCTAAGCGTGTTCTCCTTAGGGGAATCATGCTTACGGGGCTCGATACATGTTGAGTAATTGTGATCAAGCTCAAGGTGGGAATCGAATTAGTCCGCTCGATAGTGCGATCCGAGGCTTTCGGTCCGTTTGCGCATGGCTTTGACCATTTCCTGTGCTAGTTGAATCTGCGATTGCAGGCGGGCGAGGGCTGCGATTTCGCTGTCCTGAGCTTTCTGTGTGCTCAAGGTCGTTGCCTCCGTCTTCAAGCCCTCAAGCTCGTGTAGTGCCTTGGATAGGCCCCCTTCGGTGCGGTTGATCATGCAATAGGTACTCATCGTGTGCTTAAGTCCGCGGGTCAGGCGCTCGGCGTCTGTTGTGGCAATGCCATGCTGGGGGAGGGCGACATCCGCCTTTGGGGCCACCTCAGGTGCATTCTGTGCTGCTTGGGCTGCCGAGGCGCCCGCGATGCGCCCAAACACGATGCCGTTGGCGCTTGACAGGCCACCAATGCGATCGGCCCCGTGCATGCCGCCTGTCGCCTCGCCGCAGGCATAGAGGCCCTCAACGCCCGTGTACGCGGTCTTGTCGATTTTGATGCCGCCATTGGCGGCGTGGGCATACATCGCCACACGCATCTCGTCGGTCGGCGCGATGCCGTGCTCGTCTTGTAGCCAGGTGGCAAAGGTCTGCACAAACTCGGGAACGTCCTCGCGGGGGAAATCGTAGTGGAGCGCCAGACCTTCGGTACCCGCTTGATCGATGGCAAGATCGATGGCGCGGGAGGCCAAGCGCGAGGTGAAAGGACCATATCCGGAGCGTTGCTCAAGCAGATCGTCCAGCTTGTCGTCGGCGATATCGACCGGCTGGTCTACATGTACGTAGCGCCAGGTCTTCTCGTTAAAGACAAGGTTGCGCTTGGGCTCGATGAAGCCCGGCATCATCTGCATGAACTCTATATTAGTGAGCGTTGCGCCGTGTGCCAGCGCGATGGCCTGCGAGGAGCTGAGCACGTCGGCGGAAGTGAGGCTTCGCTCGAACAGGCCACCCGTGCCGCCCGCAGCGATGATGGTGGCCTTGGCTGCCATAGGTACGAGATGCTCGTTTGTGCGGTCGTAGAGTACGGTGCCGATAATCTTTCCGGTCGTGTCCTCAACAAGGTCGATAAGCTCGTGGCGGGGGAGCAGGTGAATGCCGAGAGACTTGATCTGGGCCGTACACGCGTCCTCAAGGGGCTTGCGGGTGAGGCCGCGCCAATTGCGTGTCTTATGGTCAAAGCAGGGGATAAATTGCTTTTGCTGGGCGCTCTCGGCGCTTTGCGGGCGTTGGAGCTCAACACCTAGATCCTGCTCGAGCCATTGGATGGCCTGGGGAATACCGTGGACGAACGTCTGGACGAGCGTAGGGTCGGCGACGCCGCCGCCGACGGCTTGGATGGTGTCGATGAGGTCCTGTTCGTCGTCTTCGTCGATGGGGCCAATAAGGCCAAGGCCCCAGGTGCCCGGGAAGAAGCTCGATCCGCTCATGGTCTTGCCGGCGCTTGCGACGGCAACGGTCGCGCCCGCGCGTGCCGCTTCTATGGCGGCACAAAGGCCCGCAATGCCAGATCCTATTACCAGTACATCAGTCGATTCCATGGGATTCCTTTCTCGTCCGGCGCATTTTCGCATGGGTGATCGACTAATGCGATGCAAAGGCCGCGCTATTCGGTAAAGGGCGAATATGGCAGGTGGACGTCATACGCATTCGCTGGCTTCGTCTCCGGGCATCTCGTATTTCGCTGCAACTGATATATCGGACATCTATTTTGGATTAGTCAATTTGAGACGGGGCTTTACGAGCTGTCCTGCGCCTCGGGTCGATCCGCTCGCCACGAAATGGGCCTATCTACTACGTTTGAGCGGTCACCCCCCAACCATACCGAGAATCACAAAATTAAAACCGCAGGTAGACTGCTTATTGGTTTTCAAGAAACCCAGCTATGGTCGACCTGCGCGGGTTAAACGTAGTAGATGGGCCGTTTTCGTGGAGCAATCCAAAGCGATTGGCTGTTTTGGAATAAAAAAGAGCCGCTACCCGGGTGGATAGCGGCTCCGAAGCTCAACTATATGAGCATCGCGCGGGCGCGATTAGGCCTTGAGGGCCTCCTCGACGGCGACAGCGCAGGCGACGGTGGCACCGACCATGGGGTTGTTGCCCATGCCGATGAGACCCATCATGTCGACGTGCGCAGGCACGGAGGAAGAACCGGCGAACTGGGCGTCGGAGTGCATACGGCCCATGGTGTCGGTCATGCCGTAGGAGGCAGGGCCGGCGCCCATGTTGTCCGGGTGCAGGGTACGGCCAGTGCCGCCACCAGAGGCGACGGAGAAGTACTTCTTGCCAGCCTCGATGCGCTCCTTCTTGTAGGTGCCAGCGACGGGGTGCTGGAAGCGCGTGGGGTTGGTGGAGTTGCCGGTGATCGAGATGTCGACGTTCTCGTGCCACATGATGGCAACGCCCTCACGGACGTCGTCGGAGCCGTAGCAGTTAACGGCAGCACGGGGACCATCGGAGTAGGGGATGGTCTCGACGACCTTGAGCTCGCCCGTGTAGTAGTCGAACTGGGTCTTCACGTAGGTGAAGCCGTTGATGCGGGCGATGATCTGGGCGGCGTCCTTGCCCAGACCGTTGAGGATAACGCGCAGCGGCTTCTTGCGAGCCTTGTTGGCGTTCAGGGCCAGGCCGATAGCGCCCTCAGCGGCAGCGAAGGACTCGTGGCCGGCCAGGAAGGCGAAGCACTCGGTGTCGTCGGAGAGTAGCATAGCGCCCAGGTTGCCGTGGCCCAGACCGACCTTGCGGTCCTCGGCGACGGAGCCGGGAACGGTGAAGGCCTGGATGCCCTCGCCGATGATGGCGGCAGCCTCAGAAGCGTTCTTGGCGCCACGCTTGACAGCGAGAGCGCAGCCGAGGGTGTAGGCCCACTCGGCGTTCTGGAAGGCGATGGACTGGGTGTTGTTGACGATCTCACGCGGGTTGAAGCCCTTGTCGGTGCAGATCTGCAGAGCTTCCTCGAGGGAGGCGATGCCGTTGTCGGCGAGGCACTTGTTGATCTTGTCAGCGCGGCGCTCGTAACCTTCGAACGTAACAGTCATAGTTATTTCCCTCCCTTTCTACTCGTGAACCGGGAACACGCTGGCGACGGAGTGAGTCTCCTCGTCGGTGCGCGGGTCGATGTACTTGGCAGCGTTCTCCCACTGACCATAGTGGCCCATGGCGCCAGCGATGGCCTCCTCGGGGGTCTTGCCGGCCTTGACGGCGTCGGTGAACTTACCGAGGTTCAGGAACTCGAACGCGATGATCTCGTTCTTGTCGTTGAGAGCCATGCGGGTGACGTAGCCCTGAGCGAGCTCGAGGTAACGAGCGCCCTTGGCCTTGGTGCCGAACATGGTGCCGACCTGAGAGCGAAGGCCCTTGCCGAGGTCGTCGAGGGAGGCGCCCACGGGCAGGCCGCCCTCGGAGAACGCGGTCTGGCTGCGGCCGTAAACGATCTGCAGGAAGATCTCGCGCATAGCAACGTTGATGGCGTCGCAGACGAGGTCGGTGTTGAGGGCCTCGAGGATGGTCTTGCCGGGAAGGATCTCGGAAGCCATGGCAGCAGAGTGGGTCATGCCCGAGCAGCCGATGGTCTCAACGAGGGCCTCCTCGATGATGCCGTCCTTGACGTTCAGCGTGAGCTTGCAGGCGCCCTGCTGAGGTGCGCACCAACCCACACCGTGCGTAAGACCGGAGATGTCGGAAATCTCCTTAGCCTGGACCCACTTGCCCTCCTCGGGGATGGGTGCGGGGCCGTGGTATGCACCCTTGGCAACGGGGCACATGTTCTCCACTTCCTGTGAGTACTGCATGCCTCTCCTCTCTATCGTGTTGGCGTCCCGTCTGGAGGTCGTGGCTGGTGATTGCCGGGCGACCCTTCGAAAGGGACATGACATGCAGCCCCTATAATACCGCGAAATGCACGGAATATTCGGCGAACGGCGCAGTTTTCGTAACGAGAAGCGCGGAACTTTCAATTAAAACGATTTAACAAGCTTGGTTGCGGTTATGCGATACGTTATAGGGGGTCAGTTCTGGTCAAGTTATTGGTTAGTTCTTGCCCATGTTGCGGTGTCTAGCCTGTGGTTATGATGCCATTCGCCGTCGGTTTGCCGCCTTTTACCGTCGACGGGTGCCATTTTGCGTGAATGTTTTGATGGCACGTTTCAATCGTGATGTATTGGATGGTAAGCAGGTCCCGGCGAAGGGAGCGCCATGCAGCGTGTTTGGAAAACGATCACCGGTTTTTACCATGTCTGTGCCCGCGGTATGGGCAGTCAGCTGATCTTTGAGAGCGACGAGGACCGGTGGGAGTTTTTGGAGCTGATGCGCGACTGCTGCCGCGATGCCCAGGTAACGATTGTGGCGTGGTGCCTCATGGGCGACCATGTGGATCTGGTACTTTTGGATTATGAGGACAACATGAGTGCAGCCATGCAACGCCTGCTGTTGACGTATGCTCGTCGGTTCAATAGGCGTACTGGGCGTTCGGGCTGCCTGTTCCGGGAACGTTTTGAGCGCTGTTCGCTCGATACCGACCGGCAGGTGATTGAGGCTGTTCGCTCCGTTCACGCCGATCCGCAGGATGCGGGCATCAACCTAATTGAGCGTTATCCCTGGAGCAGCTTTGCGGAGCATCTGCGCGTTTACGACGGCGACGAGGCAGATGCTACGAGGGGATTTTCCGATCCTTCTTGCGTGCTTGAGCTTTTTGGTTCTGCCAAGGCCTTTATTGCCTATTCGCTTTCGACGCCCGACGGCGGCGATCCGGCGATGCGCGATTTGGTAGAGATGGAGTTGGAGCGGCGCGCCTTTGCCGACGAGTTGGCGAAGGGATGCGGGGTTGCGCTCCAGGGGGTTAAAGCGGCGCCGCCGGCGCAGCGCAATATCGTTATTCTTGGATTGCACGATGCTGGTTTTACGGTGCGCCAGATTGAGCGGTATACGGGGATAAGCAAAAGTACCGCTTCTCGTATTGTGCGCGCCCGTGCTCGAACGGCGGTGCGGACTGATGACAGCCTGGGATAGGGCTGTCTGCCCACTGGGACCATCATTCTAAATGCTTGGACGTTAACTACACTTCTAAATATGCATAGAATGATTGCCGTCTTGCATAAAACAATAGCTCAGTCCGGTTTTGCCCGTGCCTACCCCCGTCCACGCCGTGCAAAATAGCGGAGTTTTCAGCATCGTAGTGCTGTCGGAACTGCTATAACCTTGCAACTTGCGGGCCCCGAGACAATTATTTGTCTGCCAATACGCCCCGAAGCACGCGTTTGCGTCCCCGTAGACCGTAATGCCTGTTCTAAAACGCAATATATACGCGCCCGAAGGCGCTAATTTATGCTCGTGATTTGTATGCACATAGCTTGGCGTGCTGAATACTCGCAAAAATGCACGCCGCACCCTAGGGGACCCGTCTGCGGCAGGCAGGAGGCGAGCCGGAGCCTAGTAGGACGGTGCCTGGCGCTTTGCTCGGCGTGCCCCGTGGCCCTGTGGCAAGCCTTTGGTACTGTGAAAAACGCTTGTGCTTGCGGTTGGCCGTGCGATAAATGACAGATTGGGTGCCGGAAGCGTGGCTGCGCGTGCGCTCGTTATGAAAAAGCCGAGCCGCCCGTATCGGGCGGCTCGGCAATCAAAAACCTTGGATTCGGGGCATCCGTTACTGGTTAGCCTGACCCTCGAGCATGCCGTCGAGAGTTCGCCATGCGAGCTCAGCGCATTTGACGCGGGCGGGCATGTGCGAGATGTCCTGGAGCTGGGCGGCCTCGTCCAGGTCTTCCAGGTCCTCCTCTGAGAGCTTCTCGCCGCGGATCATAGCGAGAAAGAGTCCTGCCAGACGACGAGCCTCCTCGACCGTTTCGCCCGTGATGAGGTCGGCCATGATGTCGGCGCTGGCCTGGCTGATGGCGCAGCCGTGCCCGGTAAAGGAAGCCTCCTCGATTACATCGTTCTCGACACGCAGCTGCAGGGTGAGCTCATCGCCGCAGCTGGGGTTGATGCCGTCGTGCTCGTGCGTGGGGGCATCCATCTCGTACTTGTAGTCGGGGTGGGAGTTGTGCTCCATAAACGTGGTGGAGGTGTACAGATTACCCATTGAACGTGCTCCAAACGTGATACAGGCCGGCGATGAACTTATCGATATCGGCCTTGTCGTTGTAGAAGGCCACGCTGGCGCGGCAGCAGGCAAGGTTCTCGACGCCCAGCCAGGTGAGCAGCGGCTGCGCGCAGTGGTGACCGGCACGGATGCAGACGCCGTCCATGTCCATGATGCTCGCGACGTCGTGCGGGTGGATGCCCTTGACGTTAAAGCTGACGACTCCGTGGTGGTTGTCCCAATAGATGGAGCCGATGATCTGGACAAAGTCGAGCTGCATGAGCTCGCCCATCAGGTAGTGGACGAGTGCCTGCTCTCGTGCCTGGATGTTTTCGTAGCCCACCGTGTTGACCAGGTAATCAAGCGCCACGCCCGTGGCGAAGATGCCGGCGGCGTCCTGCGTGCCGGCCTCGAACTTCTCGGGGACGGGCGCCCAGACGGCGTCCTGCTCGGTGACCGAATCGATCATCTCGCCACCGGTAAGCATGGGCGGCATGGCGTTGAGCAGATCCATCTTGCCCCACAGCACGCCAATGCCCATGGGGCCCATGGCCTTGTGCGCGCTAAAGGCAAAGAAGTCGGCTCCCAGATCGGCCACATCGACCGGCATGTGCGGCAGCGACTGCGCGCCGTCGACGACCAGATAGCCGCCGTACTTGTGCACGAGCTTGCCGAGATTCTTAACCGGGTTCTCGACGCCCAGCACGTTAGAGACCTGACCCACGGCCAAGATTTTGGTCTTGGGGCCCACCTTGGATAGAACCTCCTCGGTCGTGAGCTGGCCGGTCTTGGTGGGGTAGAGGTAGACGAGCTTGGCGCCGGTCTCGCGGCAGACCTGCTGCCACGGAATCAGGTTGGAGTGGTGCTCCATGATGGTGATGACGACCTCGTCTCCCGGTTCGAGCACCGTGGGCGCAAAGCTCTTGGCGACCAGGTTGAGCGACTCGCTCGTGTTGCGGGTGAAGACGATCTCGTTGGCCTGGGAGGCGCCGATGAGATCGGCGATCTGCTGGCGGACCTTGGCGATGGCCTCGGTGGCCTCGACGGACAGCGAGTACAGGCCGCGCAGGGGGTTGGCGTTCATGCGCTGGTAGAAGTCGCGCTCGGCGTCGAGCACGCAGGCGGGGCGCTGCGCGGTGGCGGCGCTATCGAGGAAGGCGATCTCGGGGTGTTGTTGGAACAGCGGGAACTGCGCCTTGTAGGGATTGATCTCGATGTCGACGGTAGGCCAGCCGCGCGAGGCCTCATCGCTGGCGTCGAACTCCATGGGCTCGGGGGCAGTACAGGTATCGCATTTAACGTGCTCGGTGTCGATCATGCGAGCTCCTCCTCAAAGTTATCGATCAGGTTGTTGCCCAAGCGGACGACGGCGGCGCGGGTGCGCTCGTCAGTGGTGGAAAGTGCGGCGTCCTCCAGCTTGGCACGGATGAACAGGTCCTCGGCGGCGTTTTGGTCAAGGCCGCGGCAGGCGAGGTAGAACAGCTGCTCGTCACGGACGTGGCCGATGGTGGCGCCGTGGTTGCCGGCGACGTCGTCCTCGTCGCAGAGGATGACGGGAACGGTCTTGTTGTCGACGCCCTTGTTGGCCAAGAGCACCGTCTCGCGCTCGGTGCCGACGGCACCCTTGCAGCCGTGCACGAGGTCGATGGTGCCGCGGTAGACCTTCTTGGACGTGCCGGTCAGCACGCCGTTGGCATCGATTTCGCACTCGGTCTTGCGGCCGCGGTGACGAAGCTCGTAGTTAAAGTCGCGCACCTGCTGGCGGGCACCCAGGTAATCGGTATCGATCATCACCTTGGCGGTGTCGCCCAGCAGGTCGCCGGCAAGGCCGGTGGCGCTGGCGCCGGCACCCAGTACGGTGTGCTGCACGTTGACGCGCGCGCCCTCGTCCAGGAACAGGCCGGTGTCGTCGAGTGCGATCCAGCTGTCGTCGAGCGTCTGCGTGCAGGTCACGTTGACGGTGGCGTACTCGTGAGCGCACACGCGCAGCACGGAGCCCACGACGCCCTCGCCGGTAACGGGGGAGTCCAGAGCGATCTGCAAGTCGAGTATTGCCTGCGGACGGGCGACAACGTCGATGGCGGCGATGGCAGCGGCGGCATCGACGCCGCTCACGCGCACGGTGACCGTGGCACGGCCGTAGGCGGGCACATCGATGACGATACGCTTGGTGGCATGGTCGGCCAGGTAGGTGTAGGCAGCCTCGCCCATGCCGGTCTCGAAGGCCTCGGCAGGGGAGAGCTCCTCCTCGAGCTTGATGGCGCCGGCCTGGTAGACGGAAGTGGCGGGCACGTCGAGCTCGGTCTCGGGCGTGATGCGGGCGCGGTCGGCGGCGTCGCCGGGGGCAGAGGCGCGGCGCTCGGGGAAGCGCTCGGCCATGGCGTCCATGGCGGCGTCGAAGGCGTCGGCCGCGCCATGGATCTGCTCGTCCAGGCCCTCGACCTCAACGGCCTCGGCGGGAGCGGAGGCAAGTTCGTCCGAAAGCTCGAGCTTGGTTTGGTTCATCTTGAGCCAGCCCCATGTGGCGGCCGGCATCGCGTTGACGCCCCCGATCTCCTGCAGCACGCCGTCTCGGGGCTCCGACCCTCCTCGCGTACCTTTAGTACGCGTCGTCGGGCTCGTCGCTCCCGATACGTCGCACTGCAGAAGCTCGGATGACGTAAATGCGTTCGGCGTGTTCGTGGTCTGATTCATTATCCGATCGCTCCTTCCATCTCGAGCTTGATCAGGTTGTTCATCTCGACGGCGTACTCAAGCGGCAGCTCCTTGGAGACCGGGTTGGCAAAGCCGTTGACGATCATGGTGCGGGCCTCTTCCTCCGAGATGCCGCGGCTCATCAGGTAGAACACCTTGTCGTCGCCGATGCGACCGATGGTGGCCTCGTGGCCGATGTCGACGTTCTTGGCGCGGATGTCCATGGCGGGGATGGTGTCGGAGCGGCTTTGGTCGTCGAGCATGAGCGACTGGCAGCTCACGGTTGCCTTGGAACCCTCGGCCTTAGGCGTGGCCACGATAGAGCTGCGGAAGGTCTGGATGCCGCCGCTCTTGGAGATGCCCTTGGTCTCGACGGTCGCCGAGGTATCGGGCGCGTTGAGTACGACTTTGCAGCCGGTATCGAGGTTCTGGCCGGCGCCGGCAAAGGTGATGCCGGTAAAGCTCGAGCGGGCGCGGCGGCCGTTGAGCACGCTCATGGGGTAGAGGTAGCCCACGTGGCTGCCGAAGGAGCCGCTGATCCACTCGATGTCGCCGTCCTCGTCCACGCGCGCACGCTTGGTGTTGAGGTTATACATGTTCTTGGACCAGTTCTCGATGGTCGAGTAGCGCAGGTGTGCGCGCTTGCCCACAAAGAGCTCCACAGCGCCGGCGTGGAGGTTGGCCACGTTGTACTTAGGCGCGGAGCAGCCCTCGATAAAGTGCAGGTCGGCGTCGTCCTCGACGATGATGAGCGTGTGCTCAAACTGGCCGGCGCCCTTGGCGTTGAGGCGGAAGTAGCTCTGCAGCGGAAAATCGAGCTTGGTGCCCTTGGGCACGTAGACAAACGAGCCGCCCGACCATACTGCGCCGTGCAGGGCCGCAAACTTGTGGTCGGTGGGCGGGATGAGCGTCATAAACTTTTCGTGGATGAGCGGTTCCCACTGCGGGTCGTGCAGAGCCTCCTCGATGCCGGAGTAGACGATGCCCATTTTGGACGCGGTGTCCTGCATGTTGTGGTAGACGAGCTCGGAGTCGTACTGCGCGCCGACGCCCGCCAGGTAGCTGCGCTCGGCCTCGGGGATGCCCAGGCGCTCAAAGGTGTTCTTGATGTCGTCGGGCACCGACTCCCAGTCGTGCTTTTGGTCGGTGTTGGGCTTGACGTAGGTGACGATGTTGTCCATGTCCAGACCCTCGATGGAGGGGCCCCACGTTGGGTCGGGAAAACGGTTGAAGATCTCGAGGGACTTGAGGCGCAGGTCGAGCATCCACTGCGGCTCGTCCTTTTTGGCGCTGATCTCGCGCACGATGTCGGGCGTGATGCCGGCGTCGAGGCGCTCGAATCCCTCCTCGCCATAGGTGAAGTCGTAGAGGCTGCGGTCGATGTCCGCGACCTCGGTGCGGTTCTTGGTCATTGCGTCGCCCCTTTACGCCTGCTGTTCGGCAGCGGCGGCCTCGGCCTGGGCGCGCTGCTCGGCGGCCTCGCGCTCGAAGGCCTCAAAGCCGTTCTTGTCGATCCAGGGGATCAGCGAGGCGTCGTCCTCGCGCACGATGTGGCCCTTGACCATAACGTGGACGCGGTCGACATCCAGGTGCTCCAGGATGCGCGTGTTGTGCGTGATGATGAGCATGGAACCGTTGCAGCTCTTGCGGTAGGCGTCCATGCCGTGGCTGACGGTGGACAGGGCGTCGACGTCCAGGCCGGAGTCGGTCTCGTCCAGGATGGCGAGTTTGGGCTGCAGCAGCAGAAGCTGGAGCATCTCGACCTTCTTTTTCTCGCCGCCCGAGAAGCCTACGCCCAGCTCGCGGTTGAGGTAAGCGGTATCCATGTTGAGCTCGGCCGCGAGCTCCTTGACGCGACGGCGGAATTCCTTGCCCTTCATCTCCAGGCCGGGGCGGCCGGCGATGCTGGCGCGCAAAAAGCTCGACAGCGGCACGCCCGGGATCTCGACCGGAGCCTGGAAGCTCAGGAACAGGCCGGCGCGCGAACGCTTGTCGGTGGTGAGCTCGGTGATGTCCTGGCCGTCAAAGACGATGCGCCCGTTCTGCACGGTATAGACGGGATCGCCCATGACCAAGTGGCCGAGGGTGGACTTGCCGGCGCCGTTGGGCCCCATCAGCACATGGGTCTCGCCGGCGGCGACGTTGAGGTTGACGTTGTGGAGGATGGTCTTCTCGTCCACGGAGGCGGTCAGACCTTCGATGGAAAGCAGCGGATTTGCGCTCATGCTGTCCCTCTCTGTTTATGGTGTACTCATAGGTGTACTAAACCCTAGGAATCTTCTCGGAATAAAGTTACTATGGGTTCGGCGTTAGTCAAGGGAAAACCCGACTAATCCACTCGACTTTTCAGATGTGGGACATAATAGTCGGGATTGTCTGTCCCACACGCTTGGCATCTGGGGCAAACTCTGCTGATGATTTTTTCTCAAGCGCACCGGGAGGGTAGGTATGCTCATTTCTTCTAAGGGCCGCTATGCCCTCCGTTTGATGATTTATATCGCGGCGCTCGGTGACGCCGAGGGCAAAATCGCCCTGCGCGAGATTGCCGACCGTGAGCATATTTCGCAAAAGTATTTGGAGCAGCTGGTCCGTCCGCTTATGAAGGCGGGCCTGCTCAAGAGTGTGCGCGGTAAGGGCGGCGGCTACATGATGGCCGTGGACCCGGCCGAGGTGCGAGCCGGCGATATACTGCGCGCCGTCGAGGGCAGCACGGCGCCCGTCGCGTGCGATGGCATCGATAACAACTGCACTCGCAGCGATCTGTGCTCTACTGTGAAGTTCTGGCGCGGTCTGGACGACGTGATTGAAAAGTACGTCGACGGCGTGACGTTGGCCGACTTGGCGGCCGTGCCCGAGATTAACTTCGATATCAAGCTGTAACTCGAGCGCAATTCCTTAAGATTTCGCGGAGGGCGTTACCGTCTGTCGAGTTGTTGTTGTACGACATCGGTCTTGCTGCGATACTTAAATCTATCTTTGCAAACTGCACTTTAACTACACCAATGCAAGGAGGATCTTATGCAGCCCAAGCATTCTGCGATTGTTGCCGGATTGACGCTGGCTCTTTCGTTTGGCGCCGTTGCCGCGCCCGCGCCCGCTGCTGCGGATGAGCCCACGCCGGGCGTTGCCTCGGATGCCACCGATATCGATAAGGGCCTTTATACCCAGCAGTCTTTCTCGGGCGTGCTGAGGTCGGTCCAAGGCGTCTCGTTTGTCAATGTGACCAGCGAGATGAAGTACTTTACCAAGTATGAGAGCCACGGCAACTATAACCAGGGCTTTTCGTACGGCGATGGTTACAACGCTCTCGGTTACTACCAGTTCGATCGACGCTGGTCGCTCATCCCGTTTATGAAGCAGGTCTATAACTACAATCCTGCCAAGTACGGCATGCTTAAGTCTGCAATCGACCGCGGGAGCGATATCTCCAACGCAAGCAACCCCATGTATTCCAATGGCCAGCTGACGGAGCTGGGCCGTATTGCACAGGAGGCCTTCCAGGGCGCCTATAACGCCGATCCGGCTGAGTTCTCGGCGCTGCAAGATTCATATGCATACAACTCCTATTACGCGGTGACCGAGGCCTGGCTCAAGAGCGCGCTTGGTATTGATATCTCTGGCCGCGCCGATTGCGTCAAGGGTATGGTGTGGAGCATCACCAACATGTGCGGCACCTATGGCTGCCAGGACTTTTTCCGCTGGGCAAATCTTACAAACGATATGACCGACCGTGAATTTGTGACGGCGCTTTCCAGCAGCGTGGTCAATAACGTTGCCCGTAAGTACTCGAGCCAGCCGCAATATCACGAGGGCTGGAAGAACCGTTACAAGAACGAGCTTAAGGATTGCCTGGTCTATATTACCGAGGACGAGGCCGCGGCGACGCCGCCGGTCGAGCCTGAACCCGAGCCTGAGCCCAAGCCCGTGACTCCAGCGCCTAGCCAGGCGCCCGCCGCTCCCGTTGCTCCCTCTGGGCCTAGTGCCGATACCAATGGTGCTGACGAGGATACCGTCGATACTCCTTCGAACGATGCCGGAGCAAGCGATGGAAATGGCGATGTCGCTTCGGCCGGTAGCGCGGGGTCTGCCTCGCCTTCGAATTTCGCAGATGCTGCAGCAGGGTCTGGTTCTCCCGCCGGCGGATCGACTGCCGGTTCGAGCGACTCGTCGACGAATGACAAACCCTCTGCGAGCGAACAGCTTGGCTCCATGTTTGGCTCCTCGCTGATGTCTGGCATCAACAGCAGCTCGTCTTCCAAGAAGGATGGCTCCGACCAGGGCGCTACGGAAAAGACCGAAGAAGCTAAAGGCGATTCGAAGGACGAGGGTTCTAAGGAGTCCGATTCCGACCAAGGCGCGGAATCAGACGGTGCGGAATCGAAGGATCCCCGCCTTGATAAGGATGGCAAGCACACGGACGACAATGGGTCCAAGGGCCTGGTTGATGATGCCGCCGACCAGAACCAGGGTAAGACCAAGGTTGTGACTGCTTCAGCCACGACGACTGAGTCCTCTAAGGGCAGCATGCCCAAGACGGGTGACTTGATTTTGATGGCGAGCCTTGCCAGCGCGAGCTTGGCCACATTGGGCGCTACGTCTATTGTGAGCGGTAAGCATAAACTTGACCAGCAAAACAAAGACGCTGCGGAGAAAGACGCCCAAAAGTAGGCTCTCAGCGAGTGTTTTGCCTTAGGGATTGAAATAGGGGCCCGATGCGATAGCACCGGACCCCTATTTGTTGCGAATCGTTTTGTTATGCCCCCCCTTTATGGAGCCACATCTGCCGTTACCCGAATCATTTGTTGAACTACAAAATTGTTATCAAGATGGTCGCTAAAATGGCATCGTTATTCTAAAAGGGGAGATAAAACGGTGTCTGAACAGGCAATGTATGATATTGATAACACCTTTGGCGTGAAGTTGCTCAATCCCGTCGGAAATGCTGTTCTGCCGATTGATATTCATGATTTTGCCGACGCCGCCGATCATTGTGTTTTAGTTGATAAGACCATGTTTATTGCCGATATCTTAGATTGCGAATCGACTGTGGCGCTCTGTTGTCGGCCTCATGGTTTTGGCAAGAGTATGAACCTCTCCATGCTCAAATGTTATCTGGAGCGTCCTGTGCCCGGCTCGTCTAACGTCAATCTCTTCATCGGTAGCCAAATATGGGACGCAGAAGATGGCATCTATCGTGATGAGTATGCACGTTATCCGGTCATTGCTTTGGATTTTTCTGCTTCCTCCTATCGAGGCGCCGATGCCGAGGCCGCCATGCGCGATGCCGTCGCTCGTGAGTGCGCTCGTCTGTTGCCGCTGCTGGAAGTTCCCGATTTAGCGCGCGGCGACGTGCGCCATATCGAGCGCGTAGCGCGCGGTGTTGCCGCTCCTGATGAGATCGATTCGGCTCTTGGCGTGTTAATCGAGCTCCTCCGTATGGCATGTGATGAACAGGTTGTGATGCTGGTTGATGGGTATGACGCGGCGTTTTCGAATCATATGCAGGTGCAGGCCGCCTATGGCTCGTGCTTTATCGAGTTGCTTGACCGCCTGCTCTTTGACGGCATTGTCGCCTCGACCGATTCTTTGCGGCTGGTTTGCTTGATGGGGGAGCGACCCGGCCCCGCACGGGCGGCACTTGCGCATCGCAACTGCCCGTATTGTTTGGCTTCGCCCTTGTCGAGCTGGTGCGATCGCCGCTTTGGTTTTTCGGATGCCGAAAACAGGGCGCTGCTAGATTACACTGGCCAGAGCGACAGACTGGCTTGCGCACGCGAATGGTTCGAAGGCTACCGGTTTGGCGGGTTCTATTGTTCGAACCCGGCTCGCGTGGTTGAGTTCTTGGCTCGGGGCTGCCTGCCGCCAACGCGCTTTGACGTATGTTGCTATGCCGATTGTCTGAACGAGACTGTGGGCGCCTGGGATTTAAGATGGCTTGCGGCAATGTTTGATTTGCTTAATCCGTATGGCTGTGTTGAGGCGCCACTGTGCATAGACGCCGTGAAGCCTGATGCCGGTACATCGGAAGGTATTTGGACCGATTTGTATTTGAGTGGACTCCTGACGACAGATGCGACTGATCGCCAGACGGACGGCAGTCTGCCCCGCGCCCTGCGCCTTCCCAATAACGAGCTCCGGTATGCGCTGCGTCTTGTGATTATCGAATGGTTCGAGTGCGCTGTCGAGAGTGCCGAGACTATCGATGATTTCCAAGAGGCTCTTTGCCGCGGAGACGAGCGTGCAGTTAGGCGAGCTTTGGACGTAATTATTAATGATTTGGGCGTCGATGGAGACGAGTCGGATTTGCTACTGGCTTTTCGTTTGGCACTGCAGGGTCTTTGTTTTGGGTTGCCTGGATATGCCGACCCTGTTACAAAACGAGCGCACGGTTCGGAGTTTGGGGGTTTCCAGGTGTTTCCGACCGCCAATACCTTTGATGCGGCGGATACACTTGGCATATTGGATAGCCGCCCGCTGATCTCGGTCAGCATGCTGTACGACCCCGATGTCGATGCGTTGGGCCTAGAGCTTCTGTCAGTGCAGGCATTGCTCGATATCGAACGGAGCGGTCTCGACGACATTCGCGTGCCGCGTCCTGCCGTGGGCCGCATGCGCTGGGGGTTTGGCTTTGATGGACAACGAGTTGCCGTCGCATGTCAGAAGTTATAGGAGGGCCGGCTTTACTCGGTTTCCTTCATGGGCGGCATGGGCTTCCAGTTGGGGTCGCGTATGATCTTGCGGGCATCCTTCATGCCGCGGCGCAGCGCCGGAATGCCGGTCTTAAAGCACTTGTCGACGGCGGCAAGGCGGATAAACTCCTTGCAGAAGGTCGCCACATTGCCCAAACGGAACAAAATAGGGTGGTAATCACCGTAGATCTGCATGTAGCGGGCCAAATAGCCGCGATTGCGCATGATGTAGTAGCGGTTGGTGTCGCTCGTGGAGTTGAGCTGGCGTTTGCCGGCGATATCCCAGTTGGAGACGGCGCGGGCGCGCTTAAGCACCACATCGGCGACTACGACGGCAGGGAAGTGTTGGCTGGCGACATAGCCATAGCAGGCGTCATCGCCGTAGATAAAGAAACGAGCGTCGGGCAGGCCGATCTTGTCGACAACACGGCGCGAGAACAGGCCTCCCTCAAAGCACAGCTGGTTCATGGCGCGATAGCCCTCGGGGCCCAGGTCCCACTTAGCGATGGGGTTGGGGATACCAAGCGAAAGGATGAGCTGATACTGCCAAAAGAAGGCACCGCCGTCAAAGTCCAGGCGCGAACCCTGGATAACGTCGTAGCGGTCGGTCCACTTGGCCAGGCGCTCGATGCCCTCCGGGATGACGAGCACGTCGTCGTCCATCACCCAAAACCACTGGGCGCCCAGATCGTAGGCGCACTTGGTGCCGGCGGAGAAGCCGCCCGCACCGCCGCCGTTTTCGAGCTGCGGGGCGTAGATAACGCGGTCGGTGCCGCCCTGCGCGTCGGGCTGATCGGCGTCGATGCCCCACAGGTTGGCGAGGCGCTCGTTAAACGCCGCGCACATGGCCTTGGTCTCGCACGAATTCTCGTTATCGACAATCACGATGCGCCAGGGCGTTGCCGTGAGCTCGGTCATGGAGTCGAACAGGTTGGCCAGGAGTTCCTGACGCTTGTACGTGACGACGACGATGGCGAGCTTGTCGATGGGAGCGGGGAGGGTAGAAGTCATGGGGAATATATCCTTTCACGCGCGGCGGGCGAGCGCTGCGCGGAAGCTATCGAATGCGTCCGTTGGACGGCACCTATTGTAAAGGGTCGCTGCGCCATGTAGGCAAGGTTTGAATAAAACGCAGGAACCTGATATGTGCGCGACGAGTGGCGTGGGGCTGCTTTGCCCGTAAGAGGCTCCATAGATTATATAAACGCCCGCGGGCTGGACGACCCTTTGATACCATTAACGACAGGTATTTCCTAAGGAGCACATTTGTCTACTAATTCTTCTGGCAGCCCCGTCCTGTCGCTGCTAATTCCCATCTACAACGTTGAGCGCTACCTGCACGAGTGCCTCGATTCCGCCGTGGCGCAGACGCTCAAGGATATTGAGATCATCTGTATCAACGACGGCTCTACCGACAACTCGTCGGCGATTATCCGCGAGTACATGGAGCGCGACGCGCGTGTGAAGATGATCGATAAGGCCAACAGCGGCTACGGCGATTCGATGAACCGCGGGCTGGATATGGCGCGCGGCAAGTACGTGGGCATTCTAGAGTCCGATGACTTTATGGCGCCCGATGCGCTGGAGAAGCTGGTCTTGGCAGCCGAGAGCAGTAACGCCGACTTTGCGAAGGCGAATTTTGACTTCTACTGGTCTAAGCCCGAGGAGCGCCGCTCGCTGCACGAGATGTTTAAGGCAAGGGACTGTGACAAGCCGGTGCATCCGAGCGACACGACGCAGTTCTTTAAGCAAAAGCCGTCGATTTGGTCGGCCGTGTACCGTCGCGATTTTCTTGAGCGCAACGGCATCAAGTTCTTGCCGACTCCGGGGGCATCCTTTCAGGACACGTCGTTTGCCTTTAAGGTGATCGCGTGTGCCGATAAGGCTATTTACCTGCATGATGCCGTGCTGTCGTATCGCCAGGACAACGAGAATTCCTCGGTTAATTCTTCAGCCAAGGTCTTTTGCGTCAATACCGAGTATGCCGAGATCGAGCGTTGGATTCGAGAGGATTATGCTCGCGACCACGCAAGTGATGACGTCGCCCGCATGCTCAAGTTCAATCAGCTCATTAAGTACGATTCGTACATGTGGAACTACGTGCGCCTGGCGCCCAAATTCTATAAGGAGTTCCTGGTTCAGATGGCCAAGGAATTTCAGGCGGCCTTGGACGCGGGGGATTTTTCGCTTGACGACCTCAAGCCGTGGAAGCGCGCGAATCTTGCTGCCATCCTCAAAGATCCTGAGGGCTGGGTTGACGAGCATCCGAGTTTTGCGACGGATGGTGCCTTGGGGCGTGCCAAGTACTACGCATCGGTTGGAGGCCCTGGCGTGGTCGCCGCCTTTCTCATCGAATCGCTGAGGGGGTAGATCGGCATGGGAGAGGCCACGAGCCCCAAAGCGACTATTGTCGTTCCCGTATACAACTCGGCACGCTCGATTCGGCGATGCCTCGATTCGCTGTTGGCGCAGTCGGAGCGCTCGATTCAGGTTATCTGCGTTAACGACGGGTCCGCAGATGGCTCGCTAAGCGTCTTGCGCCAGATTGCCCATACCGACGGCCGTGTGCTGGTGATTGACCAAGAAAACGCTGGCGTCTCGTGCGCTCGAAATGCCGGTATCGATGCGGCCGAGGGCGAGGTCGTCTTTTTTGTGGACGCCGACGATTACATCGACGCCCAGACGGTCGACTGCGTGCTGCAGGCCATGGCGTCCGCGGATGCCGAGGTTGCCGTTTTTGGCGGCGTCTGCGAGCCGTCCGACGCCGCACCCAAACGCGTCCAGCAACTCATGGGTCCCAAAGCTAGTACCTTCGGCGCTCGTGATCCCCAGCTGCTGTTCCATGCGAATGCGCAGCCGTATGCGTGCCGTGCGGCTTTTTCGCGCGAGCTGCTCAATCGCGAAGGCATTCGCTTTGCTCCCGGCTTGGCCTTGGGCGAGGACGTCGTCTTCCAATTTGCGGCCTATGCGCTTGCCCGCAAGACCGTTGTCATGCCGGACAAGTTCTACCACTACGTGATGGAGAACGACTCGGCAACGCACGAGTTCAACAGCGCCGAGGCCCGCGCTAAAAAGCTCGACGCCCATATGAGGATGCTCGAGGAGGTCTTTAAGGATTGGGCTGCCTACGGTCTTTTGGACTTGTGTCCCGGCGAGCTGATCACTTGGTTTTTGGACCTCATTGTGTTCGACCTGGCACGCTTGGATGCCGATGACTTCCATCGCGTGGCGGCTCGCGTCAACATGGACCTCACGACGTTTTTGGGATCGGAGTGGGCGGATATGCCTGCTCAGGGCGCCGTTCGCCGTGTTGCCCATAAGCTCGTAGCGGCGACCTCGGGCGTTTCGATGGCAGATGCCACGCTGTTCTATCTTTCGACCCGCGGTCTTAAGGCCTGCCTGGAACGCTTTATCTAATTCTGGGCGCTGCCGCCCGCCGCAACTCGGCTGCTAAAATAACCCTGTTACACGCTATTCAACAGGAGGTTCTCTTGCAGAACTCTGATACCCCTAAAGTTTCGCTGCTTGTTCCCATCTGCAATGTTGAGCGCTACCTGCGCGAGTGCCTCGATTCCGCCGTGGCGCAGACGCTCAAGGACATTGAGATCATTTGCATCAACGACGGCTCTACCGATAGCTCGCCGGATATCATCCGCGAGTACATGGAGCGCGACCCCCGTGTAAAGATGATCGACAAGGCCAACAGCGGCTACGGCGACTCGATGAATCGCGGCCTGGAGATGGCACGCGGCGAGTACGTGGGCATCCTTGAGTCCGACGACTTTATGTTTGAGGATTCGCTCCAAAAGCTGGTCGCCAAGGCCGATGCTGAGCATGCCGATGTCGTTAAGGGCGACTTTTACTTGTACTGGTCTGCGCCCAGCGAGCGCCGTGAGCTGTTTGGGATTATCGACGAGCATATGACGGGCGCCGCGTATCGCCCCGCCGATCGTCCGGGTATCTTCTACCGCAAGCCTTCCATTTGGTCTGCCATCTATCGACGCGAGTTCCTTAACGACAATCAGATTCGGTTTCTTCCCACGCCGGGTGCCTCGTATCAGGATGCGGGTTTTAACTTTAAGGTCTGGGCATGCGCCGAGCGTGCCGCGTTTATTGCGGACCCCATTTTGTGCTATCGCCAGGATAACGAGAAGAGCTCCGTTAATTCGCCCAACAAGGTATTTTGCGTGTGCGACGAATATGCCGAGATGCAGCGCTTTTTGGATGAACGCCCCGAGCTTAAGGCTCGGCTTCAGGGCATTTTAATGCGCATGAAGGTCGATACGTACCGTTGGAATGATGAGCGTTTGGTCGATGGGCTGCGCGAGCAGTTTTGGGAGAAGGCGTCGCCCGAGCTCAAGGCCGATTGGGATGCCGGTCGCTTTGACCTGTCGCTGTTCGATCCGCGCGGCGAGACCGACTTGCGTTTGATGGTCAAGTCGCCCCGCGCCTATATCGATTCGCGCTTTGATTTTAAGAAGCCCGGCAAGCTCAATACATTTAAGCACTACTTTAAGATCGGCGGCCTGCCGCTGGTCTGGCGCGTGCTGACGTATCAGCGCGCCTATGGCGATAACCCGCATCCCGATGACGTGCCGGCGGCACAGTAGGAGCGCGTGATTATGGTTACCCCTAAGATTTCCGTTGTCGTTCCCATCTACAAGGTGGAGGATTGTCTGGCATGGTGCCTGGACTCCCTGCTCGCGCAGGATATGCCCGATTGGGAAGGTGTGCTGGTTAACGATGGCTCGCCGGACGGGTCGCGCGATATCGCCGCTGCCTATTGCGAAAAGGATACGCGCTTTAAGCTGGTCGATAAGCCCAACGGTGGTCTGTCGAGCGCCCGCAATGCGGGCATCGCTGCGTCCTTGGCTCCTATCGTAGCGTTCCTGGATTCTGACGACCGCTTTACGTCCGATGCGTGCCGCGTGATCGTCGATGCCTTTGAGCGCGAGGACTGCGACGTTTTGACCTTTGGCGCAAACCCGTATCCGCTCGACGCGGGGTATCCGTGGCTTAACTATGTGCTGAGTCCACGCGACGTTTCGTTTGAGGGCTATAGCTCCGACCTGCTGTTTAAGGAAGCGTCTCGCCCTTTTGCATGGCGCACCGCCTGCAAGCGCGCTTTTTTGCTGGGTAGCGGGATCGTGTTTGATGAAACCGTTAAGTATGGCGAGGACCAGGTCTTCGATTTTGCCGTCTATGGTCGTTCGCGCAAGACTGCGCTTATCTCGAACAAGCTGTACGACTACCGCGTGGCGCGCAAGGGTTCGCTCATGGACACCATGCGCTACGACGACGAGACACGTCTGCTGGAGCACGTGAAGATTTACTCCGCGGTGCTGGCTGACTGGCGGCGCCACGGTCTCGATGCCCAGCATGCCGATGACCTGGCGTACTTTCTATGCGATCTGGTGCTGTACGATGCGCTCAGGCTGTTGGGTACGGACTGCGGCAAGGTGTTTGCTGCCGTTGCCACGGCGCTTGCCGGTTCTGCCGTGGGCAGCGATGCTGCGCTCGCACAATGCGCTCCTTCTGTTGCCGCTATGGTGCGTGCGGCGCTTGTCGGTAAGGCTCCTGCTGCTCGTTCGCGCAAAAAACTCATGTTCGATTACGACGTCTTGAGGTTTGGGCGCCTGGGCGCGTGCAAGCGCATGGCTGCGAACGCTCTGGGAAAGCGAGAAGTGTAGATGAGTATCAAGCGTTTGGCGCTTTGCCGCAGTCAGGGTCGTCTGTTTGTCCTGCTTCGCTTTGTCGGCCAGGATATCGCGGGGCTTATTGAGCAGGAGGGTTCCCAGGCCTTTGCTCACGCGACGACCAATCGCGCTTGCGTGCCGTCTTTGGCACTGCCGGTCGATCATGGCCGCGTGCTTGCGCTTTGCCCCTCCGTTGCCGATTATGAGCGTGAGCTCGTCGTCTTGGTGCTTCCGTTTATGGACGGCTCTACAATTGACGTCTCATTTGCGTCCGGCGGCAAAAGGCTGGGCTCTCTTCGCCTTGATAGTCGTATTGCCAAGCTGGAATCTAAGATTAACTACAAAGCAAAGCCTGCGATGTGCGCGCTTATCCGCGATGCGCAGCGCGGCGAGTGCTGCGGTCGCTACGAGATCGATGCCGTTCGTTATTTACCGGCAGATGAGGGCGCCGTCTGGCGCTATGAGGTAAAGTGGGCGGGAGATCCCCAGTGCGTCCCTGGGCTCCAGATCTTCGATACGCACATGAATACGATTGATGCCACCGTGCATGTGTTTGAGTCGCAGGTCGATGTTCTCCAGCAAAACGGTTGTCGCGTCAATAAAACGTATCTGAGCGTGGAGATGCCCGAGGATATACGAGATTTTGTCGCGATTGCGGCTGATCCCACGGGCCAAATCCAGAGTGGGTTTTGCGCTATGGATGGCCGCCTGTACAACGGCATGGTCGACGACAGTTGGAACCGCATGAAAGATGCGCGTGCGGATGACGCTGCTTATCGATGCTGGTTTGAGCAGCATCGCGCAAGGCCGGGCGACCTGGCGTGCCAGTGCGTCGTCGCGGCGGCATTCGCCTACCGACCGCTCGTGAGCATTGTGGTGCCGTGCTACAAGACCGATCGGGTTTACCTGCGTGAGCTGCTGGACTCGGTGCTATCTCAGAGCTATGACAACTGGGAATTGCTGCTTATGGACGCCTCGCCCGAATGGGATGCGGTGGCCAAGCTTGCGGCCGACGCCAATGACGAGCGGGTTCATCGTATTGAGCTGCCTGGCAACGGCGGCATTGTGCTCAACACCAACGCTGGCATTCAACAAGCGTCGGGCGACTACATCGCATTTTTGGACCATGACGACATTCTGGAGCCGGATGCGTTGTTCCACTATGTCGCCGCGTTGAACAAGGCGGCAGAGGGGGAGCGTCCGCAGGTCCTGTTCTGTGACGAGGACATGTTTCAGAAAACGGGGGAGTGGGGTCAGCCGGTCTTTAAGACGCGGCTCAACGTCGACCTGCTCTATAGCCATAACTGCGTGACGCATTTTCTGATGGTGGAGAAGGCGCTTATCGATCGCATTGGCATGTCGCCGGAAGACGTCGCGGGCGCCCAGGATTATGATCTGACGCTTCGCTGCCTTGCATCGGGTGCACGGTTTGAGCATATTGTCCACGTGCTGTATCACTGGCGCGTGCATTCCGGTTTCACCGCCGATGGCTCTGCCGACAGCAAGCCGTATGCCATAGAGGCCGGGCGTCTTGCGCTTCAGCGCCACTTTAACGCACTGGGCGTTCATGGAGCGGTCGAGGAGACCGAGACGCCGTTTGTCTACCGCATGCGCTATGCGCTGCCGGAGTCTGCGCCGTTGGTGAGCATTGTGATTCCCACCAAGGACCACGTCGAGACGCTCGATGCCTGCGTGATGTCGATCGCCCAAAAGGCCATGTATGCCAACTATGAGATCGTCTTGGTGGAGAATAACAGCGAAGATCCGGAGACGTTTGCGTATTACGAAACCCTGCCGGAGCGCGTGGCCGCAGTATCCGAAGGCAAAGGTAGCGCACGCGTCGTATACTGGCCGGGTGAGTTCAATTACTCCCAGATCATCAACTTTGGCGTTGAGCATGCCAAGGGCGATTATCTGCTGCTGCTGAACAACGATACCGAGGTCGTAAGCCCGGACTTTATTGAAGAGATGATGGGCTATCTGCAGCGTCCCGATGTGGGCGTGGTGGGTGCCAAGCTCTACTTTGCCGATCATCTGGTGCAACATGCCGGCATTTTGGTCGGTGTGCGCGGCGCACTTGCCCATGCCAACCAGAACTTCTCGGCAAAGCGCGAGGGCTATCTTGCCCGCGCCGCACGTCCGGGTAACTTTAGCGCCGTAACAGGTGCCTGCCAGATGGTCCGACGCGACGTGTTTGAGCAGGTCGGAGGCTACAACGAGGAATTCGCCGTCGGCTTTAACGATGCGGACTTTTGCCTGCGCACGTGGGAGGCGGGCTACCGCACCATCTTTTCGCCCTATGCCGAGCTGTACCACTACGAGTTCACCTCGCGCGGCAGGGAAGAGGCCAACGAGGAAAAACTGCGCCGCTGGAAGCGTGAACAGGCGCTGTTCATGCAGCGCTGGCCGGAGTTCTTCTTGACGGGCGATCCGTGGTTGGGGCCGAATTTATCCGCTGAGAGCGAGTATTTCTCGTATTAAGGCAATGGTTTTTAGGAAGTCCTTAACTTTCTTTCGCTACGAGCTTGGAAGAAAGCAACGTTGGACTACTTATTAAGACGAATTACGAAAGGTCGATACTTTCGCGATAAGTTTATACACGCTTATATAACTCGATATTATCCGATATAAGTAGATATCGCACTTGCCTTTGCCGGCTTACCCGCCGGCGTTATGGATCTTATTAACGGCAAGGCGCTTACGTTCTTGCGTCGTGCCCTCCCCGAAGATCTGGCGCCTATCAACCAGGTGGAGGTAGCGCTCTCTATGGGCGATAGCTTTGTCGCGACTGGTTTGACCATAGAGGACGATCTTCTGTCGAGAGCCGCTAAGGCCACTAAGGGCTATGCCTATCTGGTGCAACTGGTCGGTTATTCCATTTGGCAGCGCGCCGACTTGCATCGTGCCAAAAGTTCCATTGTGAGCGAGCGCGACGTCACCGAAGGCATTGCGCTGGCAGAGGCTCGTTTTCACGATTTTGTTCACGAGCCCGCGATTTCCGGACTGGGGCTCAACGATATCAAATACCTTTTGGCCATGTGCGATGATAAACAACAGTCAAAATTGTCTGAGATTGCTAAGCGCTTGGGTAAAAAGACCAATGAGATCAGCTCTATTAGGGCCAAATTGCTACAAAGAGAGGTTATTCAGGCGCCGCAGAGGGGTTACGTGCAGTTTGCTGTGCCGGACCTAGACATCTACCTGCGAGAAAACGCCGAGGAGATTCTCGAGCGGTACTAATCTAATTGAAACTTTTATTTTCCCGCAGTTCGCGCTTCATGATCCTTAAGCGCAAGCGTTTGAGTGAGGGTCGTTAGCTTTTTCTTGAGTGTGGCGATCTTGAGGTCTTGGGTAAAGACACGGGCGAGCATGATGATGCCGCAGAAGTAGGCAAAGTTGGAAGCCGACTCAAAGCCAAACAGCTTGGAACAAAAATGACGATATTGGGGAAGGTTTTAATCCTTTTGCTAGCTTGAATTAACGGATGGCTAGATTACCTTGTGACGGGCCTGTTTTAGCCAACTCTTTTTGAAGTTTCCCGAACCGCCGATGAATTTATTGTTGGTCTCACCGTTTCCCTTTGCGGCATACTGTACCGCGGCAAGTTCGATAGGGTAGAGGTAGTCCGCCGCCTGTTCCGGTCGGTAATCGACCATGGAGGTCTTCCGTCGCTCGATGACACCCTTAGATAAACAAATGAGGCATAGCGGATAGGAAGACGGCGTATAAGCGCGGAGAACGTCACAAGCATTTTCTTGCGTTGCTCGATGGTGAGTCCCTCGTATACCTTGTGGCCGTTTAGCAAGGGTTCGGAATGGAATGAAATGTTAGATGGGCCGTATGGCCATCTGGTTCTAATAGGGCCGAAAAAACGCCGGAGGACTTCCCCCGGTACTTGGAGGTAGCTAAAAGCCACCAATATTTGTTTAACAAACTGCTGTTAGTTTTTCAAGTGATATGCGGCCTGTGTGGGCTGCATATATCTCGTATATCTCGATTAAAAGCTTCGAGCCCTACGAGAGCTCGATACTTTTGCGATAAGCCGATACAATGTCGGAACTGGCCTTTGAGGGCGACCCCGCTCTCGAGAGCCGCTACGGCTACTAAGGGCTACGCACACCTGGCACAGCTGATTGGTTACTCCATTTGGATAAGCAACATTCCAAATCGTCCGAGATTGCCAAGTGCATGGGCAAGAAGACCAACGAGATTAGCTTTATTGGGGCCAAGCTGCTTCAGCAGGCGGACATTTAGGCGCCGCAGCGAGGCTACGTGCAGTTTGCCGCACCCGATCTGGATGAGTATCTGAAGGAGAATGTTGAGGAGATTCTCGGCAGGTTTTGATTTCCTAATTCTTGAAGAATTGAGAACATCCTTCTTAATTTTATCGGCTCGATTCTGTCTAGCGCAACATCTCAGTCTCATAGCCTTTAACTTGTATTATTTTGTTAATAGTGCTGTTGTAGTTTGATGGAGTTGCTCATGGGTAAGCTGAGATTTTCTGTTGCATGCCTGCTTTCATCGGTGATGTGCGTTAGTTCGTTTTTAACTCCCTTTACTGTATATGCTGAAAATCTTGTTTCATTAAATTTGTCAACGACTCAAGACTGCCCTGACGTCCCCGTCGAGGACGATTCTTTAGAGGCGTTGGACTCGACGTCCTCTGAAGCCAGAGATGCCGTGGGTGACGTTGTCGATCCTCCCGCGGTCGAAGACACTTCGGTTAATGACCAGGGCGCAGCTTCAATCGATGCAATTTCAATTAGCGCTCATGTGCAAGACATGGGCTGGATGTCCTATGTCAAAGATGGTGGCATTGCGGGTACTACGGGTAAGTCTAAACGTATCGAGGCCGTTAAGGTTAAGCTGACGGGCACGTCAGCCGATGGCTCTCCTCTCGGCGCTAACGCTATTTCCGTCACCACGCATGTTTCTGGTATCGGCTGGCTTGACCCCGTTGGAAACGATGCAATCGCCGGCACAACGGGAAAATCCAAAGCGGTCGAGGCCGTTAAGCTTCAACTCAGTGATGAGCTCGCTTCTCAATACGATATTTTCTACCGTGTTCATGCTTCAAACTTTGGCTGGCTTGGTTGGGCTTCTAATGGCGACCCCGCAGGATCGGCTGGTTACGCACGCCAGGTTGAGGCTATCCAAATCGAGGTCTTGCCCAAGAATTCGAGCAGCGCCCCTTCCGTGGGAGATGCATTCAAAAATCGAGTTGATGAGCCTGCTTCAATCAGCTACTCTGCGCACCTCTCGGGTACTGGCTGGGGTGGAGCCGTTTCTTCTGGCGCCACGGCCGGCCACGCTTCCGCCACTTCTTCCATTGAGGCTTTGTCCATGAGTCTCTCTTGGTATGCGGGTACTGGTGCAGTTGCCATGCGCGGTCATGTTTCCGGTGAGGGTTGGCAGAGCTGGAATACCGGCAGCTGCGGTACCACAGGCCGGTCCCATTCCCTTGAGGCCGTGCAGCTTAAGTTAACGGGACAAGCGGCGGATTCATACGATATCTGGTATCGAGTCTATTCTGCTAAAAATGGAGGATGGAGCGGCTGGGCCACCAATGGGCTCTCGGCAGGATCATCCGGCAAGGGCGCGGCAATTCAGGGCTTTCAGGCGATTTTGCTCTCCAAAGGGTCTGCTGCGCCGGGGTCTGCGGACAATCGCTTTCAAGGAAATGTTGATCGGCTGAGCGGTGTCGGCTTCTATGTCAACAATGTCTCTGAGTCTGAGAACGGTGCTGCTCCTCTGTCGATTGGCTCGACTAAATCGTCCCGTCTCCTTTCCTCTTTTGCCCTTTCCGTTGTCGACCGCGAAACTGATGGCTCTATTAGCTACCAAGCATGTTTTTCACGTTCTGGTTGGCAAAGCTCTTGGGCTCAAGACGGCGCTCAGCTTCATAGCGCAAATGATGGCGAATCGATCAATGCCATCCGGGTCCAGCTTTCTGGCGCTCTAGCCGAAAGGTACGACGTTTGGTACCGGGCTTTCACGCCTGTTTTTGGCTGGTCGGGCTGGGCTTCTAATGGCGTCTCCGTAGGTCGTACTGGCGATGGCTCGGGTGTGACTGCAATTGAAGTTGAACTTTCTGCAAAGGGCTCAACGGCACCGGGTGCCTCTGACAACGCTTTTGTTGAAGGGGATTCTGCTCCTGGTGTTGTTGCACAGGCGCACGTTTCTGGAGTTGGTTGGCTTGACACTGTTTCTGGCGACGCAGTTATAGGTACGACTGGCCAATCGCGCGCTCTGGAGGCAGTTGGCCTTAAACTTAATGGTTTTGAGGATTCATCCATTTCTGTTAGGGCTCATGTTTCCGATATCGGTTGGCAAAACTGGGTCTCCGATGGCTCTTATTTTGGCACCGTTGGTCAGAGTAAGGCGATCCAGGCGATCTCTTTGAAACTTCAAGGACCCGCCTCTGATTCCTATGATATTTGGTATCGAGTGCATGCTTCCGGTTATGGATGGCTTGGTTGGGCAAAAAATGGTGAGGATGCTGGTACGACCGGGCTTGGTGTCCGCGCCGAGGCTCTTCAAATTAAGCTTGTTGAGAAAGGCGCATTCTCTCCCTCCGATAACCTCCCTGCTCTTGTGTCATCTCCTAATATTGCGATTGCAGCTCATGTTGAGGGTCGTGGTTGGCTTAATCCTGTTGGCCAAAACGGGGTCGCGGGCACCACGGGGCAAAGCCTTCGCGTTGAGGCCCTTAAGGCTTCTTGGCAAGGCGCTATTCCCGGTGGTATCGAGATTTCTTCTCATGTTGAGGGCGTGGGCTGGCAAGATTGGGCTAAAGGCGGTTCGATTTCTGGAACTGTGGGTAAATCCCGCCGTGTCGAAGCCGTTAAGATGCGCTTAAGCGGCACCGCTTCGCAATACTATGACATCTGGTATCGCGTGCATGCTCAGAGCTACGGCTGGATGGGTTGGACCTCTAATGGCTCTAAAGCTGGCACCGAGGGCGTTAGCTATCGTGTTGAAGCCGTACAGGTGGTTATCACCTCAAAAGGTGCTTCTGCGCCCGGGTCAACAGCTCGTCCTTTTACTACGCAACCCATGATGCCTTCGGATCAATTGGCGATGCTCAACCGAGCCAATTGGTATTCGAGCAATACTGGTTGGCTCATTATGGTTGATACCGTTAATTGCAAGCTGGGTGTTTTTAGAGGCTTCAAGGGTAATTGGAGCTATGCTCAATTTTGGCAGTGCTCTACGGGTGCGCCTCAAACTCCAACGGTGCTGGGTGAATACTCCGTCACGGGTAAGGGCTATTCATTTGGTCATGGCTATACCTGCTATTACTACACGCAATTCTATGGTGACTATCTGATCCACTCTGGAACGTATTACCAGGGCACTTTTAACGTTATGGACGATCGAATGGGTGTGCATATATCTCAGGGATGCGTGAGATTGCTTATAGATCGAGCTAAATGGATATGGGATAACGTTCCCATTGGCACAAAGGTCGTCACGTACTAGCTTGGACCGCTTAAAGCCCCGATTCCCCGTTTGGAGATTCGGGGCTTTGCTTTTATGCAGATGCGTTGGATAATTTGTCTCAATTGTTGGCTAAGTTGGGGGCCTCTAACGGAGATCCTGCCGGCCCTGCTGGCTATTCTCGGCAGGTTGAGGCATTGCAGATTCTGCTTGTTCCAAAGGAAGATGACTCTGCTCCTCAAACGGGCAATGCATTCAAGAATCACAGTGATGAGCCGCCTGTTCTGAGCTACTCTGCCCACGTCTCAGGCGTTGGCTGGATGGGTTCGGTGCCCTCTGGTCAAACCGCCGGAATGGTGGGGTCACCTAACGCCATTGAGGCACTCTCATCCTCGGTTGGTTGGTGTGGACGTACCGGTGGAGTAGAACTTTGTGGACATGTTTCTGGCATCGGTTGGCAAAATTGGGCCTCTGGTGCTGTTGGAACCACCGGTCAGGGCAAGGCTCTCGAATGTATTCAGGCGAGGCTTTCGGGTCAGCTCGCTGATTCATATGACATTTGCTATCGAGTTTGTTCGGCAAAGCTTGGCGGTTGGCTGGGCTGGGCAACTAATGGTGGACTTTCCGGTTCAACGGGCGCATCTGTTTCCATTCAGGGCATCCAATTTGTATTGACCCAAAAGGGCGGCGCTGCTCCTGGTTCTGTCGACAAATCATTTGTGGGCAATGTTGATGAGATCAAGGGCTCTGTTTCCTTTATTAATTCAGTCAATGGCCCAGCATCAGAAGGCAATTCGGTTGTTCTTGGTTCCGAAAAAGGTCGTGCTCTCAGCTCGTTCTCTCTGGATTTGGATAATCGACAGAATGAGGGCTCTATAAAGTACCAGGTTTATCTTCAGCATTCGGGCTGGCAGTCGAGCTGGGCTTCCAACGGCGTTGCGGTTCATGGAATAAACGATGGAATGACTATTAAAGCCATTCGTATGGCTTTTGATGGTGCTTTGTCTCAAAAGTATGATCTTTGGTATCGCGTTTTTGATTCATCACGTGGTTGGTCTGGATGGGCATGTAATGGTGATGCTGCTGGATGCTCCGATGTCACGTCTTCTCTATCTGCTATCGAGATAAAAGAACTTGCCAAGGGTTCTTCTGCTCCGGGATCTACTGATAATGCGTTTGCGGATGCTCCTGGTGACCCTTTGTTGGTTTACCAAGCACATGTTGCCAATGAAGGCTGGCTTGAAAACGCGACCAATGGCGCTACTGCTGGAACCACTGGCAAAGGTCGTGCTCTTCAGGCCATTAACATCTCGCTTTCTGGTATTGCGGATGGCTCTAATGTTTCTGCGAAAGCCCATGTTTCGGGTATTGGTTGGCAGGATTGGTGCGATGGGTCGTATGCGGGCACGGTCGGCCAATCGCGTGCAATTGAGGCACTTGCGTTTAAGCTTGAGGGACCTGCTGCAGAATCCTGTGACATTTACTACCGTGTTCATGCGGCTGGTTACGGTTGGCTTGGATGGGCCAAGAACGGAGAGGGGGCCGGTACATCAGGCCTGAGCGTTCAGGCTGAAGCGGTACAGGTCAAACTCGTTAAAAAAGCGAATCGGCTCCGACTTCCGAAGAACTTCCATACCTGCAAAAAGCTGATATTTCGGTTCCCGCTCATGTTCAGAACATTGGTTGGCAGAATCCCGTTGGTAACGGTGCCATTGCCGGCACAACGGGCCGCTCCCTGCGCATCGAGGCGCTTAAGCTCCAATGGAACGGTCCGGTTTCGGGCGATCTTGATATCTCCTCTCATGTTCAAGGTGAGGGCTGGCAGTCTTGGGTTTCTAGCGGAAACATTTCCGGATCCGTTGGAAAGTCTCTCCGCGTTGAAGCTGTAATAATTAAACTTTCAGGAAAAGCATCCTCTTACTACGATGTTTGGTACCGCGCTCATGTTGAGGGCATCGGACGACTTGGTTGGGCCCAGAATGGCGCCAAGTCGGGCACCGAGGGCGTTTCTCGACGTATCGAGGCTATTCAGGTTAGCGTGCTCCCCAAAGGCGCTTCTGCTTCCGGTTCCACATCTAACGCTTTCATGGATGCGACTTCTCTCGATACCGTTCTTGGCGTTCCCAGAATGAACATCCTTGGCTGGCCCAATCGCCACCTCTACGATGGTTACTATCTTGGCACGCCCTTTGCGACGTTTCCGAGCGGTTTTAGCCCTGAGTCCTGTATGTATCCTAATGGGTCTCGTCGCTGGGACGGCTATGTTGGGCAGAACTGCGCGGGATTTGTTGCACATGTTTATCAATCGGCTGGCGGAAATTTGGCGCCGATTGCCGTTAACAACAGCCATTCTCCGTGGAACGGCGGACCTGGTGGCGGCGCTTACATCAATGCATGGCGTTGGTATGGCTATGCGATCGATTCTGGAGCTCATGTTTAAACGTTCCATACGGTTCGTGATATGTTGGCGAGCGGCGTTGCGCGCAAAGGAGACATTATTTTCTTTAAGACTGCCCCTGGCATCGATTGCCATATAGGTATCTTTTGGGGAGATAGCTCGAGCGACAATAAGATCTGGCACCAGATTTCTCCTCGCAATACCATTAGAGCTTGTTTTAACAATGCCAATAAGGGCGAAGTTAATCAGCAGGTTTGCATACTTCGATAACGAACGCGCGTTTCTACTTTTTAGCTGACGGGACCCCATTCGATTTGTTGCGCAAGGGGTCCTCCTGTAATATTAACAATGCTATTCGTTTGATAGGAGATTCCAGATGTCATCTAAGCGCATCATGGCCTTTGCTTTATCGGCTTTCATGCTGGCTGAGAGCCTTATCAGCCCACTCAGTATTTATGCTGAGAACACATTTTCCCAGCCGGTTGATGTAGAAACGTCTGCAAATGGCTCAGATTCTGAGAGTACCGATTCATCTGAGGCGAACAAACAGTCTCTGGGAGATTCCTCTGCTGAGAATCCTGATGAGCAAGATATCTCAGACCAGCAAGATTCTGATCGGACTTCCGAGCAGTTTCCTATCGGTAGCGTTCAATACGTGTACATGGATGATTCTCTTGTCTCTGTTGGCAATGAGTGGAATGTGGTTATCGGTCTGGCTAATTTGAGCAATGACATTTCGGACGCCCAGCTCGTTCTGCGCAAAACTGATTCGACTACCGTTGAGGTGCCACTGTCTGCTTACGCTGACGGTGCACTTCGTTTTTCCGGTACTTTCTCTAATGATTCCGATGCGGATTTTTACACGATCGATTCTCTGCTTTTCGTTTCGGGCAATGTGACCTACAGTGTTTCATTTTCTGAGGACTCTGCTTCCGAGAATTCGTATTCATTTGAAGTCGTGAGGAAAGATACGGCAGCTGCAATTGAATCTGCGGATAATGATGGCGTTTCTGCCCTACATATCGATGATGATGGCCAGCTTGTAGCTGAAGACTCTGTCGAAGATGCTCTCGCGGCGGCAGACGAAAGTGGCGTTAGTGAAAGCATCTCTGATTCCACGGCTATTTCTACCTACAGCTCTAGTTCTCGTTCTGCTGTTAATCAGACCCGAGAGAATTATCTAATTGTTGCAATTGATCCTGGCCATGGCGGAAGTGATACCGGTGCGTGCGCTAACGGAGTTGTCGAACGCGACGTTAACTGGAGTATTGCGAATCATTTTAAGGACGAGCTATCTACTTATACTGGCGTTACTCCGTATCTCACTACCAACGGGGAAGAACCCGGGCTTCAAACGCGTGTCGATCGCGCTGTGGCTGTCGGTGCCGATGTCTTTGTAAGCGTCCATGTTAATTCGGCTTCCGCAAGCGCCTATGGTGCAGAGGTCTGGGTCCCCAACTCCAGTTCCTTTAACTACTCGACCCATGTTGATGGGCAGGAGCTTGGTGCCAAGATCGAGGCTCAGCTCGTTGCTTTAGGCCTCGGTAACCGTGGGGTCAAGACAAGGGATTGGGGTTCTGGTAGCGATTCCTCTTATCCCGATGGCAGCATGAAGGACTATTACAGCGTTATTCGCAACGCTCGCCTGCATGGTATTCCCGGTATTATTGTTGAGCATGCGTTTGTTACCAATCCGTCAGATGCCGCCAATCTTGCCAACGATTCTTTTAGGACTAAGCTCGGCATTGCCGATGCTACTGGTGTTGCTCAGCAATATAACCTCGGCAAAGACGCTGATGCTCGAGCTGTCGCCTCTGTTGCCGTTAAAGCCCATGTGGCTAATCTTGGATGGGAAAGCACCGTTTATGACAATAAAATTGCTGGTACTACTGGTAAATCTTTTAACCTCGAGGCCTTCCAAATCTCTGCTCTTAACGGTGTAGCTGCGAGCGGGGGAGTGGAGTATCGCTCCAACGTTGACGGTTCCTGGCAGGGATGGGTCTCCAACGGTGCCACCTCTGGTACTACCGGCCAGAGCAAGGCTGTTCAGGCTGTTCAGATAAAATTAACTGGGGATGCTGCCTCCAAATATGATATTTACTACCGAATCCATGCCGCAAATTTTGGTTGGCTCGGATGGGCTAAAAACGGTGAGAGTGCCGGTTCAGTTGGTTACGGTAACGGTGCTCAGGCGCTAGAAATAGTTGCTGTAGTCAAGGGCGCCGCGGCCCCCGGCTCCACCGACACGCCGTTCAGGGACAAGGCCGACGAGCCCATGAGCCTCACCTACCGCGCCCACGTCTCCGGCATCGGCTGGCAGTCCTACACGGGCGGCGTCGCCGGCACCACGGGGCAGAGCAAGGCCATGGAGGCCCTGCAGCTCAGCCTCGAGAACGCAAAGATGTCCGGCACCGTCGAGTCGAGCGCCCACGTCTCCGGCATCGGCTGGCAGGGCTACGTGGCGGCTGGCGGCGTCTCCGGCACGACCGGGCAGTCCAGGAGCGTAGAGGCGTTCAGGATCAGGCTGACGGGCGACCTGGCCCAGAGGTACGACATCTGGTACCGCGTGCACGCGTCGGGCTTCGGCTGGATGGGCTGGGCGAAGAACGGCGAGAAGGCCGGCTCCCAGGGCTACAGCAGGCACGCGGAGGCGGTCGAGATCAGGCTCGTCGAGAAGGGCGCCGCGGCCCCCGGCTCCACCGACACGCCGTTCAGGGACAAGGCCGACGAGCCCATGAGCCTCACCTACCGCGCCCACGTCTCCGGCATCGGCTGGCAGTCCTACACGGGCGGCGTCGCCGGCACCACGGGGCAGAGCAAGGCCATGGAGGCCCTGCAGCTCAGCCTCGAGAACGCAAAGATGTCCGGCACCGTCGAGTCGAGCGCCCACGTCTCCGGCATCGGCTGGCAGGGCTACGTGGCGGCTGGCGGCGTCTCCGGCACGACCGGGCAGTCCAGGAGCGTAGAGGCGTTCAGGATCAGGCTGACGGGCGACCTGGCCCAGAGGTACGACATCTGGTACCGCGTGCACGCGTCGGGCTTCGGCTGGATGGGCTGGGCGAAGAACGGCGAGAAGGCCGGCTCCCAGGGCTACAGCAGGCACGCGGAGGCGGTCGAGATCAGGCTCGTCGAGAAGGGCGCCGCGGCCCCCGGCTCCACCGACACGCCGTTCTGGGACAAGGCAGATTACGCTATCATGGGATCTTCTAAAGTGACCGCCGCACAAATGGCAGCTTGTTTTAAATCGACTGGAAACATTTTTCCGAGTAATGTTTACTCTTCAAAGGGTGCAAAATCAATCGAAGATTTCTGTAGGATAATTGTTGAAGAAGCATCTGCCGAAGGAGTACGTGCTGAGGTTGTTTTTGCTCAGTCAATGCTTGAGACTGGTTGGTTAAAATTTGGCGGTTCTGTCAGACCTGAACAATGTAATTTCTCTGGTCTTGGCGCTACTTCTCCTACTGTTGGCGGAGCGTCTTTTGATTCGGTTGCTCTTGGAGTCCGTGCCCAAGTTCAACATCTTAAGGCGTATGCCACTACGGAATCGTTGAATAGAGCTTGTGTGGATCCTCGTTTTAATCTAGTCCAGAGAGGCGTCGCTCCTTTTATCACAGATCTAAACGGGCGATGGGCTGTTCCGGGTACATATTATGGGCAGAATATATATTCGATAATTACAAGGATTGCATAGGATTTTTACTCGATAACCGTTTAATCACTTAGCATAGTAGTGATTAATTTCGTAGTATCTATTTTGGAATTTCTTTGCTTGATTTAAGTTTAAAGAGTGATGGTCACGAACCGAAGGTCCTTGTCATTATTCCCGCCTTTAATGAAAGGGACTGTATTCTTGATACTGTGAAATCTATTAAGGCCACAGGCTATGACTACGTCGTTATCAATGACGGTTCAACGGATGATACCTTCGAAATATGTGTTAATAATGGTGTCAATGTTTTAAACCTACCTCAGAATTTGGGGATTGGCGGTGCAATTCAGGCAGGCCATAAGTACGCTCTTAGGTACGGCTATGATATTGATATTCAAGTTGACGGCGATGGTCAGCACGATCCTCGGTTTATTAAAAATCTTGTCGATCAAATTAACAATGGAGCAAATCTTGTTGTTGGTTCCAGGTTTCTTGTGCAGACAGATGGGTTTCAGTCAACCTTGATGCGTCGGATTGGAATCAGATGGCTCTGTTTCTGGATCAGGCTTTTTTCAGGTGTAAATATCACCGATTCGACCTCTGGTTTCAGGGCTTGCGACCATAAGGCTATTAAGCTGTTCAGTCAGTATTATCCTGATGATTATCCTGAGCCTGAGTCTATTGTTTCTGCCTTAAAGCAAGGGCTTCATGTCTCTGAAATCTCTGTAATTATGCATGAGCGTCAAGGTGGGGTTTCTTCAATCGGTGCCGGATCGTCTATCTACTATATGATTAAAGTATCTCTTGCTATATTGTTTGCAAGTTTCTCTAATAAATGAGGATGTCATGGGTTTAATTTTCAAGGCCTGTATCGCTGTTTTAATGGTCATATTCCTTATTCATTTATTTAATCTGATAAAAGATGGCAAGCTGCTCTTAAAGTATTCTTTACTATGGTTGTTGCTTTGCATTCTTGTGCTTATTTGTGATGCTTTTCCATGTATTGCCTCGTATGCCTCTGAATTTGCTGGTTTTATTACACCTTCAAATTTATTTTTTTAATTGCGATTATTATATTAACGGCAATTTGCTTTTCTCTGAGCATTGCAGTCAGTCGAAGTAGTGTCGCGATTAAGAATCTTTCTCAAGAAGTCGCTCTTCTTGAGAAAGAGGTTAACTTAAGTAAAACAACTGAGGAATGAAAGTCGTGCTTCAGGCTTTAGTGGCATTAGAATGGTGATTCTTTGAACACTTCTAGGCTCTCTCTAAAACTGAATATGTTTTGGAACTCATTTGGGTCTATTGTAAATTTAGGGTGTCAATGGGCTTTAAATGTCCTAATTGTAAGACTTTCCAAGGGCTTTGATTCTGCAGGTATTTATTCATTAGCTGTTTCTGTTTATGCCATTTTTGCTCCAATAGCACAGTGCCGAATGTACACATATCAAGTCTCTGATGTTAGAAATGAGAACACTACGGGCGAATATTTGGCATTTCGTGTTTTGACAAACGCTGCCGCCCTTATCGTTTGCATGATATATGCCTGTGTAACATGTCGGTTGATTTCCGATCTCAACCGAACACATTGAGCTGATGGCACGCTCCCGCAGTTAACCGAACGTCCCCGCGGCCCCTCTCGGGCCCCGGGGGCGCCATTTTCCCAGTTGAAGGAATGGTGGAGATGTGTTTCGATGGGTCCGGTGGCCATGCCCCGCCCGCCGCCCGGCACCTCTTCCCAGACTCAGCCGGACGGTCGGTCCGTCTATTCCGTTTTTCTCCTAGGCTAGGCCAGCGGGGCATCGCCCCTCTCTGCGCGCGCCCTCTCGATGAGCCCCGGCGTCAGGTCGAGGTCGCCGAGCGGCACGTCCCCCACGCCGTAGGCGTCCAGCAGCGCCGCCGCGTCCTCCCCGAGCATCGCCCTGAAGGCGCGCGCGGGCGTCGCGAAGCCGAGCGCGCCGCGGGGCTCGGAGTTCACGTGCGACATGGCCAGCGCCAGGTCGGCCGGGGCGAGCCGGTCGAACCTGATTCCGGCGCCCTTGGGCAGCAGCTTCCTGATCTCGACGTGGTTGCGCTCGCAGGCGCCCTTCTGGTCGCTGCGCCCGGGGTCGCAGTAGAACAGCCTCGTCTCGCCCGGCCCCTCGCCGAGCAGCGCCGCGACCGCCGCCTCGTCGGAGAACTCGGCGCCGTTGTCGGTGAGGACGGCGCGGAACACGCGGCGCGTCCCGTCGGCGCCGAGGATGGCCCGGACGCCCTCCAGGGCGTCCGGGCCGTCCTCGGCGGTCTTCTCCTCCAGCGGCAGCGCGAGCTGGAGCCTGCTGGGGCGGTGCAGCAGCGTGAGCAGGCAGGCGGAGTCCTCCCGGGCCCCCTCGACGGTGTCCATCTCCCAGGCCGCGGCGCACGCGTCCTCCCCGAGGGCGAGGAACGCGGCATGCGACCTGCGGGCGGAGTGGCGGGTCGCCGCCCGGCCCGCGGCGCGCTTCCTCGGCCTGTAGCCGACCTTGCGCCTGAGCTCCATGTTGGTCATGCCGTCGTAGCCCGCCGAGACCCAGCGGTAGATGGTCGACGGCGACAGGTCCACCGGGCCGCCGTTGCGCGCCGCCATCTGCTCGGGCGACAGCCCCCGGCGCAGGCAGTCCCTTATCGCCTCCAGCCTGGCCGCCGCGGCGGGCTCGTCGGCGTCTATCCCGCGCCTGGACGAGACGAGGACCGAGTCGGCGCACAGCTGCGCGGCCCGGGCCTCGTAGAAGACGTGGGGGCGGCGCTTGCAGCCGATCGCGCGGTACCGGCCGCAGCCGTTGCAGCATCGCGGCCACGCGGCCAGGCGCGGGCAGGCCGCCGACAGGTCGGCGGAGGCGTCCACGCGCTCGCCGCGCCTGGCCTTCGGCGCCGTCACGAACCTGTGCGACGCCACCTCGGCGCTCACCGTCGAGGGCGACCTGCCCAGCTCCCTCGCGATCTCCCTGCACGACGCCCTGCGCTCCAGCATCCTCTGGACCGTGTCCCGCTCGTGCCTCGTGAGCCTTCCGTAGGCCCTCGGGACCGCCCTTGCGGAGCCGCTCTTCTTCTTTCCGGACATGCCGTCCTCCGATCTCCCGGGGCCGGCCGATCCGGCCCTCAGGGTATCGGGTTCCCACATTCATCCGCACATGTACGGATGAATGTGGGAGGTGTTCGGATAAAGTTGATAATCAAGGGAATCGTTTTGAGCGATTTTATCTTGAGCAGTTGAGGTGGCTTGATTATTTAAGTTTGTATAATAAGTAAAGATAGCCGGCTACGCTTGCTGTCGTATACGACATTAGCAGGGATAGATTTAATCCGTTTAAACCACAGGCTGATGCAAGCGGTGTTTGCGTGGCAAGCGCAAGAATTAATGCACCAGCATTTACAACTACAAGAGTGATTAGAGATCGATTGATGATCAAGCAATTGTGAATTAAGCCAAATACAGCCGTTGCCGATGTGGCCAAAAGGACGAACGGAAATGTCCAAATGTAGTTGTTGATATTTGGATACACAAGCGGTAAGAGGTGTGTGCCTAGTGGCGCAAGCAGCAATGTTCCTAATACAGTCATCCCTATTAGCGCTAGAACTAGTTTCTTTAAATTTCTTTTGAATAGGCGTTTATCGCTGGCAAGGTCTCTCGATAACGAGGAAATCCAAGGACTGTAAATGTAGGTGATTCCTGCTTGTATGAGTACGGCTGGCGTTGCGAGGGCGGAGTAGATCCCCAATAGCTCTGTGCCCTGGTTTACGCCAAACAACTGTCTGGAGGCTGACGCTATCGCCGTGTTTAAAAGGCAGGCGATCATTACTGGCGTGCAGGTGATAATCATTGACTTTGCAGTGGCAATATCAATTTTTGGAAAGCCATGGTAAAAAAGCTTAAGATGCTTTCTGTCGAAAAGAATTGTCACCAGGATGCATCCGAATGACATTAATAATATGCTCATTTTGAGATTGCTTGTGAAGCTCAATCCAATTGAAAACAAAGATAGGGAAAGAAAGCCTCTAAGAATTTGAGATTTACCTATATAGTCCATCCGTAAGTTCTTCTGATAAATTCCGTATATTACATCGACGAACGTTTCATCGAACTTGAAGACTAGGTAGCAAATGCATGTTTCAAATAATTGAACATCCTTATACGCAACAAAGCCATATACGATGCAGATTCCAAGGGACAAGAATAGAGTCAAAAAACGGAACGCAATATAACTTGAGTCACTGTATCGATTCTTTGTATCTGAGACTTGATAAGTTCTCATGTTGTAAGAACCTATTGCTGTAAAAATGAGCCCTACACTCATTGCAAGAGACAATGCTCCCGAGTTACCGTAACCATTTGAAAGTGTTACGACGAGAACGGTAATTAGCCATTGACAGCCGAGATAAAAGATGCAGCCAAATGTGTTCCAAAGCGCATTCGCTTTCATGGATAGTTCTTTTGTGTTTGTGGGATTCATCTTCCGAGGTTCCGCTCTACGTATTGATTGGATTGCGTAGGTTTAAACTAATGGAAATAAAGAATTAGTACCGGTTGGAGCTTTGGATTTGCACGAAAATAACGTCGATGTATCTATCATAGTCAGCACTTATAACCATGAGGGCTACCTCGCCAAAGGCCTAGATAGCATACTCTCCCAAAAAACTCACTATAATTATGAGGTAATCGTTGCGGATGATTGCTCTTCTGATGGCACGGTGGCAATTGCGCGTGAGTACACTCAGCATAATCAAAACGTCAAATTGATAGCTTCTGATATTAATCAAGGCAATTCGCGCAACACATGGAATGCAATTAAGGAAGCGACTGGTCGTTATATCGGTTTTCTTGAAGGGGATGACTACTGGACTTCGGATTCTAAAATCGAGAAGTTGATTTCAGAACTGGAAAAGGACGACTCGCTTATTGGCGCAAGCCATCTAATCAGTGAGATTGATCCTGAGGGGGAAATTCTTGCCAAATATCCTTCTTGGGTGCATAAAAGGCAGCGCGTTAGGCTGTCTGATTTTCTTCAAAACAAAACTTATAGCAATGTCGTGACCATATACAAGAATGTTTTTACTGACTTGAATCTGTCACAGGATGCCAGCTTTGCAGATTTATTTTGCTTTAACAGGATGGTTTGGGATTTTACTTGGTGCGTGGCTGCGTTGCGGTTGGGCGATGTACTTGTTTTGCCCGAAGTCATGTCTGTTTATCGAACGATAACAGCCGGTAATGATACTAATTACAATAGTCGCTCTTTGTACTCCGATATAGCAATGGAGCACTTAGCGATAATTGATAGAAATGCGGAGTTTTATGGTTCAGCTATTGGTTTTGATTGTCTAAGGAGTCAATGGCTGTTTCAGCTCAGAGTTGCGATTGTTACTGAAAAGCGCTTAGATTTATTGCCTGGTTATAAGCAATTCCTTAGTGCAATGGGACCGCTCAAGACGCTCAGCTACTACCTGAGAATCCCAGGTATTTTTTTGAATTACCTGTCTTTATACTTTGAAAAAAGAAAAGTCAGAGGCAATGGGTTTTTATTCAGATAATTGTCTGTACATTTTGTGGGAGATTTATAGTGAGTACTTTCTATAACAAGACCCTGATGATCACGGGCGGCACCGGATCGTTCGGCAACACCGTGCTCAAGCACTTCATGAACACCGACCTGGCCGAGATCCGCATCTTCTCGCGCGACGAGAAGAAGCAGGACGACATGCGCCACCGCCTGCAGGAGAGGTCACCGGAGCTAGCCTCCAAGGTGCGCTTCTTCATCGGCGACGTCCGCAACGCCCAGAGCGTGCGCGACGCCATGCACGGCGTGGACTACATCTTCCACGCCGCCGCCCTCAAGCAGGTGCCCTCCTGCGAGTTCTTCCCCATGGAGGCAGTCCGCACCAACGTCATCGGCACGGACAACGTGCTCCATGCCGCCATCGACGAGGGCGTCGACCGCGTCGTGTGCCTGTCCACCGACAAGGCCGCATACCCCATCAACGCCATGGGCAAGTCCAAGGCCATGATGGAGTCCATCATCTACGCCAACGCCCGCAACGGCGCCGGCCGCACCACCATCTGCTGCACCCGCTACGGCAACGTCATGTGCTCGCGCGGCAGCGTCATCCCGCTGTTCATCGACCGCATCCGGAAAGGGGAGCCGCTCACGGTCACCGACCCCAACATGACCCGCTTCCTCATGAACCTGGACGAGGCCGTGGACCTGGTGCAGTTCGCCTTCGAGCACGCCAACCCCGGCGACCTGTTCATCCAGAAGGCCCCCGCCTCCACCATCGGCGACCTCGCCGAGGCCGTCCAGGAGGTATTCGGCCGCGTGGGCACCCAGGTCATCGGCACCCGCCACGGCGAGAAGCTCTTCGAGACCCTCATGACCCGCGAGGAGCGCCTGCGCGCCGAGGACATGGGCGGCTACTACCGCGTCGCCTGCGACTCGCGCGACCTGAACTACGACAAGTTCGTCGTCGACGGCGAGGTGGAGACCCAGGCCGACGAGTCCTACACCTCCCACAACACCGAGAGGCTCGACGTGGAGGGCACCATCGCCAAGATCAAGACCGCCGAGTACGTGCAGCTGGCGCTCGAGGGCCGCGAGCACGAGGCGGTGCAGTAGGGTGCGCGTCCTCGTCACCGGCGCGAGGGGCTTCGTGGGCAGGAACCTCTGCTGCGCGCTGAAGAACATCCGCGACGGCAAGGACCGCCTCGCCAAATACCAGCCTCTCCTTCCCCTCGAGGTCATGGAGTACGACGTCGACTCCACGCCCGGGGAGCTGGAGGACTACTGCTCCCGCGCGGACTTCGTCTTCAACCTGGCCGGCGTCAACCGCCCAAAGGACCAGGCGGAGTTCATGGAGGGCAACTTCGGGTTCGCCTCCACGCTGCTGGACACGCTCGAGCGCCACGGGAACAAATGCCCCGTCATGCTCTCCAGCTCCGCGCAGGCGAGCCTGTCGGGCCGCTTCGAGGGCTCGGTCTACGGCGAGTCCAAGCTCGCGGGGGAGGGCCTGTTCCGGGAGTACTCGGAGCGCACGGGGGCGCCGGTGCTCATCTACCGCTTCCCCAACCTCTACGGCAAGTGGTGCCGCCCGCGCTACAACTCCGCCGTGGCGACCTTCTGCGACGCCATCGCCAACGGCCGCCCCTACACCGTGAACGACCCCAGCGTGGAGCTGGAGCTCCTCTACATCGACGACCTCGTGGACGAGATGCTGGGCGCCCTGCTGGGGGAGGAGCACCGCTGCGGCTACGAGGGCCTCGAGCGCGTCGACGGTGACGGGTTCTGCTACGTCCCCGGGACCGACGTGAAGACCCTGGGCGAGATCGTCTACCTGCTGGGCGCTTTCCGCGACAGCCGCGAGACGCTCTCGGTGCCCGACCTGTCCGAGGGCTCCTTCTCCAAGAAGCTCTGGAGCACGTTCCTGTCCTACTACGAGCCAGGGCACTTCGCCTACGGCCTGAAGCCCAACGTGGACAACCGCGGCTCGTTCACGGAGTTCCTGCGCACGCCGGAGCGAGGCCAGGTCTCCATCAACGTCTCGAGGCCCGGGATCACCAAGGGCAACCACTGGCACATGAGCAAGTGGGAGAGGTTCCTGGTGGTCTCCGGCACCGCCTCCATCAAGCTGAGGAAGGTGGGGGAGGACGCCGGGGGCAACCCGTTCCCCGTCGACGAGTACGTCGTCAAGGGGAGCGACATGCGCGTGGTCGAGATGATCCCCGGCTACACGCACTCCATCACCAACCTGTCCGACACCGAGGACCTCGTGACGGTCATGTGGGCCAACGAGCCCTTCGACCCCGAGAGCCCCGACACCTACTACGAGGAAGTCTAGAGGTTTTGACCAGATACGCTCATATTAATAGCGTTCCAAATGGATCCACTGGGCGCATTATGATGAAGGAGCATCATGCTCTTATTGATCAGGGGTACGAATCGCTTGCTTGCTGGGGCAGAAAAAGGCCAGCAAGCAGTGTCAGTGAATACTGTTTTGGGTCATCGGCTAATTTTATACTTGACGTTGGTCTTACTCTCCTTGACGGTAAGGTGGGCTTTCATTCGGCGAGGCAAACCGACGCGTTGATTCATCGTCTTGATGAGTTCGGTCCTGATGTGGTTCACTTGCACAACCTCCATGGTTACTATTTGAATATTGATAAACTGTTTCAATGGTTGATGAGATCTGATTGTCGTGTTGTATGGACTTTGCACGACTGCTGGGCTTTTACCGGCCATTGCCCTTATTTCACCTATTCTTGTTGCAATCAATGGAAAACTGGCTGTGGCGCCAAGAGGTGCCCTCAACTCATGGGATATCCTCCAACTATTAATTCTGCATCATGTAAATGGAGCTACGAGGCCAAACGTTCGATTTTCACTTCGCTTCCTTCCAATCGAATGACTATCATTACCCCTTCTAAATGGCTGGCTGGACTGGTCGCTTGTAGCTATTTATCAAAGTATCCGATTGAGGTTGTACACAATACGATTGATCTCAACGTTTTTAAGCCACGATCCAATAGTGAGGTTTTTAGCGTTAAGGAGAAATACGGCCTTGATTCGAGGAAAATTATTTTAGGGGTTGCCTCTCCATGGTCCAAGCGTAAGGGTCTTTCAGACTTTTTTGCCCTTGCAGATAAGCTTGACAAGTCCGAGTATTCTATTGTGTTGGTTGGGCTGAGTGTTAAGCAGATGAGGCAACTACCTCCGGGGGTGGTTGGTATTCCACGAACCGACTCTCAGATAGAGTTGGCCTCACTTTATAGTTCTGCCTCCGTTCTATTCAATCCAACATACGAAGATAATTATCCTACGGTCAATCTTGAGGCTGAGGCTTGTGGGGTTCCGGTCGTTTGTTACGATGTCGGTGGATGCTCCGAGACCTTGCATAGGGACGATTCAAAACTTGTTGAATGTGGTGACGTGCTGTCCGCCTCATTGTTGTTGGCTAAATACTAGACTCGGCTTTTAGGGAAAACTATGAATTCCAATATTTGTTTTAATAACGACGGCCGCCTGAAGCTGCTGATCATCGTGGGGACCCGCCCCGAGGTCATCCGCCTGTCCGAGGTCATCAAGAAGTGCCGCCGCCACTTCGACTGCCTGCTGGCGCACACCGGGCAGAACTACGACTACACGCTCAACGGCATCTTCTTCCGCGACCTGGAGCTCGCCGACCCCGACGTCTACCTGGATGCCGTGGGCGCGGACCTGGGCGAGACCGTGGGCAACATCATCGCCGCCTCCTACAGGCTCATGGTGCAGGTCCAGCCCGACGCACTGCTGATCCTGGGCGACACAAACAGCTGCCTGTCCGCCATCGCGGCAAAGCGCCTGCACATCCCCATCTTCCACATGGAGGCGGGCAACCGCTGCAAGGACGAGTGCCTGCCCGAGGAGACCAACCGCCGCATCGTCGACGTGATCTCCGACGTCAACCTGGCCTACTCCGAGCACGCACGCCGCTACCTGAAGGACACCGGCTGCGCCCCCGAGCGCACCTACGTCACGGGCTCGCCCATGGCCGAGGTCCTGCGCGCCAACCTTGAGAAGATCGAGGCCTCCGACATCCTCTCCGAGCTCGGCCTGGAGCCCAAGCGCTATATGCTGCTCTCGGCCCACCGCGAGGAGAACATCGACACCGAGGCCAACTTCACGAGCCTGTTCACCGCCATCAACGCGCTGGCCGAGAGATACGACATGCCGATCCTGTACTCCTGCCACCCGCGCTCCCGCAAGCGCCTGGAGGCCACCGGCTTTAAGCTGGACCCGCGCGTGCGCATGCACGAGCCCATGGGCTTCCACGACTACAACTGCCTGCAGATGAACGCCTTCGCCGTGGTGTCGGACTCCGGCACCCTGCCCGAGGAGTCCAGCTTCTTCGCGAGCGTCGGCCGCCCGTTCCCGGCGGTGTGCATCCGCACCTCCACCGAGCGCCCCGAGGCCCTGGACAAGGCCTGCTTCACGCTTGCCGGCATCAGCGAGCGCGGCCTGCTCCAGGCCGTCCACACCGCCGTCGAGCTCGACGCGGAGGGTTCGCTGCCCGAGGCGCCCGTTCCCGACTACGCCGACGAGACCGTGTCAACCAAGGTGGTCAAGATCATCCAGAGCTACACCGGCGTCGTTGACAAGATGGTGTGGAGGAAGAGCATTTAATGACTAGCTCATGTGCTGGAAAGAAAATGCTTGTTGTTACACAGCATTTCTATCCGGAATCTTTTCGAATTAATGACTTGGTGAAGGGATTTGTTGAAGACGGAGTAAGCGTAGATGTTCTCTGTGGCATCCCTAATTATCCTTCAGGCGAATGGTCTGATGGATATGGTTATTTCGGTCACCGTCGAGACGATTATTTCGGTGCGTCCGTTTTTCGGTCTGGCGAAATCCGTCGTAAGGGTAATACTTCGATACGCATTTTCCTGAACTATATTAGCTGGCCAATTACTGCTTCTTTTAGAGCTTTGAGGCTCAATAAAAAGTATGACGTTGTATTTTGCTACAATACAAGTCCTATTTTGATGGTAATTCCTGCAAGGGTTGCTGCATGGCGAAATAAATGTCCTCTAGTAACTTATGTCTTGGATATTTGGCCCGAGAACCTTTACACAGTCTTGAATGTCCAAAGCGGTTTTCTGAGGTCTTTTGCCAAATCTTTTTGTGACAAGCAGTATGCGGCCTGCAATAAGCTGATTGCTTTGAGCGACTCTTTGGCTGATAACCTGCTTCATAGAGTCAAGCCTTTGAATTCTGATGTTTCGATAGACGTAATACCTCAACATTGCGAGGAAAGTTACGAGCAAAAGATTGTCTCATCGGAACTGAGATCGCAATTCAAAAATCAATGCGTATTCCTATTTGCTGGTTCTATAACCCCCGCCCAAGGGCTTGATACGGTTATTGAAGCGTTCTCGCGTGCAATTTCAGAGAGCCCTATCGAGATGAAGCTGTTAATTCTTGGCGATGGCATGTCTAGGGCAGAACTGCAGAAGCTCGTTTTAAGCAAGGGGCTTGATAGTTCTGTTTTGTTTTTGGGGCGCGTGGATCCCGAGGTCGTGCCCATGTATTCAGATATTGCAACGGCAATGATTGCACCATTTGCTGACAATCCCGAGTTAGAGCTTACTATTCCGGCGAAAATTTCAAGTTGCATGGCGTCTTCGAAACCAATACTTGCCGTAATGCGCGGTGAAGGGGCCAATGCGGTTCGTTCTGCTAGATGCGGGTTCGTCTCCAATCCTTCAGACGTTAATGCACTTGCTAACAACATGGTTAAAATTGCTTCAATGAATAAAGACGCTATTGAAGCTTTAGGATCTAATGGCTTCAATTATTATCGTGAGCATTTCTCGAGATTGGTTTGTTTGGATAAAATTAAGCAGGTTCTATTTTCAATATAGGTCCGATGTGGATCGTTGGGGTTTTAATGGATGACATGTTGAGAGTGCTTGTAATCATTCCTGCATATAATGAGCAAGCCAATATCGTTCAGACTGTTTCATCGGTTGTTGAAGCTGGCTATGATTATGTAGTGGTGAATGATGGCTCAACCGATAAAACTCTATCTATCTGCCGTCAACATGGATTTAATGTCCTTGACCTTCCGCAAAATTTGGGCATCGGTGGTGCTGTTCAGGCCGGTCATAAATATGCGCTCAGGCATGGTTATGATATTGATGTCCAGGTTGATGGTGACGGGCAGCATGATCCTTCTTATATTGGGAACCTAATCGAGCCGGTTATTGATGGTGCCGATTTATCCATTGGTTCCAGATTTGCCGTTCCCACGGAAGGCTTTCAGTCTACTTTTTTAAGGAGAGTAGGTATCCGATGGCTTTCTGGTTGGTTGAGATTATTTACCGGAAAGATGATTAAAGATCCTACTTCTGGATTTCGCGCGTGCGGCAAAAAAGCCATAGATCTGTTCTGTAGGGACTATCCAGATGATTATCCTGAGCCTGAATCTATTGCCGCAGCATTAAAAACTGGTCTTTCAGTGGTTGAGGTTCCTGTACTTATGCGCGAGAGGCAGGGCGGAGTGTCATCAATTTCTGGCCTTTCTTCAATTTATTATATGATTAAGGTTTCGCTTGCAATTTCCATGGCCTGTTTTGTTTATAGAAAGGCGGCTCACTAATGAGTATGATAATTCGCGTGGGCGCTGGCGTAATTTTTAGTGGCCTTTTCTTTTATGTCGTCTCTTTAGTCGGCAAAGGAAAGCTACTTTTAAAGTACTCGTTACTATGGCTCTGCCTGTGCGTGGTGGCGCTATTTAGCGTTTGCTTTCCGGAGTTGATTTATCGAATTTCAGGCTGTATCGGGTTTATTAGCCCTTCGAATTTTGCTTTTCTCGTCGCCGTAGTACTTTTATTGATGATTTCTCTATCTCTCAGTATTGCGATCAGCAGACTCGTTACGGCTTGCAAGAACTTAACTCAACGTATTGCGATACTTGAAAATGAGAATGATTCTCTACGGAAACGATCAGGATTATAAAGAAATGGATTTTATGACCGCAAATATGAAAAAACGTTATCCAGATAATAAAGAAAGCAACACATCCCGTAATTTCCGTTCACTGTATCAGGGTGCCTTTTTTTTCTTATCTCTCTCATTTTCACTTATATATTTAGCATTGTTCGTTAATTACGTTAATTGCTTTTATAGTGCATCTGATAATGTAATTAATTTTGCAACAAATGGCAGAATGTCAATTCTCTTTATTGGTGGATTGACCGTTATCTTCCTTCTTTCTGCTATCAAATTGGTGGAGTACAAAGGTGATTTTCTATTTAAGTATAGATGGATAATCGGAATATCAGTAGCGCTTCTGGCTGTGGCTTTTAGGATTAGTGGCTCATCCCTTGGCATGTGGAGTTTTATGCTCCCTGAAAATAGTGGATCGCCTGTTTGGGGAATACCTAGATCCCTTCGAAGCGATGAGTTTTCGGTCGGAACTTTATTTCAGTTATCACAGTCTCATAATAATTATGCTCCAATATCGGAAATCTTAAGAGGAGATTCGACCGATGTTCGAATGGTGTATGGCGCTGCATGCTGGAGTGTTATTACTCTATTTCGACCTACTTTATGGGGTTATTTGCTATTTGGATTTGAATTAGGCCTAGCATATTCTTGGTCAATTAAGTTATGCCTGATGGTACTTGTCTCCTTTGATTGTGCTTTCCTCTTAATCAGATCAAAGTCATTGAGTTTGCTATTTTCCTGCCTACTCTGTTTTTCGCCGTTGATTCAATGGTGGGGTACTGGTGAGGTTATCCTTTATGGCCAGGCACTTGTTCTGCTATTAAACAAGGCTTTGTTTACTCAAATAAGAGCAACTAGGCTTATTTCGATTGTGACTATTGCATGGTTGTGCGGTTGTTACATAGTGCTTATGTATCCAGCTTGGATGGTTCCCTTTTTCTTTATTTTTGCTGCTATGGGTATTTTTCAAGTTTACGACTACTATCAGAAGCTCATTTCGGATGATTGCCAGCAAATGCTCTTGTGGTCAATCGTTGATACGTTAGTTTTGATTGCTACTTTGATAATTTCGGCAAGTCTTGTATTGTTTGCTTTTTCTGAGTCCTCTGAGGCCATGGCTTCCGTTGTTAATACGGTTTATCCTGGCGCACGCTTTGAAACAGGGGGAAGGGGTCTTCCGGAGCTATTTTCTTACGCACTTCCTTTGTTTTATTCTTTTGATGCACCAGTGGTTTTAAATGAATGTGAAATGGCAACTATACTTTGCTTTTTCCCTCTTGGAACGATTGCATCTTCTCTTTGTCTTATTAAAAAACGTGATGGACAACAAATAACCCTTTTAGCGCTGCAGGTTTTCTTTCTGATTTTTGCATTCTTCGGATTCCCGCCGATTATTAGTCGGTTGACTCTGATGTACAACGTTCCTACAACTCGACTATTATTTCCGATGGGTTACCTAGAACTTCTCCTTTTTTTGATTTCAATTAAAAGGATCAGGGAGCTTCATGCGCATAGTATTGGTGTAGATTACCTTCCTATTTTCTTGGTAATTGGGATTGCTCTCAGTTTCGCATTTCAAATTATTAACTTACTTTCGGGTGAGTTTCTCGTATCTAGGAAGCTTTACATTGTTATGTTAGTTCTATTGTGTGTGCTTTCTTGTATTTTGTTTGGTTCCTATTCGTTTAATAGAAAAGATGCGAGTTTAGTTGTCTTATTTGCTATTTGTTTTGGTGTAATTCCTGGTTTCTGCATAAATCCAATCCAAGTCGGTGCTGCGCCAGTCATCGATACCTCTTTAGCGTCCCTTGTTGATCGTTTTACAGACGAAGAGGGGCTGTCAGATAAATGGGTCGTTGACGGCTCGTGGACTGTTGCAAACCTTTGCGCTTCCTATGGAGCGCCAGTTATTAATTCTACGAATGCGTACCCCGATTTAAAGCGTTGGGAATTAATCGACCCCAAACATGAAGATGAATACGCATATAATCGCTATGCTCATATTGTTGCTAATGTATTTGCCCCTTCGACATCTTTCACTTCGCCTCAGCCTGATTTGTTTTCTGTTGATTTGACTGTAGACGATCTCATGACGCTCGGAGTGAGATTTGTTGTCTCCAGTAGGGATTTATTACAGTTCTCTACAGATAGAATGCAAATCGAGAGTATGGGTTCAGCTAATGGGTTCACGTTGTACAAACTTGATTACTAAATTGAATATTTGTACGCTTGTGCAATGCTGAATATCGCGAAACAACTCCTTAATTATACTGTTTTGGTACCGGGGCCGACATGAGTTTAAAATTTAATTTTTGAGTTAACTAGATAGTAAAGACGTTTTGCACAAATTGCCAAATAGGCTTATAGGACAAAATGTGTGTCCACGTTCGGGGCATCGGCGCAGGTCGATGCCCCTTTTTCAGCCGTATAAATTCCGTGCCCGCTTTTAACCGCTCGGACAGAATGTGTGTCCGGTTGCCTATCGTTACCGCAGGTAGATAACCTTTTCCGGAACCGTTAAATACCCTTTCGGAAGAGGTGCCCATGAAGGCCGTTTATTGCCCCTACTGCGGCGGTCGGACCAAGCGCAACGGCAGGACCTCATCGGGGTCCCAGCGATCGCGTCGAAAATGTTGGTGTAAGGGTGACACCCTAGCGCTCGTTTAACGAAGAACGGCCTTCGTCCTAGAATCTGAAATCACCACAACAACAGGTTCTAGGAAAGGAC